>NZ_CP127247.1:3899168-4212686 GCF_030285785.1 Parasedimentitalea psychrophila | reverse complement strand
TGGTATCCCTCTGAAAGAACAGATGATTTTGGCAGGGGTCGAGGGCGCCGAAAACGCCCCCGCCGAAGGCCGGAAAGTGGCCGTTGACGCGGTCTTTGACTCGGTTTCTTTGGGCACCACGTTCAAGGCAGAGCTGGCCGAGGCGGGGGTGATCTTCTGCTCAATCTCCGAGGCGATCCGAGAGCACCCTGAATTGGTGAAGAAATACCTCGGCACCGTGGTTCCGGTGTCTGACAACTTCTATGCAACGCTGAATTCGGCCGTGTTTTCCGATGGTTCCTTCGTCTATGTGCCACCCGGCGTGCGCTGTCCGATGGAATTGTCGACCTATTTCCGCATCAACGCGGAAAATACCGGCCAGTTTGAGCGCACCCTGATCATCGCCGACAAGGGCTCTTATGTGTCCTATCTGGAAGGCTGCACCGCGCCGGCCCGCGACATTGCCCAGCTGCATGCCGCAGTGGTCGAGATTATCATCGAAGAAGACGCCGAGGTGAAATACTCGACTGTACAGAACTGGTACCCCGGTGATGAGAACGGCAAGGGTGGTATCTACAATTTCGTCACCAAACGCGCCGACTGCCGTGGAGATCGCGCCAAGATCATGTGGACCCAGGTCGAAACCGGATCTGCAGTGACCTGGAAGTACCCCTCGTGCATCCTGCGCGGCGATGACAGCCAGGGTGAATTCTACTCGATTGCCATTGCTAACAACTACCAACAGGCCGACACCGGCACCAAGATGGTTCACTTGGGCAAAAACACAAAATCCCGCATCGTGTCCAAGGGCATAAGTGCCGGCCACGCGCAAAATACCTATCGCGGTCTGGTGTCTATGCATCCCAAGGCAAAGAACGCCCGCAATTACACCCAATGTGACAGTTTGTTGATCGGCAACAAATGCGGCGCTCACACGGTACCTTATATAGAGGTCAAGAATAATTCGGCGCGGGTTGAACATGAGGCCACAACATCGAAGGTGGATGACGAACAGCTGTTCTATTGCCGCTCACGCGGGATGGACGAGGAGGCCGCGGTTGCCCTGGTTGTTAATGGGTTCTGCAAGGATGTTTTGCAGGCGCTGCCGATGGAATTCGCCATGGAAGCGCAGCAGCTTGTGGCAATCTCGCTGGAAGGATCCGTCGGTTAACCCTCGGCTGGCCTGCGACTTGATCGTTGTCGCCGGAGCTGAACCAGGGACGGCGAGGGATATCTCGATTGCCTGGGCGCCTGCGGCATTAAAAGAACAACTATACGCCCTGGCCGGGTTTGCGGCCGGGGAGAGATAAACGCACTGGGGTAATTTGAGGACTGGTCGCTGGCCTGGACCCACCCCAAAGCCCTGTGAACATTCGCGACAAGGAGCGAAATAAATGCTGAATATCAAGAACCTGCACGTAAAACTTGAAGACGAAGACAAGCAGATCCTCAAAGGTGTTAACCTCACGGTTGAAGCCGGTAAAGTTCATGCCATCATGGGCCCGAACGGCTCGGGAAAATCGACACTTTCTTATGTGCTGTCCGGCAAGGGCGGGTATGAAGTCACCGATGGCTCCGCCTCTCTGGATGGTCAGGATTTGTTGGAGCTGGAAGCCGAAGAGCGGGCCGCTGCGGGGCTGTTCCTGGCCTTTCAATACCCGGTTGAAATCCCGGGCGTCGGCAACATGACCTTTCTGCGCACGGCAGTGAACGCGCAACGCAAGGCGCGGGGCGAAGATCCGATGAGCGCAACCGATTTCCTGAAGGAAGTTCGCGCTACCGCCAAGTCCTTGAAGATTGACGCGGAGATGTTGAAGCGACCTGTCAACGTCGGTTTCTCGGGTGGCGAGAAAAAGCGCAACGAAATCCTTCAGATGGCGATGCTTTCTCCGAAGATGTGCATCCTTGATGAGACGGATTCAGGGCTGGATGTTGATGCGATGAAATTGGTTGCCGAAGGCGTCAATGCGCTGCGTGACGGAAAACGCGGCTTTCTGGTGATCACACATTATCAGCGGTTGCTGGATCACATTAAGCCTGACGTGGTACATATTATGGCAAATGGCCGCATTATCAAAAGCGGTGGTCCGGAGCTGGCTCTGGAAGTGGAAAACAACGGCTATGCCGACATTCTGGCCGAGGTAGAGTAAATGGCTCTGGCTAATCTGAAACAAACCGCCACCGAGGCCCGCCTATCAGAGCTAACACTGCCGGTCGGCGGCTGTCTGGCCGAGGCGCGCCGGGCTGCCTTGTCACGGGTTCAAACCATGGGGCTGCCAGGCAGGCGGGATGAGTATTGGAAGTATACCCGCCCGGATACGCTGACCCAGGCAACCGCGCCAACGGCCGCCGTATTTCAACATGATGAAGCACCGATATTTGATGATTTTGATTGCTTGAAAATCGTTTTTGTAGACGGTGTTTTTGATGCAGAGGCCTCTGATGATTTGCGGCTCGAAGGGGTTCAGATTGATCGGGTCTTGGACATTGAATCGCAGGATATTCACTGGAGCAAAGACCTGTATGGCGTGCTGGAGGCGCGGGGTCAGGATCCGGTACCTCGGCCCTTGGCAGCGCTGAACACGGCCTTTGCCAAGGATGGTGTCGCGATCCGGGTGACCGGAAAACCCAGCAGGCCGATCAATCTGATTTACAATCACAATTGCGAAAACTCGGATGCCATGCTGCACCATGTCATTCGGGTGGACGCCGGCGCCGCAGCCACTGTGCTGGAAAACGGACCTGCCGCTGCTCGGTTTAATAAATGTAGCGAAATTGACATCGCTGATGGCGGCGAATTGCATATGATATGCGCCCAGGGTCGCGACCACGAACGGCGTGCCGCCACCCATCTGTTTGCCCGTTTGGGCGAGAAATCGGTGTTCAAATGCTTCACGTTGACCGTCAACGGGGTGCTGACACGCAACGAAGCAGTGGTGGAACTGCTCGGCGATGACGCCGTTGTCCATATCGCGGGCGCCTGCGTCGGAGATGGTGATTTTCATCACGACGACACCGTATTTATCACCCATGTCGCAGAGAACTGTGAAAGCCGGCAGGTCTTTAAAAAGGTCCTGCGCAACGGCGCGACCGGGGTTTTCCAAGGTAAAATCCTGGTCAAATCCACAGCGCAGAAAACCGATGGATATCAAATCAGCCAGGCGCTGATGCTGGATGATGACAGCCAGTTTCTGGCCAAGCCGGAGCTGGAAATATATGCCGATGATGTTGCCTGCTCACACGGGTCAACCTCTGGCGCAATTGACGAAGATGCTTTGTTCTATTTGCAAAGCCGGGGGGTGCCTCACAGGGACGCCACCAATCTGTTGACCCTGGCCTTTTTGGCGGAGGCAGTCGGTGAGATCGGCAATCAGGGTATCGTAGATACGATAGTTGGCCGACTTGAAAACTGGCTGATCCGGCGCCTCTGATGCCGGTAACAACAGACATAATCGCCACTTACAAAGGCCCGCGTCGCGTTATGGCGCGGCTTTTGGCCATGGGCCCCCGCGAGGATCGGGCGCTGGCGATCCTGATGGGCGGCTGCATGCTGGCATTTACCGCCCAAATGCCCAGGTTGGCCCGCGAGGCTCATCTCACCGGTCAGGAGCTGAACATGCTCCTTGGCGGCGCATTATTTGGCCTGATCTTCATCGCCCCGTTGCTGCTGTATTCCCTGTCCTGGGTGTCTTTTCTTGTGGTCCGGGTTTGCGGCGGCAAGGGCGACAGTTATGGGGCCAGGCTGGCGCTGTTTTGGGCGCTGCTGGCAGCCAGCCCGCTGATGCTTCTCAACGGTTTAACCGCTGGATTTATTGGCCCGGGCCCGGCGTTGTCTTTGGTTGGCGGCCTCTGGTTGGCGCTTTTCCTATGGTTTTGGATTTCAGGCCTGATGCAGGCATATTGGAACGCTCAATGATACTTCACTTGCAGCCACTGGTTATGATGACACTCACATCACCGGCACAAGCCGCCCGTTCCATCTTGTCCGTGCCATGGCCGAGACAGCTGTTGTGGAGCGCAATGGTTCTGGCTATCGCCTTGAACGCAATCATCTATTCCGCTCAGGAAATCTTGTTCCCCTTGCCAAGTGAGGTGGTTTTTCCGCGTCTGTCGCCGCTGGGTTACTTTGCGGTCGTGCTGGTGCTGCAGGTTGTGTTTGTCTTTGCGTTGCAAGCGTCTGGCCGCTGGCTGGGGGGGCAGGGCAAGTTTGATGAACTGCTGGCTGTTGTGGTCTGGCTGCAACTTCTGCAAGTTGCGTTGCAGCTGGCAATGACAGTGTTGTTTCTGGTGGCACCAAGCCTTGCCGGGATCCTGAATCTGGCGGCGACCCTGTTTGGCTTGTTTATTTTCTCCCGTTTTATCAACGAGGTGCATCAGTTGCAGTCAATTTGGCGGGCGTTTGGAGCCTTATTGATGGCAAGTATCATCATAGCGCTTGCGCTGTCTTTTCTACTGGGCCTTGTCGGGCCTTCCTTCCTGGGACTATCCGCCAATGTATGACATAGACACAATTCGTGCCGATTTTCCGATCCTCTCGCGTGAGGTGAATGGCAAACCACTCACATATCTGGACAATGGCGCCTCGGCGCAGAAACCAAGGGTGGTGATTGACGCGATCACACGCGCCTACGCGGAAGAATACTCCAATGTTCACCGTGGCTTGCACTTCCTTTCTAATCTTTCGACGGAGCGATACGAGGCGGTTCGGGGCACCATTTCGAAATTTCTGAATGCGGGGGATGAGAACACTATCGTGCTGAATTCCGGCACTACCGAGGGTATCAATCTGGTCGCTTACGGCTGGGCAATGCCGCGGTTCCAGCCCGGCGATGAAATCGTGCTCAGCGTGATGGAGCATCACGCTAATATCGTTCCCTGGCACTTTCTGCGTGAACGCCAGGGGGTGGTGCTGAAGTGGGTGGATGTCGCGGCCGATGGCTCTCTGGATCCCCAAGCTGTCATTGACGCGATCGGAGCCAAAACCAAACTGGTGGCCGTGACCCAGTGCTCAAATGTTCTGGGCACGGTCGTCGACGTTAAATCCATCACCCAAGGCGCTCATGCCAAAGGTGTTCCGGTGTTGGTGGACGGCTCCCAAGGCGCCGTTCACATGCCGGTGGATGTGCAGGACATCGGCTGTGATTTCTATGCGATAACCGGCCATAAACTATATGGCCCTACCGGCTCCGGCGCCATTTACATCCGGCCTGAACGGATGGCTGAAATGCAACCGTTTCTGGGCGGCGGCGACATGATCAAAGAGGTCTGCAAAGACCGGGTCATCTACAATGATCCACCGATGAAATTTGAAGCCGGCACGCCGGGCATCGTGCAGACCATCGGGCTGGGCGTCGCATTGGACTACATGATGGGTTTGGGGCTGGACAATATCGCCTCCCATGAGGCCAGCCTTCGCGCCTATGCTGAGCAACGGTTTTCAGGCTTGAACTGGTTGAATATTCAGGGGCAAGCCGCTGGCAAGGCAGCTATATTCAGCTTCACAATGGAGGGGGCCGCGCATCCGCACGACATCTCGACAATTCTGGATAAACGGGGGGTTGCTGTGCGTGCAGGCCATCACTGCGCCGGGCCGTTGATGGACCATCTAGGCGTCACAGCAACCTGCAGAGCATCCTTTGGATTGTACAATACGACGGATGAAATCGACACTCTCATCGATGCTCTTGAATTGGCACATGAGCTATTTTCCTGATCAATGTAATTTGCTGCAATTTAGGTGACAGAATCAGGTTGCACTGGCGCTCAGATTGCTGCAATTACGGGCTTCAAGAACGTTGAGATTGTCGTCAAGCAAGCGACGCTGGAACACGGTGTGGTTGCAGGTTCAACGGTCCTGAAAACGACCTGATTTTAGTCACTAAAGTCAATAGCGGAGAGGTGCCGGAGTGGTCGAACGGGGCGGTCTCGAAAACCGTTGAGCCTTCACGGGTTCCCAGGGTTCGAATCCCTGTCTCTCCGCCACTACCATCCATAACCAATTGAAATCAGGCGAATATATCTCCGCTGGAATTTCTACCTGCCAAACAGCCCGCCTAAAACTAAAGCTGATTTTCGAGTCAGCTCATGCCCAACCTTTTAGGCGGCAATGAGGGGGCTGTGCTGGGAAAATACGCGTATTATGGTGTTTTCTCCATGACAGAGAGGATAATCTCCAATGTCTGATATTGCTTTGAGGGCTCGGATCACCGGACGTGTACAGGGTGTGGCTTTCCGTGCCTGGACACGGTCAGAAGCTAAACAGCGCGGTCTTTCAGGTTGGGTTCGCAACGATTCTGATGGCTCTGTACTTGCCTTGCTCATGGGGCCAGCTAGCGACGTGGCGGCAATGGTGCGAGCTCTGAGCCAAGGTCCGCCTGCCGCCCGTGTCACCGATGTCATGACTGAAAATGTAGAGCCTGATCCGGAATTCACGGGCTTCCAGATCATCCGGTAAACTGTCACAGGCAATAACGGATATTTCTCCAGTTGGGATACAGTCTGACTGAGTAAAAAGTATGGGTGCCCATACTCTTTGAATAAGATTGAACTTTTAGTGCCCTGAGTTTGTGTTCTGGAATTTGCAAGAAAGGGCGGACTTTGTAGTCATTCACAGTTGTTGGCCCAACTGGCGCGAACGGCCCTCTCCCGACTCTCATTTCGGTTTGGTATGCCGCCCTACAGCGTCACCATACCAGACATTCAACCACGATACGCAGAGTACTTCTCCATTTGCCCGATCAGCATTTCATCGTCGCCACTTGAAAACGGGACACTTACCAAAAACACTTGACTTCAGATGCTGACCAATAATTGGGTTGGCAAAAAATCAACAAGACCGATCATAAGCATAATCTAAATGGCGAAGATCTACGCATCTGATTAGAGGGGAGTGGATCAGAACTCATTGCGAAATCTGTGACGAATTCCTCTCCTCATTTCGTTTCAATACCAGGGAAACAAAGTCGTCGCATTCCTGTGATCTTGGGAAAGAAGCATTGAGATCAAGCGCCTTCTTGCACCTTTCAGCGAAGGTAATGGGTTTCGTGTCCGGCTGAGAAAATTTACCATTTCCTTCAATGGGAGTGATAGGTGGCAGGGCATCATTGAAGAGACTAAAAAATTCTGTGGGTAGATCCTCAACAGATCTAGAGATTGCAATGTCGAAAAAACCGCTTTCTGTAAATTGGGTGATTTGCGAAAGCCAATACCTCTTCAATGCCAAATTTCGCTCTTTTCCTTCAGGCCGCTTCCCGCCGGACCCATCGCCTTCAGCGGGTAACTCGGAAAGTTCATCAATCTCAACCTGATGCATCATAAATTTCCATGTTGAGTAAGCGTCAAGAAACAAAATCGGTTCGTAGACTAAAGGGTCACAAGATGCACACTCCGGTGCTTTATATGGAGAAAATTCCTGGATATACTGCCTTAATGGAAATCTTCCTGTAATCTGATTGCCAAAAAGAGAACAACATTTGGTCTCTTGAGTCAGGGTAATAGGAGCTGCTTTCAGGAAATCTAGAGTGGGTTCAACAAAATGAGACAAAAGCCACCAAAATGTTTCGTTAAGCGGCAATGAATGAGTATTCCAATCCTCAGGGTCACAAATTTTATCGGAAAAAAATGCGGCCATTACTGTGGCCTCTGAAGTTAAATCATCGACCACAGTTGTCATGATATGAAGATCAATCTCACCTGATGGAGTACTCGCCTTTTTAGTAATGCTCGGCCAACTCAAACGGAGGTTTCCTTTCTCATTAAATAGACCGCCATCACCTAAACCAATTGATACCCAGCGCCAAAAATTTACCTTTAGCCACTTCCGGTCCAAGAACTTTCTTCGCTCAAGAAGTAGACCTCCAGCAAGTTTATTATGGTTGCCAGCTATAAGTTTTTCTATGAACTGCTGGACTTCTGTTTTAGCCGCCAAACCAGCCCACAAAAAGATGACTGTTGTCCATCTGTCCATTAGGCACTTGTCGGCCAACAAAAATCTATCGAACCGGTCACCTGCGAAGTTGGTTTGGATGCCGTCACTGCAAGCCTGAGCGACCAAGAATTCACCAATAGACTTGTGCGCAAATGTATATTGACCTGGGCCGATCAGCAATCCAGAGCGTTCCCTCAAATGATCCAAAATCCCTAGTACATCATTAGGAAGGTTTTGTTCTAAGAGATAAGCTTGCAGCCATTGTGCGACATCGTTCTCCGAAACGGTATCCGTTTCCAATGAAATCATGTTTACCGCAATGAGCTCCAGGATTTTTTTCTTTTGTTCTTTCGTTAGGGGGACTGTTGGAGCGACCAATTCCTTATTTAGTTCCCATAGGCCCAGCATGCCGTCAATATATCGATCATAGAGTTTTGATCTATCGTCCGGCAATTCTCCATCCATATGATGCACTACAAGCAACGTGGACAACAACAATGGATTTCCCGTCAACGGTCCAAGAGTAGGATCAGAATTCCAAGTTTTCGCTAGATGTTTAGGTGCTTGAAGCTTGGCACCGGTCTGCATCTCGGGTCCATACTTTTGAAAATATTCAATGTAAGTAATAACTCTTGGAAGGTCGAAAGGGAGTAGACTTATGTCTCGCCAGCCCAGCTTTGTAAGGTCTGAAAGATGTGGTGTTGAAAGCGGCCTTGATGTAATCAGAATACTCAGATTTGGATGAGCTGTTTTTAACTCTTGAATCCACTCAACTGCCCGATCTCTGTCTTTCTCGCTGACTTCATCAAAGCCCTCAAATATTACAACAATCTTTTTCTCGTCAGCCCAGACTGTTACCTCGTGCGCATCAATCATGTCTTGAAATACGCTTGAGACTTCACCTGAGATACACTCGAACAGACCGGGTAGAGTCTCGCTCTTAAGTGTTTTTCTGAGTGGCAAGACGACAGGGAATAGTACATCCGAGCAGATCAACAGTTTTGAAGCCAACCAATTTGAGAAAGTTGTCTTCCCGGCTCCAGCTGGAGCTCTGACAATGCAGCTCTGAGATTCTGACACCAGTTCGTAGAATTCATTGAAGTTTTTAAAAGTTTTTACGCACTCATCTTCCTCAGTCACCTTCCCGTCTTTGGACGTCGTTTTTACAACACTCTCAGAAAATTCGGGAAAAACAAACAAATTGTCTAATTCCGCCTGTGGCACAGCCGACTGCCTGAGACCATGAATGCTCATTTTCAAAGCGGATGTCGCAGCCCGATGGTTGACGACCTTTTCGAAGTTTCCAAGAGGGTTTTTTTGAGATGAAGTGATTTTTTGCATCATTGAGTACATCGATGCCAGAGTCCCTCGTATTTCTTCTGTTTGCCGAAACACAGCTTGAAAAGCGGTTTTCTCCCATTCTGCAAAGACCGGCGGCACCTTCACCACGAGGTCAACAAGTGCACGTAAAAGGGTCTCGAAAGCTGCAGGATAGTCGGAGACAGAATCTAAGCTAAACTTGACTGCATCTCCTTTCAAAATGTCTCTCGTTATAACTTCACCTTCTAGCCCTCTCGAAAACGCGAATTTTGGGTTTTCGATTAGCCATTCGGCCACGGGAATAGCTTCTCCTGCGATGCGTCTCAGGTCGGCTTCAGGAATGTTTTCGACCTCAAAGAAAATTGCTATTGGCTCCATGACTGCGATGACAATTTCATCCAGTTTAGAGGCAATCTTTCGTTTTTCAAAATAACTGGGGGTTCCCTGCAATTTCCTATCAATTGCATTAGCAGTGAGCGATGCTCCTACTGCCATTAAAAACTCTGCGACCATAAAAAATTCCTGCTGAAATGAGCCGTTGCAATAATATTTTGCGGTATCCTGTCATCGTGATCAAGTCAGAAAGGCCCAAAATTCTCATTCGGTCATAAGTGTATGAATTTTCACGGCATATCCGAAGTGCGGGACGACATGCTAAGTGTAGATGATATGAAGGTCCACTTCAGAACGAGCTCTCAAAATTTGTGCCTTTGTAGCAAACGACGGCTTCTCGCCCTTCCTGACGAGTTTCAGCGACTGCCGCATTGGTCACAATGGGCTCGAACCGCCCCTTCGCTGCGGTGATCACGAATGGCCGCAGTGGGCCGCTCACGTCTTATCGCGGCGAGCTGCGACCAGACTTTGCAAAGGTCGCAATCTGCGCATTGCTGCCATTGGAGCTGACCGCGGCGAAGGTCCGGAACCCGCCGTCGCTGCAAGATGCTGGGGCGGAAGCAATGTTCCACAATGGGTTTTAAGTTGTCAGATGGCCATAAAAAACCAGTTGTCTGCTCATTGATCAAAAGGCGCTTTGATTGTCCCTTGTTAAGTGAAATATTTCTGCGCTAAGTCCGTTTCGGCCTCATCTCCTGCCAGATCGCTTGGTGTCACTGCGACGCTGCTCCGGCTAGTCGGTGTGCCTCCCAGCGTTGTCAGTACCATTCTGAATTCCCTGAATTCTGCTGCGGTAGTGGTTTCACGTGCCTCCATTCTTGCACGCAGAACACACGCGGAGCCCAGTGCGGCCCGGTCAGAGGCCGAGAGCCATGGCATTTCCCATGTGAAAGCCAGCCACATCTTGCGTTCCTGTTCCGTAAGCCAGCTTGGGGAATCGCCTATAGGACCGGGCGTGGCGGGCTCTGAGCGCTTGTTGTAGCGCTCTGGGTGCTTTGCCGCCGCGCCGGTAAGATGCGCCTTGGCGAGGGGAGTGCGGCGTCGTGGCATGTCCGGAAATCCTGAATTGGGTTTGGCAAGAGAAACCTCCCCTACCGGTTAGCGGTCACGAAGGCCCAAGGACTGAGCCTCCCCCCCTCATGAAAAAGGGAGGACCGCGACGCTGGAATCGGCCCTCCCAAGTGCCCCGTCACATCATAGCGCTCGGGGCTAGTGACGGGTCGATGAAACACGCGAAGGCGACCCGTTACTTTGCCGGTAAATTAAGTGCTGAAGCGCACGAATTTGATGGCCTCGAAGTTTCCGACCCCGCCGCCGACCCGCTTGTAGGTGTAGAAGCGCACATTCGGCTTGTCGGTGTACTGATCGCGCAAGAGGCGCAGCCCATGGCGGTCTACGATGAGGTAGGCTTTGTCGAAGTCCCCAAACGCAATGCTAAGCGAGTTAGAGGCCATGTCTGGCATTTCCTCATCCAGCATCACAGGGAAGCCCAGAAGGCGGTCAGGCTGCCCCGCAGCGAGCCCCTGAGACCAGATCAGATTGCCGTCAGCGTCCTTCATCTTGCGCACCACGGCGGCGGCCTTCCGGTTCATCAACCAGGATGCGTTTTGACGGTAAGCGCTCTTGATCGCATAGGTGGCATCAATCAGCGTATCCACACCATCCGACGTCGTGCCAAAGCTGCCGGATGTGCCCGTGTTGAGGTGCTGGATGGTGCCCCAATCCCGGGCCTCATCATCCTGAGCATCCGTGGGGTAGGTCAACAAGCCGCGCGGTTTGAGAATGCCATCGCCAGTGATGAAGGCGCTCCCCTCTTTGCGCGCGAAAAGCTCCGCACATTTCTCGGTAATCCAAGCGGCAATGTCGATGATCGTGTCATCCAGCAGTTTCTGGGTGACCTTGGGCATCGCGAAAATTTCGTGAATTGGGATAATAAGTTTGCCCAGATTGGGATTGTCGGTGTCGGGACGCGCCTCGCGTTCACCAACCCAGCCACCACCTGCCTCGTCCAAATCGTTCAATTCTTCGTAGACGTCGGTGGAAATAGTCACGACGCGCGCAAGCTGCCGCATGGGGCTGATTTCGTGGACGCGCTTGTTCATATTCTCCCCAAGCTGGGGAATGACCGAGTAGCCGCCGCCAGGATCGCTATCCACGCTCATACTGGCTTGTGCACGCTGTGCCAGGTCAGACAAAGGGGTGCTGTCACCATCCCGAACGAAGCTACGAAGCGCGTTGCTGATGTCCTTCGAGTTGGGCTTGATTGGGCCTGCGCCGCCGACCTGATACCCAGCAATCTGGGAATTTATGTCGCCAATGGCGTCATGGAGCACGCTGATTTCTTCGTTGCGTTTGGCTTTGAATTCCTCAAAAGCCCGGTTCAGATCGGCAAGGATTGCAACAGGGCTGGTGTTGTCGATCGATGCCTGCACCAGCTGAATGCCGCGATGCTTTGTGGGGGGGTAGTAGATAGACATTTTGCACGCTCCATTATTGCCCGAAGGCTTCCAAGATTTTGGTAGTTTTGGACGCAGCGTTTGGCGTGCGCTTCGCCTCGACCTGGAGCCGGGCCTTGCTTCCGTCTGCAGCGTCGCGCGTGCTCTGGAAGCAGGAGGTGGGAGCAGCGTTTGGCGTACAACCATCTGTAATCACTGTATCATTTTCGGGAGTCACCGACAAAGAATTAGTACGTAACAATCCGGGAGGATTTGTCGTTTCTACGATGACTTGGCGTAGTGAAGCGCATCTCAAGGGGTTTGTGCAAGGGCATCTGGGATGTGTTGCGCCAGCGTTGCCCCCCGTTACCCCCTATAGGGGGTGGTAACGGAGGTAACGGTACATTGGCGGCGTTACCATTTGGGAAAAGTAACGGAAAGTAACGGTGGTAACGCTCATTCCAGGCACCTCCAGACGAAGCCCTCCACGACACAAATGTGACCACTTTCATTGAGTTTCTGTTTCGCGGCGTGGAACGCCTTGCGCTTTGCGCTATCGCTCTGACCAGAAGAAAGAGGACGGCTGTCGCAATACTCATGCCAAATATCCACCGGGACACACTTGCGATTGCCCGGGAACAAGTCCCCTGATTTCTTGACGCCATGGTGTGCAATTGCGTCGTCCAAGGCCTGCATGGCCGTGAGCTGCTGACCTTTCACAGCGGGTTGGTTATTGGTCGGCTCGGCTGCTTCAATCACAGCGGAAGTGACGGGGTCACCGTCCTCGTCGATCCCCAACTCAACATCACGAAGTGTGTATGCAAACACTTTGCCGCCACGCATGTCGCGTTGTTTGCGGGCCGTGGCCGTAGCGACAAGGCCTGAGCGTTTTATTTCGATTTCGGTATCAACAGCAGCCCGCAGGCTGCCGCTGCCCCGTGCGCCCTTGCTCGCATCTTTGCCAGAATGATGCACCAGCATGATATGCGCATCGGTTGCTTCTCGTAGTATGTCCACGTTGCGAATGAATGCCCCCATGTCTTGCGCAGAGTTTTCGTCACCATCACCCATCGACCGGGCCAAGGTGTCGATGATAATCATCCGAACACCAGTTGTTTTGCCAAGGACGTTGATCAGCGCTTGTACGTCGGTTTCCCCGCGAAAGTTGAGCGTCATGGGCAGGAGTAAGAAGCTCCGCTCCGCGTTCTCCACGAGTTCGGGGTATTCATATTGCAAGGCGGAGATGCGGTTGATCATACCGCTAATACCTTCGCCTGAGACATAGATAACAGCGCCGGAGAGGGAAGGTGTCACATTGTGACCGTGCCAATCTTGGCCAGCGGCAATGTGCATGCCGAGGTCGATTGCAAAGAAGGTTTTGCCCACATTGCTCGCGCCGTAAACGACACTGACGGTATTACGGCTCAACCAGCCCTTGACCAAATAGTTAGAGGTCAGGACCGGATGAATTTCATGCAGAGGCTTCAGGTTAGAGGCGATGTCGGCAACACGTTTTTTGAAACCGGGCAGAATGTAGGTGCCGGAGCCATTTGCCGGAGTAGGGTCGTTGGCTTGGGGATCGAAATTGTCTGCCATTACCCGACCTCCATTTTCAGTTGGGCCAACATTTTGATCTGCATATGGCGAGGAAGATATTTGAAGGCGGCGTAGGAGTAAGCCACCAACTCGAAGGTGGGAGCCAAGCTTGCCCAGAAATTCGCATCATCTTCCAAAGAGATAAACGTTGGCAGCGGGCCACTAGTGCGACCCAGCGCTTTGAGTGCTACCTCCTCGATGTCATCGCGAGGCAACGTCTTCAGCGTGCATTGGGCAAGATTGGCGCGCTCTTTTTCGTTCAGACAGGCTGACAAGAATTCGCTCGTTTTGTTCCAAGCGTAGGACTCGTCGAGAACCAACGCACACCCAATCTTCAGGATGGCCAGCTTGTGGGTTGTCTTGGCAAATAGAACCACTTTCGAACGGGTCGGTTTTTGGCTATAATCCACCGGAAGCTTACCAGCCATTTCTTTAGTTGAAGTGCCGTCGCCCATTGCCGTGGGGGCGGCGTTTTCCTTTGGCGGTTTCATTAGCTGACCTCCGCCTTAGTGTTTTCCCAAGCTTCGATCTGGGAGAGCTTCCAGCGCGTGCAGCCGGGAGACAGGGAGATAGCACGGGGGAAGTCAGTGCGCTCGCGATGCCAGCGCCAGACAGTCTGGCGGGTCACGCCGTAGCGTTTGGCGAGGTCTGTGTCAGAAAAGTACGTTACAATCATGGGAAACTCCGATTTTTGTTGGAGCTTCCCAATATTCACACATCAGCAATAAAAACTCGGCACACTCACCATGTTATTGACCATGGGTGTGCCTAGTTTTGGGTTTTGTTTCTCCGCGCGGCGTCACAAACACTCTGAGCGTCCCATGGCCGGTCCATGGCGAAAAGCAGATCCTGCAGAAAGGATAAAAACTGCTTGGAATCTCGCTCGAGTGGTTTGCCTCTACAGTGTTCCCATTTCTCCCTTGCGCCTCTATAAAAGGCGACTTTCTCCCACGTGGATTCCTGATTAGCCCTTCCGCTTGGCTGTTGAAGCTTGCCGATTTCGGCCAACCCGGCGTCCTCAGCGCTCGGTTGCTGTATGTCTCCTCCGTCAATCCTGATCGCCTCTTTGCCGGAATAACTCCAGATCATTGCCTGCAACAATGTCGGCAGGGGCGTTGTGATAACCCCCTCGCTACCTCTGGCTTGCAACGGCCAGCCAAGTTTACCGCTCTTCACCCTGCTGCGCGTGTTCGCCTTGAATTGCTCCCCGGCGGCTTTGGCGGCTACCTTATCAAGTGCGTTGTGGTGAGAGAGTGCACGATTCATGCACCGCCCTATTTCCTGTAAATGGAACGATTGATCAGTCTTGTCTGCGATCCGCAACCTCGACGTGCTGGCTAACATTTCCTCGGTCATGAACGCGTCAATCTTGTCTAATTCGCAATCAGGAAAGTGGTCGCGAAGAACCTGTAGAATATTCACTTTGTATTCTCCTGTTAAACAAATTTATTATCTGCATCACCTCGTAGAAACTGCCTCCAAGAGGCCATCATCGCCCGCCGTTTCTCCAACATGTCACCGCGCCTGTACGCTCGCTCAACTTCCGAGCCGACGGTTGAGGCCCGTCTTGCGTGGCCAATTCCTTGAAATCGTCTTCGGGGATTGCTGCCACGCGCAAAGCGTTCTTCCGTTGGTCATCGGACAAGCCCGCCTGCTTTGCCGCTTGCGAGCGGGTTAATTGAAGGGGGTCGGGTCCCTTTAATTCCGTCTTCGGCCCGGTTTTCTCCGGCTCGATTTGCTCTAAAACCTGCCCCATGCGCCGGATTGCCCGGTTGCGGATTAGGCGGGCCTTTTCTCAAGCGTCTCGTCGCCCGCGTCTTTGGCGGCCTGTTTGCGCGAAAGAGGGGGGGGCCCCCCCCTTTAGGTGTGCCCCGGTCGCTGGCTCGATTTGTTCATACACCGCTGGCAACAGCGCATCGGTCACTTGGTTAGGGGAAAGGGGGCTCTTCAGAACCTCTAGGACTGTCATCGCGCATCTCCCATCTGAACAATCTCGGCCGCAGCCTTCCCGCAAAGGAAGCGCCCCCACTCGGCCATCATGGCCCGTCTTTTTTCCAGCATGTCGCCGCGCCTGTAAGCTCTTTCAACGTCCGTTCCGACCCTATGAGCTAATGCAATTTCAGCCATATCTCGGGGGTATTCAGTCCGTTCAGCTGCCCAATCTCGAAAGGTGCTGCGCAACCCGTGAGGGACGGCAGGGCGGCCCGAGCGCTGATCCAAGTAACCACCTCCCCGCGCTGCATGGATGCGCTTCATGCAAGCCGATAGAGCCGCATCCGATAGCATCCCGCCTCGCACCGCCGGAAACACGAACATGCTACCTTGCTGGCGCTCTAGGTTGCTCAGCAGGCCAATTGCATTCTCCGTCAGCGGAACTCTGTGTTCGGATCGCGCCTTCATCCGTTCGGCAGGAACAGTCCAAAGCCGGTCCTTTAGATCGATTTCCTCCCATGTCGCACCTCGGATTTCGCCTGACCGCGCAACTGTCATAGCCATGAACTCCAAAGCCCTTGTCGCGATGCCATTTCGAGATTTCAGATCGGCGAACCAGTCGGCAGCATCATTGAGAGGCAGGGCAGGGTGGTGTGATACTTTGTGCACCTTTGCTGGCTTTGGCAAAACTGCATCCAGATTGCCTTTCCATCGTGCCGGATTGTCGCCCTCTCGGTGTCCCGCCACCGTGGCCCACGCCAAGACGGCCTCGACACGCCCGCGCAACCGCGATGCCGTTTCTGTTTTCTCAAGCCAGATTGACTTTAGAATGCGCAGCACGTCGGAAACGTCTATGTCCGCCACGGGCATTTCGCCGACCACTGGAACCGCATAGGTGTCTAAGGTCGCCCGCCACTGTTTGCGATGCTTTGTGTTGTCAAATTCCTGGAGTTTTCCGATCAGAAACTGCTCCATGGCATCTTGAAAAGTCAGGCCACGCATCTGAGCAGCTTTGACAGCGGCCACCTCCGACTTTCGATGCTCAACAGGATCAATGCCCTGCCAGATCATTTCACGCGCCTCGCGGGCCCTTTGCCGGGCCGCTCCAAGAGACACGTCGGGATACCCTCCAAGCCCCAAGTTCCTCCTGTTTGAATTGATCGTGTAGCGCAGGATCCATGAGCGTGCACCGGAAGGTGTCAATTGCAACAAGAGCCCCGAAACTCCGCCGACAGCGAAGGTGACGTTGCGACCAACACCGGGATGGCATAGACGTTTTATATCCAGCGGCGTTAACTCTTTGGCTTTCTTGGGCATAGCGATATTTCACCTGTATATAGGGGAATTCTCGTACTGGCCTTCATACCTGCCTAAAAGTTTGGCATTGCGTGCTACACATTGCAACTGAAATTGTCACGGCTATTGCCTTACTCGCTGTTAATAAACGAAATATGTGACATCATGCGCCTGCATGATACTGTATTGTGGCGGCCTGTCTCTCCGCCACAAAGTTCATCTAAGTAACTGATTTAGCTAGGTTATCCCCTCGGGGAAATTCCTCTATCCCCCAATCACTCCCCCGCTGGAATTTCTGCATAAGACTGGCAATCAAAGTGCTGCCATTTCCAAATGACCCGGCTAGGCGAGCCCCATTGAATTTACCAAAGTGACAAAACCGGCATGCACGAGTTAGAAATAGCAGCTTTGCGCTGATTGCGACCTTTGCAAAGTCTCGGAGCCTAGGGCGATGGAATCTGCAAAAACGGCCCTGAGCCGACCTTGGTACAAGGCGCGGCAAACGGCGGCTTCGCCCATCACTGCAATCTTTCAAAATCGGTCAGTTGCCAGCTTTTATCAAAAAATGCCTCGGCCGGACTGTAAAACCGGAACCAAACCCACCAGCCGCGCCCGGGAAGCGTTTCAACCCAGTTGTTTTCATAACCATCCGGTGCCTTGGGGCCGAAATAGAGATCAACCGACCCATCCTCGTTATAGCGAAGATCATCATAGGAACTTAAGGCAGCATTGTTGCTTGGGGCCAGAACCTGCGAACGGGTTTCAACATCATAGAGCGTGATGGACCAGAACAATTCGGCAGGTGGGTTTGCCGGAACATTCAGTTTGTAAGTGTTGGTTCCATCCAGCCATACACCTGCCGCATCCCGTGCTGATCGCAGATATTGCGACCCTGCACCGATCTTCTTTTCCTTCATAGCCGGTTGCGCCATGGAGGCTTGAAAATAGTAGTTTGTCCGCGCCTCAAGGTCGCGCCAGAACCTTTCCTGAAGGGATGGGTCCAGTTCAAGCACCCATTCCCAGCGGGTTCCCGGGTAATAAATGATGTTGTCAAACCGCGGCGCATAACTGATTGTCTGCGCCATGATCCAGCCGAAATGGGCAGCGTCAGAAAGGATTTGTTTCTGCCGTTCATCGGGGGCAAATGCTTGCCCCGGCGCGACCCCAAGAGGTTCAAGCAGTGAGATCATCAGGGACGCATCCTGATCCGCCTCAGGATCGACGAAATTCATCACCTCGGCCACCCGTTCCCAATAAACCTGCGGGTCCATTGGCGAGATCGTGTCCATGTCGACGCCGGTCGCCAAATGAACTGTTAGCTCTGGCGGGTTATTGATTTGACTTAAGGGATAGACCTTGGAATTTGTTACCGTTTTCACGGCCCCTTCCACATCACCTTCGATCACGAGACCACGGGCAAAAAACACCGCTACGCTGGTGCGCGAGCGCAGCAGAGTATAGCCATCGGGCATATCCAGCTCACCCGGGAAGTCGGCGGGCACAACCACGAATTTGGCGCCATTGGCGTCGATCCCGGCAAGTGGCACCTGCCACAGATCAAGAACCGAGCCAAGGAATGGGGACGGAGGAACATCCACGACCATCGGGCCGTTGGCATCCAGATCAAGGAAAATCATACCATAGACCGTGGTGTCATTGCCGGTCAGAATGATGCCCTTGGGATCGAGGAAATCCTCCCAGATCACCAGATCGCCCATTTGCTGGCCCTCTATGGCCTCGTTCGGGCCAACATGCATGGAATAGAAACTGACAAGATTATCGGAAATCTGGTAATCCCCCCATTTTTAACAGGGGGCGGTCGTAGAATTTACGCGGCCATTTTCAGTTTCATTGCGGGTGTGATGCCGCCGAGGCCCATATTCGGGCGGTCATTATTGTAAGTCCATAGCCATTGTGTGGCAAAGTCCTGTGCCTCCTCTATGTTTTCGATGATATGTTGGTCCAACCATTCATGCCTGACGGTGCGATTATAGCGCTCGATGTAAGCGTTCTGCTGCGGCTTTCCGGGTTGAATGTACTGGATGATAATACCTTGTTTCTCAGCCCATTCCAGCAGCTTACCACTGATGTACTCCGGCCCATTATCGACCCGAATGGTTCCTGGTTTCCCACGCCATTCAATGATCCGATTAAGGCTGCGAATAACCCGTTCGGCTGGCAAAGAAAAATCGACCTCGATGCCCAAACCCTCGCGGTTAAAATCATCCAGCACGTTCAAGAGCCGAAACGCCCGACCATCCCCGAGGCGATCCGCCATGAAGTCCATCGACCAGGTCATGTTCGGGGCGTCCGGCACTGCCAGCGCATCGGGTTTGTCCCGCTTTAACCGTTTCCGAGGTTTGATCCGCAAGTTCAGTTCCAGTTCGCAGTAAATCCGGTAAACCCTTTTGTGGTTCCACGAATGACCTTGCACGTTACGTAGATGCAGGAAACATAGCCCAAACCCCCAAGTCTTCCGTGCGGCCGTCAGCCCAACCAGCAGATCGGCAATCTCTTCGTTCTCATCGCTCAAGAGCGGGCTGTAACGATAGCACGTCTCACTGACATCAAACGTGCGGCAGGCCAGCGCAATGCTGATACCGTGGCGCGCCACCGCTTTCTCGGCCAGACCCCGTCGTAAGGCTGGCCGGATCACTTTTTTCCCAGGGCTTCCTTCAGTAATTCTGCTTGCATGCTCATCTCGGAATACATCTTTTTCAGCCGCCGGTTCTCGTCTTCAAGCGCCTTCATTTGGCTGATCATCGACGCGTCCATACCACCGTATTTTGATCGCCATTTGTAGAACGACGCGTTGCTCATCCCGTGCTCGCGGCACAGCTCCGTTACAGGCACACCGCCTTCGGCTTGGCGTAGGATCGCAAGAATTTGGGGTTCGCTATATCTCGTCATCTTCATCAAAATCTCCTCATGCATTCTGCCGAGAAAATTCTACTTCCACATCCCCTTAGTTTCGGGGGGGATTACCATCTGATGTGCCAGCACGGCGCGCTGATAATCCATTTCGTCATAAAGGCGGCTGACAGTTTCGTCGGTGGGATATCCAGCACTGTAGTCCAGCCCTCCCATCCGGGTTTCGATCCGGTTCAACACCGTCTCTTGGCAGGCGGCTTCGGCCAGGCATTCAGCTGTTGTCGACCCGGAATAATCGGAAGCGAATGTACTGCTGGCTGAGATGGATGATAAAATGAGAGCGCTCCAAGCCGTCATTTTGATAACAAATAGAGGCATGTTGTTTTCCTTTCAGGGGAACTCTCATTTCTTGGACATTAGCATATTGTCAAATTGTGGATAGATAATGCGATAGATCAATTTCGCGAACTTCGCTGTTTGATGTGAAGTGGTTTGACAAATGCGCACAGCAGACGTTCGTGCAAAGTGCAGCGAAAGTCGGCAATCCGCCCTTTGTGACAAAATGTGCAGGGTGCAGAAATCAGGCTACTTCCCTCTCCCCTCAAGGTCACTAACAGCCCTAACCGGACCTTGGCGCACAATGCGTCTAACGGCTGCTTCCAGCCCTTCTACGACATTCGTGCTGGGTGCAGCATGGGCGACGTCTGAAGCAGGAAGGGCGGATACCAGCCCTTCGCTGCGGCCAACTCCAACGACTGCTCAACGTACATTTGCTACCGTTCATCAATGGTTAACAACCGCAATGTCTTATACAGGTGCCGTCTGAAGGGAGTTAGTTGGACTGTTTTGCGGGTTCGATCAGTACGTCGGCAGTGCTGGGTTGATCTGTCAGTACCAGCAGGCAAGATCCTTGCCGCGAAGGTCGTGCCGAGCCTGGAATAAGCGGGTTTCACTTTTGACCATCCACGCGCGGTATATATCCAAGACCTTCTGTGGCTCAGCCTGAGTGCTTCTATCTTGATTTGTGAGAGTCAGTTTCAGCACCCGACGCCCTATGTATCTTCGAAGCGGTGCTTTCGCTATAAAACCTCAGAGAAGCCGCCCCTTGTCATCGCTTTTCAGCCGTTTCCGCCTCCAGTACAATTTGCACGGCCTGAGGCACCAATTGCATATCGGATACAGCCTCCAATACCTGTTTTTGCAATTGCGATCGGGTCACAAATAGCCCGCCCAGCATCATCGGATTTCCGTCGTAAGACAAAGCTACGTGGGTTTCATCCCAGGACCTCACCAACGAAAATAGCCGGCAATTGGGCATCTCGGTATTCAATCTGAGAATATTCTCAAGATAGCCTTCCAAGCCCTGGCATTTGACCTTGTCGCTATCGCTGGAAAAAGCAGAAAATTCCTCACCTTGAGGACATTTCTTTCGGGCTGTCTCTATCAGATTCCGGGTGCCGACCAACTGTCTGCCAAGAGGGCCACTGCCAGTCCGCTCCAGTGTTGTTACCACCAACCAATTCCTGTTTTTCGGATGTTTTAGTGAGATAACCAAACCACCAAAAAGGGTTTTGGGGTGTTTTCCGCCAGTTTTGATGTGGATATTGCAACTGCTCACAGATACGCCGCCAAAATCACTTTTCAATCTATCTTCAGATCGCGCAACGCGGCCCCTCGGAAGCAGCCCGGTGTCCACCAAATCTTGCATCCCATGAAATGTACGACTGTATTCAAACCCCACCGCCTTGGCCACTGTCGGCAATAGTGAAGCAGAGAACGTTTTGCGAAGAAAGACACTGACAAAAACTGCACCGCCAAGTGCTGCGAACAGGGGCAAGAATGTGAGAGCCAAATCGTCAGGATTGGTGGCATAGACTAAATGGGCGCCCCAAACACCCGCCACGAGGATGACAAAAACGGTGATCCAAGACAGCATTTGTTTCATTTTCAGAGTTCTAAGCGTTCCCTGAAGCTGACGGTCAATGTCGGGATCACCTGTAAGCTCATAATATTTATTGATAATAATCAATTTTCCATTCACAGGCTGCCACGCCCTTAGCCGCCACGCCCCATGCAAAACGCCAATCCTGATAATTTCCCCATGAAAGGCCGTTCGTTTAAGCTATTTTCCGATCTGGCGCAATCGTCCCTGCATCCTCAGTTGGCGCCTGGCCGCGAGGGTGATCAAGAGGGGTCGGACCGGCCATTCGCTGCACTGGTCACGAAGGTCGGATCTGGGCCGTGATTGATGGACGCCCTTATTGGATCAGCGCAATGCTGCGCGTTAGAGAAGGTCCGCTCCGCGCCAAAAATTTCGGATTCTGCACACGGAAAGAACGGGCGGGCCGTTGCGTCAGCGGAGGATCTGCCCTGCTCCTAATTTTACTATTTGTGCATGAGGGCCTAAAACCAACTAACCGTCTGGCGAATGTCGCCTACCAATTTTCATGAAGGCGCCCCCCATGGCCATCAAAACGAAACTGCATCCCCGTAATCAACACTCAGAAGGTTACGACTTTGTGCGTTTAGTGGCGCAGACACCTGAACTTGAGGCTTTCACGATCAGTAATCCACTCGGTCAGACGACGATTGATTTTCAAGACGTGAGGGCTGTCCGTATGCTTAATCGGGCGTTGCTAAAGACGCATTACAATATTGATTTTTGGGATATCCCTAGCGGCTATCTATGCCCACCAATTCCCGGTCGTGTCGACTACATCCACTATCTCGCAGACTTGCTTGCCGACAGCAATAATCAAGACATCCCACGTGGGCGTCACATCAAAGCGTTAGACATCGGCACCGGTGCGAGCCTGGTTTACCCCCTGACAGGCCAGAGCGAATACGGCTGGAACTTCACTGGCGTCGATATCGATGTGGGTGCTCTCAAATCGGCAAAGCAAATTTGTGAATTCAACGAGTTGGAAATCACCCTTAGGCGACAAAATGAACCTAAGGATATTTTTTGTGGCGTGATCAAAGCCAACGATGCTTTTCACGTAACCATGTGCAACCCGCCTTTTCATTCGTCCATGGAGCAAGCGAATAAAGGCACCAAACGTAAGTGGGCGAACCTCGGAAAAGGGCATTCAAAAAAGCTCAACTTTGGCGGCCAAAACGCTGAACTTTGGTGTCCGGGTGGCGAGATAAAGTTTATCGCCCGCATGGTTGAACAGAGCATGGAGTTCGCCGACCAGTGCCTGTGGTTTACCTCGTTGGTGTCGAAAAAAGATAACCTCCAGCCACTCTACCGAATTTTAGGAAAAGCCAGGGTTGCTGATTTTAAAGTCGTCGAAATGGCACAGGGGCAAAAAACAAGTCGGTTTATTGCTTGGACTTTCATGAAGAAAAATCAGCGCTCCTTGTTTGCTAATAGAGCTGAGAAATAGGGCCCCTTTGCCGAAGTTTTGCAATGCAGCTAATGTCTGCTTCGGCGGAGCTGCATCGCAGCTTCCCGTGACACTGTGGATGTCCGCTTTGGGCCAGTCCTTTCGACCCGACACACTTGGCACCCCTACTTTGCAAAAGGTGACTTACTGCGCATTGCTGCCGTTGGTAGATTGTCTGACGTCAGCGCCTATGGGTCCAAATAGCGTTATTTGATAAGAGAGTGTTTCTGGCTCATCGTAACCACTGAGGAGTGGAACATGAGACATACAACTGGAACAGGCAAAAGCCCTGGCGAGAAGATCGTCAAAGATATCAAGCGGGCCACCCCTGCCCGGCAGCACATGCGCAGCATGTGTGAGAGGGGCGCAAACATTACTCATCCGAAGAGAAGATCAGGATCGTCCTGGATGGCCTTCGTGGCGAAGACAGCATTGCTGAGCTGTGCCGTCGTGAGGGCATTTCCCAAGGCATCTACTACAAATGGTCGAAAGACTTCATGGAAGCTGGCAAGAAGCGGCTGGCTGGCGATACTGCACGCGCTGCAAACACCGACGAAGTGAAGGATCTGCGCCGTGAAGCGCGTGATCTGAAGGAAGTTGTGGCGGAACAAACGCTCGAACTCCGTTTGCTTAAAAAAAGCATGTTCGACGGTGGGGACGGCCGCGAATGAGATACCTGTCACCCGGCAGGCGATTGCGTAGCAATCTGCCGAAAGGGGGCATCTGAGAAGTTAGAGATCATCAGGCTGGTTGAGGGATCGCATCTGTCGGCCCGCCTGACATTGGCCAAGTTGGGCATCCCACGCACCACTTTCTATCGTTGGTATGATAGGTATTTGCAGCGCGGCGAAGCTGGACTGCCGGATCAATCGCCGAAGCCCAAACTCGTCTGGAACCGTATTCCGGACGCGATACGGCGCAAGGTCGTGAAGTTGGCGCTGAACGAGACCGAGTTGTCGCCACGTGAACTGGCAGTGACGTTCACGGATCGAGAAAGCTATTTCGTATCAGAGGCTTCGACGTATCGGATCTTGAAGGCGCACGATCTGATCACCAGCCCCGCCTTCATCGTTATAAAGGCGGCGAGCGAGTTCAAAGACAAAACCACAGCCATCAACCAGTTGTGGCAGACGGACTTCACATATCTGAAGATCATCGGCTGGGGTTGGTTTTATCTCAGCACGATCTTGGACGATTACAGCCGGTACATCATCTCATGGAAGCTTTGCACGAACATGAGAACACAAGACGTCACTGATACGTTGGACTTGGCTTTGGAAGCATCGGGATGTGACCAAGTTCATGTCGTCCACAAGCCACGCCTGCTGAGTGATAACGGTTCCAGCTACGTCTCAGGGGAACTGGCGGAATGGCTGCAAGACAAGGGCATGAAGCACAGCCGTGTGGACCTGTCACGGTATTGTTCCGCCCCTTTGAGAGCATATTCTGCCCCAAAGGAGATACACCATGGCACCACGACCATCCGAAGAATTCAAACGCGACGCAGTGCGGATCGCACTGACCAGCGGGCTGACCCGCCGACAGGCGTCCTCCGATCTTGGGGTTGGTATGTCCACCCTGTGCAAGTGGATCGGAACCTATCGTGACGCGGACGTTGTTTCGAAAGAGGATCAGGAACTGGCCAATGAGAACGAGCGCCTTCGCCGGGAAAACCGCCTTCTACGTGAGGAGAGGGAGCTGCTAAAAAAAGCAACAATCTTCTTTGCGGACCAAAGCAAATGAGGTTTTCATTTGTTGAAAAGCACCGCAATAGCATTCCCACAGAGCGACTTTGCCGGATTGTGGATGTCACCCCACGTGGCTACCGAGCCTGGCGCAAACGCCCTGCCTGCCAGCGTCAACGTGGGGATATGGTTCTGTTGGCCCACATCCGGGAGCAGCACCGCCTGAGTTTGCAGAGCTACGGCCGACCGAGAATGGTCGAAGAACTGAAAGAGCTTGGTCTGGATATTGGTCACCGCCGTGTCGGCCGATTGATGCGCCAGAACGGCATATCTGTTGTCAGAACCCGTAAGTACAAGGCCACAACGGACAGCAATCACAAGTTCAACATCACGCCAAACCTGCTGAACCGGAACTTCTCAGCAGATCGACCCAATCAAAAATGGGTTGTTGATATCAGCCACATCTGGACCCGCGAGGGCTGGCTCTATCTGGCCGTGGTTCTGGACCTGTACTCCAGGCGCGTGGTCGGTTGGGCTGTCAGCAACCGGATGAAGCGCGATCTGGCCATACGGGCGCTGAACATGGCCATAGCCCTGCGCAGGCCGCCCAAAGGATGCATCCATCATTCTGATAGGGGCAGCCATACCGGCGCAGGATTACCAGAAAATCCTGCGCCGGTATGGCTTCAAGGTATCCATGAGCGGCAAGGGTAATTGCTATGATAACGCCGCAATGGAAACCTTCTTCAAAACCATCAAAGCGGAATTGATCTGGCGGCACTCTTGGCAAACCCGCAGGGCTGCTGAGATCGCCATCTTCGAGTACATTAATGGGTTCTATAATCCCCGCCGGAGACACTCGGCATTAGGCTGGAAAAGTCCCTTGGCTTTTGAAAAGATCGCCGCCTAAATGAGCACAAGGGGCGGAACGAAAGCGGGACAGGTCCAGAATGGCTGCAAGACAAGGGCATGAAGCACAGCCGTGGCGCGCCGTATCACCCGCAAACCCAAGGTAAGATCGAGCGGTGGCATCAAACCTTGAAGAACCGCATCTTGTTAGAGCACTACTTCCTGCCCGGTGATCTCGAAGCCCAAATCGAAGCCTTCGTCGATCACTACAATCATCACCGCTACCACGAGAGCCTGAACAACGTCACACCCGCCGACGTCTACTTCGGACGCGACAAAGCCATTCTACAACAAAGGGAAAGGATCAAACGTAGGACGCTCGAAACGCGGCGCTTGCATCACAGACAACGCGCCGCATAATGAAGCCAACCAGATGAGCCGAACTCTCTTGTAGTTTAACCTGCCATTGGTTCCAAAAACCCTGACGACGGACACACAACGGTCTAACCGATGGTAAAGCTGACATTCACTAAGCAAGGGTGACCATTTTTGTACCAGACTTAGCAGCCAGCAAATGGGTCGGGAAGAGTGTAGCACCGTTTATACTGACGCGGAGCAGTCAACTGACGAAGTAAAGCATTTTTTAAAGCTTCATTCTTTTGGCCTGATCAAGTCTGAATTCAGACTCACAGCAGAGTGAATGGGCCAAGAGCTCCAGCAGGAATTATCCAACGGAAAGTTCTGGAAAGTCCGCACGGCAGACACTGGTGCTACGCGCAGCGAATGGCGGCCGTCCGCCCTTCAAGACGAGTTTCTGCGGCAGCAGCATTGATCTCAATGGCTTCAAGAGCGGACATTGCGCGATGGCAGCAGATGGGTAGGGTGAGTCCAACAAAGGAGCGCGGGGTCACAGCAGTAAAGCGGAGCGATTACTGTGTCATAAATGCGAAACGCGACCCACAGAACATGGGCCGCGTTTCAAGAACTCTTCCTCGTATAGGCTTATGCCAGTGCGAGGTTCACAGCGGACTCTCGACCGTCACGGCCGGGTTCGATGTCAAAAGTGACTTTCTGGTTGTCTGCCAGGCCGGTCAAGCCGGAGCGCTCAACAGCGGAGATGTGGACAAACACATCATTGCTGCCCCCGTCGGGTGCGATGAAGCCGAAGCCTTTGGTAGAGTTGAACCATTTTACGGTGCCAGTGGCCATATCCGTAGCCTTCAATTATGTGCTGCCCGCGTGGGTGCGGCAGCCCGGCGTGTCAGGTCTGGATCGAAAGACTGAACGCCGAAGAACGGGAGACAGTAGGTCAAAAAAAGAAAACCGTTTGCCTACACCATGGTAGGGGCGGCGGCTCTGCTTTCAAGAGTTTAATTCATGAGTGTCTCAGATCGGGGTAGTCCCAAAATAACCGCTCAATGCGGATCTTACGCAGTCCAACTAAGAAGCCGACCCTGAGTTTCGATGTGAGGGGCCTGAAGCTTAAATACAACACTGGTTATTTGGCCCGGGCCGCTCCTCCCGCCCACACGGACTGCAGGTCATTGGCAGGGTGCCAGGAAGAACCTAAGAACCTATTGGGCTTCGACGGCCATCCAACAAAGGAGCGTGACGGTAGGTTCGCGACCCGCTGCAAGTGCTGGAGCAGACGGGGCGCTTTTCCATCCAGGGAAGAGAGTGGTGTCAAATTGATACCTTGACGATTTGACATCTCGCATGGTGGAATACCTTTCCTAGGGTCAAGTATTGCCTTGATGTCTGGCTTTCACTGGCTGTCTAATAAGGGGGATGAAAAATTGGATGCTCAAGATATGCGAACGTTTAGCGCAGTTTGCGAGAGCCTGGAGAGAACATTCCGCCGCCTAGCGGAAACAGGCGAAACAGAGATGCCGTCTAGCCCGATAGAGGTTGCTGATGCATTGTCCGTTGCGGGCAAGGATTTGCGGTCCGGTCCAGCGCCTGTGCAATCCAAGTAAGGAGCGACCCGCATGCGCAATTAGGTACGGTTTTGGACACGGGTCGCTCTCCCACTCACTCAGTGGCGGATTTCATGTAGTGAAGTACTAAAGCGATATTGGCCCAGATAAGGAGGGGCCAGGGTTTTCCTGTAGCCCAGCAAAGGTGCCGCTGTATGTCAGTCCTCGGTGCTCATCACCTTCCAGATCACCGCCCCCAGCGCAGCGCCCACCAGTGGGGCCACCCAGAACAGCCAAAGCTGTGCCAGCGCCGGGCCATCGGCAAACAGCGCCACTCCGGTCGAGCGCGCCGGGTTGACCGAGGTATTGGTCACCGGGATCGAAATCAGGTGGATCAACGTCAGCCCTAGACCAATGGCGATAGGGCCAAAGCCAGCCGGAGCCCCATCTGAGGTGGCACCAAGAATGATAATCAGGAACATTGCGGTCATCACCACCTCGGTGATCAGTGCCGCCATCAGCCCATAGCCCTGTGGTGAGGCTTCGCCATAGCCGTTAGAGGCAAAACCGCCGACACCGGTGAACCCCGCCCCACCGGAAACGATGATATAGAGCACCACCGAAGCGGCAACCGCCCCCACCACCGGCGCCAGCCAATAGGGGATCAGATCCTTGGCGTCAAAACGTCCTCCTATCATCAGCCCCAGCGACACCGCCGGGTTGAAATGGCCGCCGGATATATGACCCACGGTATAGGCCATGGTCAAAACCGTCAGTCCAAACGCTAGGCTGACGCCCAGCCAGCCGATGCCCACATCAGCAACGCCCGCCGCTAGAACCGCGCTGCCACAGCCGCCCAGAACCAACCAGAATGTACCGATGAATTCTGCCAATAATTTCTTGGTCATTGCTTATCTCCAGATTGAATATGAGATGGATAACAGGCTTAAACGGTCACTTCCTATTTTCTCCTAATAAGTCCGATGCTCTAGTTAGCTCCCGTATCAAAGAACTGTTTGTAGGTAGGAGACTTGCACCAGCGGGCAAGCGCTCTGCTCTCTGAAATAACGTGGATGGATAGAGAAGAACGGCAAGACTTGAGCCAACCGTTCTTCTTTTCAATTGGGTGCTATGCCCTCTCGCCATCAGGTCGCGATTGGTCCGGCGGTGCCGCCCATGCCTGGCAAACACGAGCCTCGTGCGCCGTTGACGGCCTTGGGTTGCACTACCAGAGCGATTAACAAGAGAGCCTATCGGCGAGCGGCCCGCGGGCGAAAGTTGGGGTGTCTGGACGCGGGCCGCTCTCTCCACCCACGGAATGGACGGGTTTCAAGTAGCTTAATACGAAAATGATCTGGGTCCAGAAAAGGAGGTCGAACAATGCGCCATCTCTTTGACCAAGTCCGTCTGCATATCGCGGAAACTCTGATCAGGTGGCCAGTAGACATTATGCCAATCCATCATCCGGGCAATACGATAATTTTTACGGCAGGGGATCTGGTCTTTTCGCGCCATGCGTCCAAGTAAGGAAGCAGTGATGCAGGTTCGCCGTGTGAAGACGGCGATGATCGCGGACAATGATGACCACCCGCCTGGGGTAACACCCATACCCCGGCAATCTATTGAAGGTGAAATTTCCGCAGATGCACAGGCTGAGCTATTGGCGATGATCGCAGAAGTAAACCAGGGTCCAGATTAGGAGATTCAAGTGGGTTATCGACTGAAGGCAGAATTGGACGTTATGTCGCGCGCCGAGGCGCAGGCCATTGTTTGGGCCATTCTCGATGATCACGGGCCCGATCTTGTGCTCGAAACGGTCGAGCGGCGTGAAACTGAGATTAAGCAATCTCGCCCGAATGATCCGCAAGGAGGCGGGGCGGCGGCATCTTAAAGGAGCACTATATGGGCTATCGACTGAAGGCAGAATTAGACGTTATGTCGCGCGACGAAGCGCAAGCTATCGTTCGAGCCATTCTGGAAGCACACGGCCCCGATCTTGTGCTCGACACAGACGGGCAGCGGGAATTGAAGGAGAGTGTGGCTGTTGGTGCAGATACTGGCGCCGACCCTGTGGAGGGCTTTGACCCAACTATTCGCCAGCAGTACAATCGTGCCGCTCAGAATTTCCGGGCCTCTGGATATTTTGCGACCAAGATCAAAGACATAGAACTGGCATACGGCGTGGAATTGGCATGCGGCACAGAACCCAATAGTGAGCTATTCGCTGAGGTGACTTGGTTGTTCTCTGCCTCCATTATGCACGCTGTTGCTTGTATGGAGGCGGTGTATAACGATCTGGTAGAAGACTCTGACTTTGGCCGCGAACGTCTCGGCAAAATCGAAGGAAAACCGCTGCTCTCCAGGTGTAATTCTTTGCTGGAGTACCACTCGAAACCGACCTTCGAGCAGGGGAGTAAAACAGCACAAGCTGCATCGAACGTTGTCAGTCTGCGCAACGCACTTGTCCACTATCAGCCAGAGTGGGGTGATCAAGCAGGGGAATCCGCAAGGCTGGAAAAACAGTTGCCTAGAGGTATGGAAAGTCTTTTAGCGACCGAGGACGCTCGGTTTTTTCCTGTCAGCTGCGCTAGTTATTCCTGCGCCGAATGGGCGGGAGCCTCCGTGAGGGAATTTGTCTCGGATGCCTGTGCCAGATTTGACCACAAACTGGAGTGGCTCTGAGGGCGAAGCTCTGCAGTCAACACCGGAGCCAAGCGGATGGAAACATTAGACTGCAGAGCGGTTGGCTGACAAGATTGGTGCGTCGCCGAACCGTTTGAGTATCACTGCCCGCAGGCCGTGTCTGAGACTCGGCCGCGGTTTCAAAAATGTTCGGCGACCTTATAATTGGCAGTGGGCCGTAGTCTAGCAAAGGAGGGTTCTGGAAATGTTCCTTTAGGGGCTTCCCCGACTCACTGACCTCCAATATTCCCGGCTCATGCTCAAACGCGGCGGCGCGCGCCTTTCAGTTATCCCAACACATCAGCTCTGGCTTGAATGCGCCTGCGGGCACAACGGGCCGGTCAATGTTGCCGCCATCATCGCCAAGTTTGGCGATCAGATTACGGTGGGCGATGCGATCGAGAGGCTGCGGTGCTCACTTGGAGAACAGCAGTAAATTCCGCATTGCCGCCGTTGAAGCTGACCGCAGCGAAATTCCGGTTTCCGCCCTAAGTACCTATATGTGCATGGTGCAGCAATTGGGCCACTTCCCTCGCCTATAAATGTCGAGAACGACCCTGACCTGCCGTTCGTGACAAACCCGTCTAACAGCAGCTCCCAGCTGCGGTTTCAACCGGTGGACGCAACACAGGCCTCAAATTTCTCTGCTGGTGTCTGATATTGCAAGGTCTTTCTCGGCCGCTCGTTGAGTTGGCGTGCGACAGCGCTGAGTTTGGCTTGGCTGAAGCCAGATATATCAGTGCCTTTGGGGAAGTACTGTCTGAGAAGGCGGTTGGTATTTTCGTTGCTCCCGCGTTGCCACGGGGACTGAGGATCACAAAAATTGACATCGATATTCGTGGCGGTGGTGAATTTTCGATGCCCTGCCATTTCTGATCCGCGATCCCAAGTCAGGGGTTTGTAGAGCTCCTTGGGAAGCTTTCGTGCTTGTTTGATCAGGGCTGTCGTCACGCTCTGGGTGTCCTTGTTCGCGACTTTGGCCAGCATCACGAAACGGGAATGGCGCTCAACCAGCGTCGCGATGTAGCTGTTGTTCGATCCTGCGATCAAATCGGCATCCTATTAGCTGACAGGTGATGCTTGCATCACCGAGAGGCCAGTGGCCGGGAACGGCACGATCTTCGACCTCGGCTGGGCGTTCGCTAATCGAAACAGCATTTTTGATTTTGCGCAACTCAAGGCCCTTTTGAGTGGCGTGTCTGGAGCGTCGGATCGCACGTGGGCTGCGCAGGCATTCCTGCAATTCCTTCTTCAAAACCCCTCGGGTTTGGACATAGAGGCTGCGATATATCGTTCTCCTCTCGGGACATTGCTGCGCAATACCCTGCCGGGCAATGCATGTGACACGCGGTTTTTCTCTTCATCAGGATATTTGCGTTTGAGCCACCCTGCAATTTGCTGCGGTGACCATTTCCGACGCAGCTTGCGCGCTATCAACTGGCACAATGGATCGTTGAACGAGAGCTTACACAACTTGGGCCGAATTGCGCAGTCCCAGGCGCGCTGGTCTGGTTGGGTGGCGCGATAGGCTTGGCGTCCGCCATTCCTGCGAACCTCTCGGCTGATTGTCGAAGGCGACCGGTTCAGGCTTTGCGCGATTGAACGAAACGACTGCTTTGCGACAAGCCCACGGGAAATCTCCTCCCGTTCAATGAGGCTCAAGGTCCATCGCGACCGCGTGCGATCAGCGGGCCGGATCCCACCAGTTCGCGCCAAATTAGGGAAAATCGAAGACGACGCACGATTGAAGTGACGTCCAATCGAACTCATTGACTCACCGCGTTGCCAACGATCCCACATCTCGGACTTCTGTTTGTCCGTATAAAACGTCCGTGTGCGATACTTCATTCAAAACACTCCATCTTTCTCAAAAGATTAAAGTGTTGCGGCGACCCATTGAAACCACAGCAGGAAGCGGACTCGCGGCCCAACTCCAGGGCAACCGGTGCGCTCGTGTAGAAAAGGGCGGGAAGTCGACATTCGCTGCGGTCTGCTCTAACGGCAAGTCAGCGGACAAAGCGTCAATTCGCTGCAGATGCACCAACGACCGGTATGAAGTCTTTTGGGTTAAATCACGGACGGGCCAAGCGCTCAAACCGGGATTTTTGGTAGCTTAATCGATCTGGATTCTGGTTTTTCATTAGTGACGACTTTTTCAGGCTGACTAACTGCGCATTGCTGCCGTTGGTGACAAACACGTCTAACGGCGGCTCCCAGCCCTTCTACGACATTCGTGCTGGGTGCAGCATGACGCGGTATATCGAGCAGAAAGGGCAGGGAGCATGCGTAATTGGGCTGCCCCTGTTCTGAGGTTGAGCTCCTGATAAGTTCACAGAATATCTGTGAACAAGGGAGGTACATGATGGAATACTTTGTTGGACTAGATGTTTCGCTGCGATCCTGTGCGGTTTGCATTCTTGATGGCAAGGGAGCGGTGATGTTTGAGCGGGAGCTGCCTTGTGAGGTCGGCGATATCGCAGATTGCCTTGCAAGCTTTCCGCATCCGATCGAACGGGTCGGCTTTGAGGCGGGCACAATGAGCCAGCACCTATTCTTCGGTCTGACCGACGCAGGGTTCGATGTTGTTTGCATGGAGGCGCGGCAAGTGAACGCTGCCCTGTCCCCGATGCGGAACAAAACCGACAAGAACGACGCCCGTGGGATAGCTCAGGTTCTACGCACCGGTTGGTTCAGCCCTGTCCATATGAAGAGCCGTGAAGCTCATGGTATCAGGGCGTTACTCAGCACCCGTAAGGCACTGCTCAAGAAGACGATGGATCTGGCCAATGAGGTCCGTGGTCTGCTGAAGATATTTGGCATCCGTCTGCCCAAAACTGTGAAGCACGGTAGCTTTGATGGCGTCGTGCGCCCCTTGATCGAGATGGATGACATTCTTGCACATGCTCTGGTACCTCTGCTCGACGCGCGGGTCGTATTGTATCAACATTATTTGGAACTGGATCGACGGGTAAACCGTGCGGCAAGCCATGACAAAGTTTGCATGAGATTGATGACGGTCCCCGGAGTTGGCCCTATCGCGGCACTTACGTTCAAAGGCGCTATCGACGACCCCACACGGTTCAAACGGTCTCGCACTGTTGGCGCACATTTTGGGCTAACACCCCGACGATACCAATCAGGGGAGCACGATAATCCAGGTCGCATATCGAAGGCTGGGGATCGAGATGCACGCGCAGCGTTATATGCCGCTGCTAACGCACTGCTCATGAGGGCGATGGCAGGGTCGCAGATAAAGTCCTGGGGAATGCGATTGCTGCGCACCAAAGGTCGACGTCGCGCTGTAGTCGCCGTCGCACGCAAACTGGCCGTCCTGTTGCATCAATGTGGATCGGTGGCACAGAATTCCGTCAGGATCAGGTGGGAGGCACGGCATGAGTTAAAACGCCGACCACCCAACCCTAACGGGGTCGTCCCTCACTGGACGAGGTTCGTGCCCTCTCGGGCATGGAAACATGCCCTGTCTGGTAATAGATGAAGCCGAAAATGTCTGCTGCGCAACTTGAAGCGCGCCGGAGAGCGGGGCTCTTCACTGCCGATCCTACATATGCGTGCAGCGGTGCCATCAGAGCGCCAAAACAGACTGCGAAGAGAAGCGTGACCCGGATGAGAGACAAGGACTCAGAAGAAAGAAGGAAAATGAGCTTGACCCAAACACCCAATTAGAGAAGCGCGACATTCGTCGCGCGCCGCGCCAATGCCTGCTAAGCTGGACCTTGCTGCGGTTGCTCAATTGCAAAAAATGTTTAGGTTTTCCGCAGAGTTCGTGAGATTTCGTCTGAGGGTCCATTACCTATGTCTGCCATTCCTATCTTGGAAACAGAGCGCCTGATTTTGCGCGTACCGAGGACAGAGGACTGGTCTGAATACTCTGTGCTGATGATGTCGGAGCGCTCTGTATATATGGGTGGCCCTTTTTCGCTTGATGCTGCATGGGGTCTGTTTTGTCACGACGTCGCACAATGGACTCTGATGGGACATGGCGCGCTGATGATCGAAGAATGTCAGTCTGGCTTGTGTTTGGGGCAGGTAGGCATCAACTACGGTCCGCTTTTTCCAGAACATGAATTGGGCTGGTTTGTCTATCCTCATGCAGAAGGCAAGGGATATGCCTATGAGGCTGCACTTGCATTAAGGCACTGGGCATTTCGTGAAAGGAAACTCGATACATTGGTCAGTTATGTCGATCCACCCAATACTCGATCCCGCTCGCTTGCCGAAAGGCTAGGCGCTGAGTTGGATACAGAAGCACCGCGCCAAGACCCCACAGATTTAGTCTACCGACACCCAAAAGGTTAGTCCGTATTGGGCTCCGATCTGCCGTTAGCTGCGATTCGTTCGAAGGTCCGCTGAGGGTCGTTCGCTCATTAATGGGCGCATGATGTGGTCCAATTGCTGCACCATGCACATATCGACTAGAAGGGCGGTTTCCAGTCATCCACTGCGCGCTGAACAAACGGCTGCTGTGCGGACATCCCCGCCGGTCGCCATTCAGTCAGAAGTGACAAGTCCGACCCACAGCTGACCATGGCGAGTATCCAGCTAACGGCGGCTCAAAAGCCGATAGACGACGTCATTTTCATTGCAAGCGATGAGAAACGTTGCGCCGTTTTTGGTTCTACAAAGCCAAATAAGTCACACCTCGTAACCTACAGTTAGATATTTTTCGCTAGATAATTTTCTAGGAGGCGATTTGACACCGCTTGGATTGCGACCCGCACCCAAGCGTCTCAAGGAGAAATTTTCCGTAAAACCATGAGGATCTATTAACAGTGGCACATCTTTGGACATCAGGCAGCGCACCATTCTTGGTTTGGGATAGCCGCTTCAAGCACACAGAAAAAACTCCGGTGTTTCCCAATGGGTTTTAGGAGGCAAAGACAGACCTTCGAGAACAAAATTCGGTTGATGAGTGCCATTGAGAGGGTCTGGGATTGGTAGTTTTAGTTTTCTCCGGAGACCAAATTGGCGCGCAGTTCTCTATGGAAGAGGACAATAATGTCGATGTTGATTGGAGTATAGGTGAAACACCATTCTTGGCGACTGACATTGTGCGGATCGAGATCAAGGACGCCCACGTCGACGCCAATGGCGAGTTTGATGGAGACGAGGTCTGGTTCCAATCCTTCACTGTTGAACGCGACGGCGAAATCCATCAATTCGAAGTCGATAGCGGCTCCAAAATCAAGGAAAGCGGTGATGGCTCAAATGCTGAACAGGGCGATTCCTATTTCGTTCTAAATGATAGCGTTGCCCCCCCTTCGTCTGGACCATTCGCTGGGTTAGACGAGCAGACCTATCTGTTTTCGTCTGATGTTCACTTCGACGGCGGGCCTAACACCTACATGCTAGGGCGCATTCAGGATTATGACTTCAACGAAGACACAGATACCATTGATCCTGGTGAGGCTGGAAACGCCAACTTTAACGTACAGTCTGCAATGGCAGTCTGTTTTCACGCGGGAACACTGATTACGACCCCTGACGGCGACGTTTTTGTGGAAACACTCAAGCCGGGCGATTTGGTAATAACAGCGGACCGTGGGCCGCAACCAATAGTCTGGGCCGGAAGTACCTCTCATCGCTGGTCAAGCGCGGCAAACAAGCAGAAACCGTTTATTTTCCCGGCCGGCGTTTTAGGAGCTGGGCTCCCAAAACGCGACTTAGTTGTTTCGCCCCAGCACCGCATGTTGCTGCCTGTTGAAAGTCAAAAGGGCGGAGGGTTGGCTCCCGCAAAAGGAATGACAGGCCTGCCAGGCGTCCGGCAATTGCATGGAAGACGTTTTGCGGAGTACATTCACCTGTTGTTTGAACAACACGAGATTATTTTCGCTGAATGTGCTCCCAGTGAAAGTTTTTTCCCCGGCCCCATGGCGATGCGCAATTTGTCTGCTGAAAATGTAAAGCAAGTTCGGCAGGTCATCACGGAACCGAGTTCCAAACTGGGCGTGGGGAATTTCAAACCCGCGCGACCGTTCCTGACTGTCAAGCAAGCCCAATTGCTAATCACCAAAACAAATCAATGCTGGACGCATTCGGATTTGCAAGCCATGGGACTTCCCCTTGGCCGGGTTACTATGAGAGAAAATGAACTGGTCTATATTTAAGGCGGCTCCTCAGGTCACTTCCTCCGTTGCTCACACCCTTGAGTAAAAGAATAATTCTCTGGTGAGAAAAAGTGTGTTCGAGAATTAGTGGAATAGGCCAGCGAACATCTGCTTTTGACGTATTGGGAAACCGTTCTCTCTGACAAAATTCTGCAGGAGCAGCATTGGTGACAATGGGCTCCTGACCAGTTATTCGCTGCGGTCGTCACAAATGGCGGCAATGGGCCATTCGCGACATGTCGGCGCGTCCTGGGGGGGCGACGTTGCAAAGGTCAATAACTGCGCATAGCTGCCGTTGATGCAGATCTCAGCGAAGGTCCGTAACCCGCCCTTAATGACGAAATGTGCAGGGCGCAGAAATCAGGCCACTTCCTCTCCCCTCAAGGTCACTAACGGCCCTAACCGGACCTTGGCGCACAATGCGTCTAACGGCGGCTCCCAGCCCTTCTGCGACATTCGCGCTTAGTGCAGCATGGCGCAGCATTTGGGGCACGAAGGGCGGGCTCCAGTCATTCGCTGCGCCTCGCACTAAGGTCAGCTATGCGGACGAAGTTTCGATCCGTTTCGACAATACCAATGTCGAAATTGGAGTGAGTGCAAAAAACGGTTGGTTAATCAAATGCTGTAAACGTTTCAATTTGCGAGGTGCTGCGACAAGCAAAAACTCACGTGGAATCTCACGGCCTCCTCAAATAATTGACGGGACAGTCTCACCAAAGAATTGCCGCTTGGCGCTTTGCCATAGCCAGCAAACCACTCTCATCAACGCAATATTCCTCGACTGGTTTGGTTCCCTTGCCTCCCGCAAGAAGCGTGGCCTCCGGAATATCAACAACGGGTCGCTCTTCAGCATTCAGTTCATCCCTGCTGCGGCGGGCTTCTCCGAGCAGGCCCTCCGACGTCACATTGTTCATGGAGCGGGCATCATATGCCAGTTCGACGACATAGTGCTTTCCGGCTTGTTCATGATCAGTAATGAGCTTGAGGAGAGGCAGTGCTTGCGAATTTTTGGCATAGCGATCCCCCACATGTTTTCCGCAGAAGTGAGGCCCGGAGAGGTAACCGAAAGCCTTGACCGCATTCAGACCATCGCAGTCTGACTGGAGCAGGATCCATTTTACAATTTCGTATGTTATTGAAAAGTCGTAGTTCAACTGAGAAATCACCGAAAACCATAGCGATTGATCGCGATGGACCTCAAGAAATGGAATGATGTCTTCCGGCGATACGGTGAACGAATTCAGGGGTTGGCCGAAATACTCACCATCCCGGTATAAGGCTCGGTTAGGCACCGGAACCATATCATTCGGATCAGCGGGATTATCCTGCGGTCCCGACTTCAACAATTCAATTTCTGCCTGGTAGTGATTGAGACGCTCCTGAGAAGGTTTGCTTGGTTCGCGAGGCACAAGAGTTTTTGATGATCGTACACCCAATATTGATTTCAAAATTTTCAGCACAGTTTGTCTGCTCCAGAAGTAATCGCTTCAATCAAAAGCTTAGGAAAACAATATACTCTTTTCAAAGCACCTGAAATTTGGCAACAGTCAACCTTCAACTGAGACATTGCCTCAGATCCGATCCTACCAGACGGGGTGCCAAATTCGTCAGAGGGCTTTTTGCAACCATACAGCTTGAGGATTTTAATCCAAAGCTTGCTCTACACGACTTGGCTGGCCGCTCGCCACAAGCTGACGCTGGTGCACTTTGCAGCTGAGCTCCTTTCGGCCATTCGCTGCGGTGGTCATGAACGGCCGATTAGGGCCGGCCGCAGCCCATAGTCGGCTTCGCACCCTGGACTTTGCAAAGGTCAATAACTGCGCTTAGCCGCCGTTGGAGTTGACCGCAGCGAAGGTCCGGAACCCGCCCTTCGTGTCCCTGTGTGTGCAGCGCAGCATAGGTCGAACGATTTCACAGCCAACAATAGAACTCTCCGCAACAATGCTCACCCCGAAACATTTCAAATTCGCGGCCATTCTGAAACGTAACGACTAGATGTTGATCACCATTACACACGACTCAAAATTCAGCTAGCGTCTACCGTGACCAAGGCTAGTCTTCCCGTACAGCCCAGTAACGATTTGTGCTAGGATTGCCGCAACCAAAAGAACAGGGATACAAATGGCTGAATCTGACGAAGAAAAAATAGCCGGGCGCCTTCACGGCGAGCAGATCGAACCCGAGAGCGAGGAAAATATACTGGTCCGGCTGGTCTACATGTTGCTGATCGCTGTCATGATATCTCTCGCCCAAACAATTCTGGGCGCGGTAACCGTGTTGCAGTTTGTTGTCATGTTGATCAACAACAAACAGTCGAATGAACGGCTTGCCGATTTTGGCACCGATCTGGGTATATGGATGGCAAAAGCGGCGCGTTTCCAAACAGCTGCGAGCAACGTCAAGCCCTGGCCCTGGACGGAACTGGACTGAAATTGGGGTCCCAGAGCTATTTGCTTTGTACCTGCCAGAAAACAATGGGCAGAATTGAAGGGTAAAGAGAGTGAAAATTTTCATAAGCGCCGATATTGAAGGCACCGCGGGAATAGCCAGCTGGGACGAGGCGCGTAAAAGCGGGCCAGACTATGGTGAGTTTCGCGAGTATATGAGCGCCGAAGTTGTTGCTGCTTGCGAAGGCGCTTATGCAGCGGGTGCCCGTGAAGTAGTGGTGAAAGATGGCCATGAAACTGCGCGCAACATCATTTCTGCACGACTACCTGATTATGTTACGATTATCCACGGTTGGCCTGGAAACCCACATTCGATGATGTGCGGTCTTGACGAAAGTTTTGACGCTGCACTTTTCACTGGCTACCACGCCAAAGCCGGCAGTTCAGCCAACCCTCTCGCACACAGTTTCAACGGTCGGATCTCTCGGTTTTACTTCAATGGAGAGTTGTCCTCTGAATTCACACATAACGCCCACATTGCGGCATATCACCAAGTGCCATCAGTCTTCATATCTGGAGATCATGGCATTTGCGGTGACGCTGCTGCATTGGTCCCAAAAATCCGAACTGTACCTGTCTCCACAGGTATTGGCCCTGCCTCTGCCTCGATGACACCGCGGCGAGCCTGCACAGAAATTCGCGCTGGTGTTGAAGCAGCGTTGAAAGGCGATCTCTCCGCCTGCATGTTGACCATGCCGGATGAGGTGGACATGCAGATCGAATATTCAAACCCAACTGAGGCCTACCGCTGCAGTTGGTATCCAGGGGCCGAGCTATTGTCTGACTGCCGACTGCGTTTCCGTCACAAAGATTTTTTTGAAGTTATGCGAGCATTTCGGTTTATCGGATAGGCATAGGCAATACCAATTCTCCACCTTTTAACTTGGGATCTACAACGCCGGGACTGGGATTGAACGAAGGAAAACGGACCATCTCTACGATGAGTGTCATTTGCCTATTCGCAGACTCTGGTGGCCTTCACTCCAGTCTGTACAACTGGTGCTTTCGGCCCTTTTCGGCCATTCGTGACTACTGCGGCGAAGGGCAGGTTCGAGCCCATTTGAACCAATGCTGCGATGCACATGAATGGCGGCTTTCGCTGGACGCACCGTAACTGGTCAATTGTTTCGGAAGAAAGTTTTCACCGAAGAACTGAAATGCTATTAGTTTAGTCATGAGAATACGTGATGAAATTTCCGGCGACGAAGCAGCGATACACGAGCTGACGAAAATTGCCTTCGCACCAGTCGAAATGAGCGATGGCAGCGAGCCGCAGATCGTCGATGGCCTTCGTGAGAGCGGTAACCTCACCCTCTCACTTGTCGCTATGGACGACGATCAGATCGTTGGTCACGCCGCCTTTTCTCCGGTGACTATATCGGGTTCCGGAGGGCAATGGTTTGGCCTTGGCCCCATCTCGGTTCACCCGGAGCGTCAACGCGCAGGTATAGGGCGGCAGCTGATTGAAAAAGGTCTGGAGAGGCTTCGGTCACTTGACGCTGACGGTTGTGTCCTTGTGGGCGACCCAGCCTACTATACGCGCTTCGGCTTTTCATCTCCCGGCGATCTTACATTCGGCGAGGTCCCGACGAAATTTGTGCAGGCGCTCGCATTCGAGGCCAAACTGGCCAAAGGCGAAGTGCAATACGCTTCCGCCTTTGGGGGCTAGCGGTCGTCTTCCCTATTTCAACAAGGCGGGGATGCTCTTGAAGCAAGCGGACGTTTGAAAACCAGAGACGAATGGCAGGTTTGTCCGCTCAGCAGTCGTTGGTGGTCGACGCAGCGAACGACCGTTCCCTGCCGTTATTGAACGTCTTGCACCGCAATTTCGGCCATTTCCAGGATCGCCTCGCGTGTGCTGGCAACAGCAATAAAGCGAGCGGTATGGCAAAATTTAGCGCCTTTGACACCGCTCACATCTTCGAGTCCGGTATCCGTCAGGCCAGCCCAAGCAGCTGGCAGATCGGCGCGTTGGTTGAAGGTATCATTTGACAGCTTGATCCCGTTGAGTGTCCAGTCATCGCCGCGCGGATGGATCACGAACAGCATGTGGTCAGCCTCGGCCTGGTCGAGTGCAGAGCGGTAGGGCATGCCCATGGGAAGCTCCAGAATGGGTGATGTACCCGCTTTGGCGATGGCCTCGATCACGATGCCCTGCGCGCGGGCTTTCGCCGCGAGATTGCGGATTTGGGCTTCAACAAAACGCCGCGCAATGGGCAAGGCGGCAAAGAAAGCATCGTCGTCAGCCGTTGGCGACGGATCGTCAAATACCGGCTTCAAGCTTCCCAAAAGCGCGGGCAAAGTCAGGATCGACAATGGCCCCGCGACAGACGGTTCCATTGCGCCGTTGTCCAACAGGTCAATTGGCAGCACAAATTTGGTATCAAACTTGGAATGGATGGCCTCGACGTCATCCCTTGGAACGTCCATCGCCGCCAGATACGCCCGCCCATAATGCGCCCATATCAGACCAAAGGAGCTGAACGGTTGACCATCGCCGCGCAGCGGGCCAGGACGTTGGTGGTGGTCAAAGATCTGCGCCTCGCCGTCGTAAGCGCCTCCTACATCGAAAATGATTTTATGAGCCGCTGGCGTGACCCATTGCCGATCCCTATTGCGTAGCAACTCCGCCTGAGGAAACAGGCGTGTGAGCACTGCAGAAGACAACAACTCGTCCGCATGGAAGCCGCCAGAATGGGTGACAAGATGGGTGATGGTCATGGGCGCGTTCCAAAGGGTTGATCAAATGGGAAAGGCGACCAGCTTGGCCGCCTTTTGAAGGATGTAAAAGATTGTTTGTCAAAGGTATGCAGCCAGATCAAGAATTAAATTGTAGGAGAGAAACTACACTTTGATCAGCACGGATTCGTCTTCTTAAATCCTCGCCCAATCAACAACTTCATAGACGTCCCCTTTTCGGGGCGAAGCATAGATCATCTTGGTTTGCGGCCATCGTTCTCTTCGGGCGAACGAGGTTCAATATACTGGCCTCATAAATCACAAACCGTACAGGACGACGACGATCATGTCATATTTTGTGGGGCTCGATGTATCCGTCAAATCAGTCGCGATCTGTGTTGTTGAAGGCGATGGTGCTGTCATAGTGCGTGGCGAGGTCTCGTCTGATCCGGATCAAATAGCTACCTTTCTGTCCTTGCACGCACCAAATGCAGAACGAGTGGTCCACGAGAGCGGGATTCTGGGGATCTGGTTGACCCAGGAGCTTTCAAGCCGCTGCGTTCCGATTATCTGTATTGATGCGCGACTTGCTCACAAAGCGCTTTCGGGTCGCATCAACAAGTCTGATCGAGGGGATGCTGAGGGATTGGCCCATCTGGCCCGAACGGGCTGGTTCACCGAGGTTCATATCCGCAGCGAGGCGTCTGAGCGCATCCGCGTGCTAATAGGCACGCGTGAACGCCTGATCCGGATGCGCAAAGATCTGGAAGGGCATGTCCGTGGCGTTTTGAAAGTCTTTGGGGTCTGCATGGGCGCCGTAGGGAGATCAAAGATGCGGCAAGACTTTCGCGATCAGCTTGCCCAGGCAAGGGCTGTCGATCCCGTGATCCCTGTCATGGTGGAGATGTTCAATCCGATCCACAAGGCACTCTGCGCTGCGACCGAAGCAATGGATGATGAACTGAGAACGATTGCGCGTCAGAGCAATCTCGCCGGTCGCCTCATGACTGTGCCGGGCGTAGGCCCCATCGTCGCTCTGGCGAATACTGCCACGCTTGACGACGCCGCACGGTTCAAAAAGTCGAAGGATGTCGGCGCATTTCTCGGTCTCACACTGCGAAGGTATCAGTCTGGCGACATGGATTGGTCCGGGCGCATCTCGAAGTGCGGGGATGTCAACGGCGGAGGAATACCGGCCAGTGCGGCGGAGCAAAAGCAGGCCACTTTGCGTAATGGCGGCTTAGGCATTTTTGTGATGGATTGAGGGACTTGTTTGGGCGCTCGCCTTGGAACGCACTGCTCTCATATAGCAATCGTGTACCAAGGCGCATTGGGCGTAAGGCCAATTATGCCGAGGTTACTTGTTGGCTCTGGCGAGCCGTGATCGGCTTTGGTTCAGTCGGTAGCTTTTACCGTTCATCTCAAGGATGTTGACGTGGTGGGTCAGCCGGTCCAGCAGCGCTCCAGTCAGGCGCTCAGAGCCGAATGTTTCCCTCTATTCCTCGAACGGCAGATTGCCGGTGATGAGGGTTGAGCCGCACTCGTAGCGCTGCGAGATCAGCTCGAATAGCAGTTCAGCCCCGGTCTTGCTTAGCGGCACGAAGCCCAACTCATCAATGATCAGCAGTTTGACCTTGGCCAGTTGCCGTTGCAATCGCAGCAGCCGCTTCTCATCGCGGGCTTCCATCAACTCGTGAACCAAAGATGCCGCGGTAACGATGCTGACCGGCATCCCCTTTTGGCAGGCCGCCAACCCCAGACCGAGGGCGACATGGGTTTTGCCGGTGCCTGATGGGCCGAGGGCAATGACATTCTCTTGGCGTTCGATCCACTCACAGCGCGCCAATTCCAGCACCATCATCTTGTTCAGGCTCGGGATCGCCTTGAAGTCAAAGCTGTCCAGGCTTTTGACCGCCGGGAATTTTGCCAACTTGATCCTGCGTTCAACCATGCGCCGTTCACGGTCGATCAGCTCCAACTCTGTCAGGCGCGCCAGGTAGCGGACATGATCCACGCCTTCAGCGGCACAGATGCGAGCTTGCTTGTCATGTTCGCGTAGGAAAGTTGGCAATCTGAGTGTTTTGAGGTGATGGGCGAGCAGCAATTCGGGTGCATTTGTCATGGCGCATCGCTTGCCAGCAAGCTCATGTAAGTTGTGGCAGAGGTTGTGGCGATGTTGGTTCTGGGCAGGAACGGGTAGAGGTCCAGATCCAGCCGGGGCGCGCGCCGTTCCACCCGACACAGCACCAGATGTTTGACTGCATCGAAACTGATCGCTCCCTTCTGCAAGGCGTCCCTGATGGCACAGTGCAGCACCTCCAACTCAAAGCGCTCCAGCAGGCGCAGAACCTGTACGTACTCACGCTTTCCAGCTTTGCCTTGTCGGGCTTCAAGCAGCCGCTGAAGTGTTGCGAAGGCCTCTGGCAAATCCCAGTTTTGCAGCGGGGCGGCCTGATCAAAGGACATGATCTTGCGCTCAATCAGCCGCAGATAGTGTATCGGGTTAAACACCATATCACCTGTGGCATAGGATCTGGGGCGATCTGCGATCACCTCAGCGGCGCAGCCGATAACGACACGATCAACGAAGCCTTTGATCCACACGTCGCCCCTCTCGGGCATGTAAACATGCCCTGCCTGGCAATGGGTGGCCGTAGGCAACAGGAACGGAATAATCATTGCCGCGGCACCGCGCCAAAAAACGCAAACGCATGCACATGACCATCCAGCCAAGCCTCGGTGTTCGCCGCAGGATACGCCCGGACATAACACGCATCGCTGTGCGGCAAATCCAGTGCAAAGAAATATGCCTTTTGTTCAACACCGCCGATGACAACCAGAGCTTCGCCAAAGTCAGCTTGCGCATGCCTCCCTCTCACACATGCTATGCATGTGTGAGAGGGCAGCGGGTCGGATGGCTCAGCGGCACAAACATCTCAAGAGAACCGCGCTTCTTGGTCCGCACATAATCTTTGACGATGGTGTAACAGCCGCCGAACCCACATTCAGCACCGAGCCGCTCAAAAATGCGTTTTGCAGGGTGGCGTTGCTTGCGAGGGCGTCCTTTGTCTTCAGCCAGCCACTGGTCAATTTGATCCGCATACGCATCCAACTTCGGACGCTTGACCACCGCTGTTCGCCGATAACCAGGCGGTTCCGAATACACCAACATCTTCGATACACTATCTTGGCTGATCCCGAAATCGCGGGCAATCTGCGGCCCGCTCAAACCATCCTGAAAATGAGCGAGCCGCACCTTCAAATACAAATCCACGGTCAAAATCCTCACACCCTCCCGACTATCGAAAGGGCAAAAGTGGCCGGCTTTTACGCCGCCCGCGACACCACAATGACGCCGCTACCGTGGCCGAGTATTGATCCGCCGCTTACAACCCAATTGGCCGGGAGTACATCGGCGAAGAAGACGGTCTTCCTTACCGTGCCTTTTCAATGCCGTGCGACCAACTGGTAAACGCAGGTTTCTGCGGAGGATATGAATCGTATGCACACTTGCAAAGCAGTCATGCTTAAGGCTTCAGCTTGTCGCAAGTTGGCCAATGTTGGAAATTTGGAAAGATTCTTGGGGTCATTTTCTCAGTAGCTGAACTGCCGACAAAAACTACGCGTAGTCCCAATACCTACTGCCTAATCCGATTTACGGTTTAGTTTCAATGGATCTTCGATCTCCGGTCACTGTGCGTAGGTAGGAATTGGGGACAAGTGGCCGAACGATTGTCCGGCCACATGGAGGTGGTTATGCAGGAGCGGTCTGCGTGCTGCGGCGACGCAGGGCATCCAGAGAGAACATTTGAAAGGCGATAAAGATTGGCACGATGAACATGGGAAACAGCGCCAGAGGGTAGGCGTTGATGATATTGGGGTGATCAAATGCCATCAGTTGAAGGGCGCCGGGCGAGGTCGCGATCCCCAGGCTGACAGCGATGACAAAATCCAACAGACCGATAATGCTGGCGCGTCGGATCAGGTGTTCGGCATTGACGTCGCCTCGGTTTGCGGCGCGCGTGGCTTGGATCGCTGCAATGCCTGCTGTAATATCACCGACGCCGGCGGGCAGTGCGAATTGCCAGGGGATGGCTCCCATTGCCCAACCGATCAGAAACAAACCGCCCATCAGTCGCAGGCTTTGGATACTGATCAGATGAACGGGGTCAAGATTGGCCAAAATAGTGCGACCTGTTTTGGTCAAGCGCCCCAGTGCCCACAAAAGGAACGCGCCGCCAAGCAGGGGCATGAGAGCGTAGGGCGGGTCGGTGAATTCCGCTGGAGGCATCAGAAGGCCCGCTTTGGCCAGATGCACGACCAGCGTATACCAGAGCCCCAATATTGTTGCGACCACACCCACGGCCATAGCAGTTCGGCCTATTGACAGGTCGGCCCGGGTGGCGCCTATACTGATAAGCCCGAGAGCCAATGCAGGTAATATCACTGCAAATATCTGCTCATAGGCGATTGCGATTGTTTCAAACATTGTGGTCTCCGGTGCATTTGTTGGCGTGTGAGTTCATAAGAAGTAGTGACTATAAATTGTGTAGCGACTTCACATTTGCAAGGGATGTACCTAAATTAAAACCATGACACATGGTGAACGCCGAAATTGCCCGATCCAGCGGGCCTCGAATGTGATAGGGGACCAGTGGTCGCTGTTGATCCTGCGCGAGTTTTTTCTGGAGGGCGCGCGCCGGTTCCAGGATTTGCAGGATGTGCTCAAAGTGTCGCCTAATACGCTGTCAGGACGCCTGCGCAAGCTGGAGGAGGGCGGCGTTCTGGAGCGGCGAAAGTATTCCCAGAACCCGCCTCGTTGGGAGTATTACTTGACCAACAGGGGGCAAGCTCTTGGTCCCATGATGGAGGCGCTTAGGTCTTGGGGCGGAGCGCATGCGCCAGACCTGCCAGGCGAGGGAAAATAGAACTAAACGGAAAACCTTCCGACGGGGCCAGATGGGCCCAAAATTCACATGAGCGAGACGTCATGTATCGAGCGATTGTGGAGTTTTCAGGCTGGGGGGAACTTCGGAGAACGATTGTAACCACGAGAGGGGTTGTTGGCGCCCATCTTGACAATCAGTTCCATCTCTCTGCGACCTACTGCCAGCCATTCGCTGCGAAAAGCGCGAGCTACTAGGTCGCCAGGTATTATAGGCTGCTGCTGTAGGCCCAATTGGAGCGAACGGCCCACTGCTACCGTTCATGGACACCGCAGCGAATGGCTGGTCAGAGCCCATATTGACTGTTTTCCGCAACGCAGCCAATGTCCGGTATCGCCACGATCGTTCCTGCCTCAGGGCGCGTGTATTGGAATCGTGGCAAATCCATGAGGAAACGCCTGCAAAATGACTGACGACTGGAACGACTATGCAGATGGATGGGACGACAACAGCGACGTCAAACTCTATGCAACCCAGGCTTTTGCCGCGCTGGACGCGCATGTGGATATGCGTGGGAAAAATTGGCAATCAAGTCGGATTCTCGACTTTGGATGCGGCACGGGATTGCTGACGGAAAAAATTGCACCGCATGTAATGGAAGTGATTGCAGTTGATACCTCGGACAAGATGATTGCGATCCTAAAGGAAAAGAATCTGTGCAACGTCAGGGCCGTTCACGGGGACGTTCTGACAGGCGACATTCGGGACGTAGGAGATTGGTTTTCGGACTTTGATTTGATCTGCGCGTCCTCCGTTTGCGGCTTTCTGCCGGACTACAGTGGTGCGGTGACAGCGTTAGCTGGTCTCCTCAGAAGGGGCGGACAGTTTGTGCAATGGGATTGGCAGTCGTCTGGCAACGACGGCTTTGGATTGACGGAACCTCAAATGAGGGAATCGCTCAAGGCGGCGCACCTTAGCTCAATCCGTGTAGAACAGGTCTTCGAAATTGAAGCCGACGCGCAGGCAATGCCCGTTCTGATGGGGGTGGGGGTCCGCCACACGGATTGACCTTGAAAGCAGATGGGGTGGATGGCTCCTGCTCCAACCGGCGTCGCTTTGCGCCATAATGCAGGTGTCGAAATCTGCGAATGAGGGGAGCCACCCAATGCAAGTTACAACAGTTGGCCTCGACCTGGCCAAGAACATCTTTCATGTGCACGGTATCACTGTTGCAGGTGAAGTCGCATTCAATCGCCCGTTGCGCCGTGCGCAGGTGCTGGCATTTTTTAAGCGCCTTGATCCTTGTTTGGTCGGGATTGAAGCCTGCGGTACCAGCCATCACTGGGCGCGCGAGCTGAGCCAGGTGGGACATGAAGTACGGCTTATCCCGCCGATGTATGTCAAACCTTATGTGAAGCGCGGCAAGTCTGACGCGATTGATGCGGAGGCTATTTGCGAAGCAGTCACGCGGCCTACGATGCGGTTTGTTGAAATCAAATCGGTTGACCAACAAGCGCTTCTGTCCTTGCACCGGGCACGAAGTCTGATTGTTCGACAACGCACCCAATTGATCAATGCGCTTCGCAGTCTGTTGGCCGAGTTTGGTATCTACATTGCCCGTGGCCTCGCACGGGTGATCAGCTTTGCGCAAAGTGTGGTCGAAGGCGTTGAACTGGAACTTCCCACTATTGCGCAGGACGTGTTCCGCAATCTGTGCCAGCGGCTTGGAGCCCTTCATGAGCAGGTGAGATGGTATGAGACACGTCTGAGATTGGAGGCGAAGCGAGACGCGCGCGTGAGGCTCTTGCAAACAATACCTGGCGTCGGCACTGTCACGGCATCTGCGATCGCTGCTAGCATTGGCGATGGCCATCAGTTCAGGAATGGTCGAGAGTTTGCTGCGTGGATAGGATTGACGCCTGCCAACAAATCGAGTGGTGGGAAAGAGCGATTAGGCCGGATCACCATCCCTCTCGGGACATTGCTGCGCAATGCCCTGCCGGGCAAGGGATGGGTGATCAATATTTGCGCCAGCTCCTTGTCGTAGGAATGACATCGCTTGTGCGACAGACTCGATCCCACCCGGAAAGGGCGAGCAAATGGCTAACAGCCCTTTTGGAACGCAAACCAGCACGCTTAGCAACTGTGGCAATGGCGAATAAAACGGCACGGATCGTCTGGGCAGTTTTGACAAAGAATGAGCCGTACACGCCGAGAACAATCTGAAAACACCTAAACAACACGAGATAGCAAGACCTGCGAAGTGATGGTGCAAAAGTCAGCCGCAACAACCAAGACACCCCGTCGAATGTCCCGGGCATTATTGCCCGCAAAGCAGAAAGGGACTTGGTTCGCGGAACCCATCCACTGCCCGGCAGGGCATTGCGCAGCAATGTCCCGAAAGGGAGGGCCAGCGGTCAAAACCGCGCAAACAGGCCGGACACAAGACTGCTTCTGACAAATGCGCGGATCACCGCAAAAATGTCTTGCTATGCAGGAGCCATCCACACAAGACATTTGGTGAATAACCGCTAAGTCCGCAACTTTGCCGTTGGTGCACATCGCAGTCGGCTCTCCGCCCTTAATGCTGAAATGTGCGTGGTGGTGCAATCGGAGCAATCGCATCTTCCATCACGGTCAAGAACGGCCTCAACCAGCCGTTGGTGCAACTTCCGTCCAACGACCGCTGTCAGTCTGAAACAGACCTAGCACTGGAACCCAATTCATTGATAGCAGACTGTCACTATGACATTTGGAATAGCCATTATTCGCGCGACTCCGCCATTCGCTTCAGCTGAACCGAAGATCACATCAGCTGATTTTATGTGTCCCAAGTTCACTGTAGTAAATGTTTAGATTGTTTTTTAGTTTAACTCGTAAGGCGGGATGATACTGAGTAGACCAAGTCCGTCCAATGTCTCAAGTGTAAGCCCGGACGCACGAAAGTCAGAAGCTATGTGGAAATTTTCCAGCGCTTTCTTCGAGGCAGGCCCAAAATCTCCGTCAATACTTCCGGAATAGTGTCCGAGATCTTTAAGACGGCGTTGAACCTCCTGAAATTCAATTGTGTCAAACAGGACTGAGAAATCCGAGTATGTTAGTGAAATCTTTGCGGATCGTGATCCAAGAGACCTAGCATTTCTCAGTAATCTGGTCCCTTCGTCAAAATCCTGTTTCGTGCCTTGGCCATTTATGTACATCACACCAAGGCTGCTTGTGGCCGCCGCGTACCCCAACTCGGACGATTGGTGATAGAGCTCCACTGCTGTGTCAAAATTCCCTGCCGCATCATGGGATCTCCCAAGATTGTAAAGGAGTCGCGGATGCAGGGGGTCTGCCTGGAGCGCTTTTTTGCAGTCAGGAATTGCAGCGCGGAAGTCAATTCTTTCGAAGCCCACCCCGGTCACTCCGACGGAATTGTAGGGGGCCGATGCCAAGAAGTCGCAACGTGTTGGCTCCGGAATTTTAAAATAAACTTCATTAGTTAAGCGCACTAGATACTCCGGTTGTTGGCTGCCTTCCGACAATGCGAGAACGGCCGCTGCAACCCTTCGAAACATCTGGTAATCCCCCTAAAATTAGTGGTGTTCAAAAGTAGAATTTTCTCGGCAAGATATTTGAGGAGATTTTTGATGAAGACAGCACGATATAGCGATGCGCAGATCATGGGCATACTGAAGCAGGCAGAGGGCGGTGTGCCTGTCTCTGAACTGTGCCGGGAGCATGGGATGAGCAGCGCCTCCTTTTACAAGTGGCGGGCCAAATTTGGTGGCATGGATGCATCGCTGATTGGCGAGATGAAAGATTTGGCAGAGCAAAACCGGCGACTGAAGAAGATGTATGCCGAGATGAGCATGCAGAATGAGCTTCTGAAGGAGGCGCTCGGAAAAAAGCACTAAGGCCATCCCTGCGCAAGGAGCCTCTCGGTGAATGTGCCATTCACCTGCCGGTCAGTGGATGGCTGTTCATGCGGTCGCACACCACAGGGTCAGCATCGCGCTGGCCTGCCGGACATTTTTCATCAGCGAGACCTATTATCGTTACGAGCGCAAGCTGAGCGATGAAAATGCGGAAATTGCTGACTGGTTGGTGAGGTTGACGAGCAACCGTCGAACCTGGGGTTTCGGATTATGTTTTCTCTATCTGCGTAACGTCAAAGGCTATGGCTGGAACCACAAACGGGTTTACCGGATCTACTGCGAGTTGGAGTTGAACCTGCGGATCAAGCCCAAGAAGCGCCTGAAGAGGGACAAACCGGAACCACTGGCAGTGCCAGACATGCCAAATGACACCTGGTCGATGGATTTTATGGCGGACCAGTTGGCTGACGGGCGGTCGATTAGGACGTTGAACGTGCTGGATGATTTCAATCGCGAGGGCTTGGGCATCGAAGTTGACTTCTCGCTACCCGCAGATCGGGTTGTCCGAAGTTTGGACCATATCATTGAATGGCGTGGCAAACCCAAGATCATTCGAGTCGATAATGGCCCCGAATATGTCAGTGGAAAGCTGATGGCGTGGGCTGAGAAACAGGGCATCCGGCTTGAATATATCCAGCCCGGAAAGCCGCAACAGAATGCCTATATCGAGCGCTACAATCGCACGGTTCGCGGAGAATGGCTGGGGCAATACATATTTGAAACCATTGAGGAGGCACAGGAGCAGGCCACAGAATGGCTCTGGACTTACAACAACGACCGACCCAACATGGGCATCGGCGGGATCGCACCTGCCATGAAACTGAAAATGGCCGCATGAATTCTACGGCTGAGCCCCATTAAAAATGGGGGGATTACCGCGGCATAGCCCTTCCGGAGAAACCCCTGCAGAAATAGCATGCTTTTTGATTGTCTCGAACAAGTCAAGAAATACAGAACAACTTGAATTGCAGCCGCCCTTTGGCACTTCTGGATGCGGTATTGATCGCTCTTTCCAGAATTGACAAGGCGATCCTCTCAGACACCCCTAGAATGGCTGATTTCGCAATGTGGGTGGACCACGCCAGCCTTCAGATCGCCCGAGCGGGCATTTCTGGCCTCCTACGCGGCCAATCGAGAGACCCGCGACCAATCCTCAATCAAAAATTACCCGGTAGCTTTTTGGCTGCGTGTGATGCCAACGAGAACCAAGACCTATCAGGCGCAATATCGCAAAGGCGGAAGAACCCGCGGGGTGTCCATCGGGCGGCATGGCAAGACAACCGTGGACGAAGCGCGCAAGCTCGCCAAGGAAGTCATAGGACAGGTCACCAAGACCTTCACAACAAGGCCTGCGCTATAACTGCACAATCAAAACCTGCAAAACTCGTCATCACAGCGATCACGCGCAAACTGCTCGTCCTCGCCAATGCTTTGATCACCAAAGGTGGAAAATGGTCTCAAGAATGCCCTTGACCATCACGGATACTCAAGTGGGGCTGCTCAGAGGCGAAGATTAACGGAAATCCATCTCCAAACAGACTGTTGCAATAACGCGGCCTCCATATACGTCCACACATGACCGCACCAGAAGCGGGCTACTCGGAACCTGCCAGAGAAAATTCAATGATAGCTTCAGTTGATTGAAGAATGGGCGCGCCCAGAGAAATAAGTCCCGTTCCGGTTAGCGTAACGCTCGTGCGACGTAGCACCGTTTCAGTGCTCTGGGCCATTCTCAGATAGCTTCCGAGCGTACTGTGATCTCTAAATTCCACGATGCCGTTGACGACCGAAATCGTAGCATGTCTTCGAGAAACCCAAGGCGCTGATACCACCAAGTCACAGTCGGAAGCTCGACCAAAAGTCAATTCGCCGCCTTCGGTCAGCCATTTGACGTGGGTTTTGTGTTTCAAGGAGATATCTGTCGATTTGATGGTTTTCCCGGGCCTTGAAATAAAATTAGCTGTCCTACCGGAGGGATCCTCGGCAACATGGGAATACACGACCTTGCCGTCAGTGGACCCTTTGAGACGCAATACATCCACTTCTCGGAGGGTCTCGCGGACTGGCCTGCTGAGCTGTTTGAAACAAGTCCCGTAAACCAACACCTCATGGGGCTTGGCCAGAGATGCTAGACGCGAAGCGATATTGACCGGGACCCCGTAAAGGTCACTTGGCAAAAGCAGCATGTTGCCCCAACTCACTCCTGCATGGACCTTGAGAGCGCCTTCTGACTGTCTCGCGATCGCGATCTCGGCCACTTTGACAGCAGCGTCAGCATTCTGAAAGAACGCCAGTATGTCGTCCCCTTTGGAGTGAACGAAAACACCCTGCGCCTTGCACACCTGCACACGCAATTCTTCCACCCGCAGGCGGATTCTTGAAAAGGCGACCTGCGCTCCCACTCTTTCGTAAAGCGGGGTGCTATTGGAAACGTCCGCGATCAACGCGGCGCCAACGACTCGCATACGCTACTCCCCAACGATGGGTGCCCTACCGTGCCTTTGGAAGCACGCTGGAATTTTCGCGGAATTGTATTACATTTACACACAATAGTGTTCAGCGCAATTACCAAGATGAACAGGGAGACCGATGAATCATGGGACACAGCAAAGCTATAGGGTGCGCGCTTTTTGTAGCGTTGTTTTTGTTTACGGACGGCAGTTTTGTTAATTCGGTCGATGGGCAAGAGTCCAATGCATGCCCTGTTGACGGATGTTTGATCGAAATCATGTCCGTTGCCAACGACGGCGACGAGTTGGCCATTGGACTGAAATCGAATTTCAACCCTGATATCTCGAAGAACCATTTTCACATCTGGTGGGGTGAACTGTTTGATGTGAAACAGGTCAGCAACAACGCAGAAACAGAACACAATGTTTCGCAAGGGAATTGGCACCCGATGGATGCCTACCCAATGTACACGACCACGGGTGCGGCATCCGTCGCGCAACGTCGCGAGGCGGTTTCGCTCTGCGTTTCTGCAGCTGATCGTAACCACGATATTATCGACCCCAAGGAGTTCGTTTGCCTCGACGTTTCCGATCATTTCTGACCTAAGAACGTCGATGGAACTCCCGGAATATGTCGGGCGCTACGTGGTTCGCCGTGAAATCGCGCGCGGTGGATTTGCGGTTGTGGCGCTGGCTTGGGACGAAGAACTCACTGCGGAAGTCGCCATCAAGATCCTCTTGTTTCATGACGAAAAGGACATGAATCTCAAGCAACGCTTTATTGAAGAAGCGCGACTGCTGCGGCGGATGAAGTCCTATAATATCGTTGGGATTCACGATGTCGGGCGGCTTTCGGACGGCAGCCCGTATTTTGTCATGGATTATGCTGACCTGGGAACGTTGGCAAACCAACTTCAGGCCCGTCGCAAGGAAGGCGCCGGATTGCCGCAGCAAGACATCCTGCAATTGGTGGATGCGCTGTCATCCGGTCTGTCCGCGATCCACCGCGCCGGCATAGTCCACAGAGACGTGAAACCAGAAAATATTCTCTACCAAACAATTGGCACACGGTTGCCGCAGGAGACCATTGCGAGCGGTTGTCAAAACCTGACCGTGGCGATGCCGTTGCCGGGAGATCAGCAATTTCTTTTGGAAAGGGTGATGATTGGAGATCTGGGAATCGCAAGGGATCTGTCGAGTGACAATCAATCCTCTCTCCTCCTCGGTGGAACACCGGCCTATATGGCGCCAGAGCAATTTGGAGCGGACGGTGGAGTCAGCCGTGCCGCCGACATTTACTCAGCATCCGCGGTGCTCTGGTATGCGACCACCGGAGCGCGCCCTCCTGATTCAGCATTCGTCGAAGCTGAAATCAAGTTCCAGGAAAAACCGTGGAGGGATTTCTTCCTGCTGGGAATGGCATTGGACCCTGTTAGGCGTTTCGATGATATCCAGGCCTGGAGCAGCGCGGCCCACGATGTGATGGCCCGGATCGCTGCTAAAATGCCGGATCCTACTATCGCACGACACGATGGCAACGCGTTGCCAACGCCGGGTGCGGATTGCCCTTATCGCGGTCTGAGTGCGTTTCAGCCGGAAGACGCTGACCGTTTCTTCGGCCGTGAGGAACTTGTTGCAGATTTGCTCCAGCGGTTAAAATCTCTGAAAGTTCTGGTTGTTGGCGGCTCTTCAGGAAGCGGAAAAAGTTCGCTCATCCGCGCAGGTCTCATATCCTCTCTGCGGCAAGGCAGTATAACTGGTAGCGAAGGTTGGCGGATCGAACTGTTTACGCCTGGAACCGACGCACTCTCCGAGTTGTTTTTCCGCCTGCGCGGCAATCATGAAAATGCCAGAGTCCGGCTGGACGAATTTGTTGCGCGACCCTCAGTCGCCCGGCAGGTGCTGTTGGACGCTGGCTCAGAACCGCTGTTGCTGGCCATCGATCAATTCGAGGAACTCTTCACGCTCAACGCGCCAGAGGTGACGCAGGATTTCGTCGATGCTCTTGCGGCGCTCACAGACCCTGCCGACAGCAAGGTGCGGGTCGTCATAACGATCCGCGCGGATTTCTATCAGAACTGTGCTGCTGTTCCGTGGCTTGCCGAAGCAGTCAGTCGCAATCAAGTTCTTGTCGGCCCGATGACCGCCAGAGATTTGCGCCGCGCAATTGTGGAACCGGCAAGGCGCGCGGGCATCTACGTGGAACAATATCTGGTCGACGCGATTGTGTCCGAAGCCGGCAACGATGCAGGTGTTCTGCCGTTGATCTCGCATGCGTTGGTGGAAACCTGGGTGCGTCGCCTGGGCGCCACGCTCACTTATGAAGGATATCGCGGTAGTGGCGGCATGGCCGGTGCCATTCGTCAGACTGCTGATGTCGTTTTTGACAATGACTTTTCGGATGATGAACGCCGCGTCGCGGAACGCTTACTGCTCAATCTGGTAACACCGGGTGAAGGTGGCGCCGATGCACGCCGCGTTCTTGCGCGTTCGGAATTGAAGGGCGACAGAGATGCGCCTGTCATGGAGAGGGTTGTTAAACGGTTGACGGAAGCGCGGCTTCTTACCATTGACGACGAGACCGTGCAGATTACCCACGAAGCATTGCTGCGATCTTGGCCGCGTCTGAGTCGGTGGATTGAGCGGTCCAGAGGAGATTTGCGGCTACGCCTTCGAATTGTTCAGATGGCTGAAGAGTGGATCGAGGCAGGTCGCGACTCCGAGATGCTGCTTAGAGGCGCGCGATTGGGATATGTGCTGGAATGGTTTGAGAACAACCAAGACAAGGCAGGAGCTAAAGAAAGGGAGTTTCTGGAGGCCGGTTCTATGGCCCAGGAAGCTGCGCAGAAGGAGGCCAACAACAGGCGTGCGCAACGGCACCGTCTACAATTTGCGGCAGTGGGAACGCTTGCAGCTCTGGCGATTGGAGCAACTGCGGCCTCCGTTATCGCCTTAAAACAGTCACGACACGCTCAGGCGAACGCGGCAATAGCAGACGCCGCAACAATTAGGGCCAACGACAGTTTTGCGAGCGCTCTTAGCGCTGCAGCGGCAGGATACGCTACAGATGATCCGTTACTGGCACTGAACCTAGCGGTCCAGTCGATTTCACGTTCGCGTAGCCCGCAGACCACATTTGATGCCCGGGTAGCATTGCTTCGAGCGCGTCTTAACCTTTCCAAGGGAACTCCAGCGCCGATGGGTGCGCTTGTTCCTGCGAGGGACGCTCTTTCAATTGCGATTTCTCCAGACGGAGGCTCTGTTGTGACAGGAGGACGTGACGGAATGGTTCGTATTCTGGATACCGCAACTCGACACCAGGTGGCCGAAGAGCTTGTAAGTGATATCGGGGGTGTTCAGGACATCGCATTCTCGCCACATGGTGACGGGTTTGCCGCGGTGGGCGATAGCGGGCGCATAGTTTTCTGGCCGTACAGCGGCGGTTTTGCCGAAGAGCCGTGGCTACTGGGCGAAACAAGCGACATCCTTTGGCGACTGGCGTTCCACCCGAACGATCCGACCATTGCTACAGTAGGAGAGGATGGCCGTGTTCGGATATGGTCGATTTCTGACAGGGGCGGTGCAGACGGTAGAATTATTGCAACCAGAAACGGGGACTTCACCAGTGTCGCTTTCAGTCCAGACGGTCGCGCTCTGGTTGCAGGCAATGGAGCGGGCGAGGTCTGGGCCTGGCAGTATCCTGCGGGCGAGGCATTATTCCCATCGCTGACCACCCTGCATTCCAGTGATGTATGGGGTCTTTCCTTCAGCGATGACGGAGCATTTCTGGCCACCGTGAGCAGCGACGGCAGCTCTGCAATTGTCGAAATCGGATCCGGCAAGGCCGTCGGTAGAGCGTTTCCTGCGACAGAGACTATAGGTGCCGTAGAATTCATGTCTGATGGTTGGAGGCTGGTCGGAGGTAACGCTGAAGGAAAGCTCTCGATATGGGATGTGAAAAACCAGGAATTGGAAGCCCGCTCGCCATCCGGCCATACAGGGAGAATCCTAGATATTGCGTTGTCGGATAATCAGCGAATAGCTGCGACACTGGGCGCTGATCAGCAAGTCAGGTTCTGGCGCCTGGGGCCAAAGGTGCCCCTCTCGAAGGATTACAGGCTTACCAACGGAGCGCAAGTCAAGGGCTTGGCGCTTGGCAACAGCCATTTGGCCGTTGGGGACACCAACGGTTCAATTGCGGTGTCCGAGTTTGCGGAGAATTCAACCGTATCGACGATGCCTTTGCATCGGCATCAGGTCTGGGCCGTGGCGCTGTCGCCCGATGGCAAACGTCTCGCAACTGCGGACCGAAATGGCCAGATTATCATTTCAAGTACTGATTTCGCGGGAGCGCAGGTCAATCTTTCACCCATTGGTGAGGCGATCTGGTCTCTGAACTTTTCTTCGGACGGCTCCAAACTTCTGGTGGCGGCGGAAAGTGCCGCGCACCTGATCGACTTGGAAACGAAAAACACAATACGACTTTTCAAACCCGAGAGAGGCAGTGTCACGCGAGCGGCGATGGATTTTGGTGCTTCCAAAGTTGCGCTTTCGACAAGCCGGGGTCAGGTCCATATCTGGTCTCTGGCGGAGGAGGCGGAGCCGACGATTCTGGATGTTTCAAATAATCTCGTTTGGTCGGTGTCTTTCAGCAAAGACGGTTCGTTACTGGCTGCGGCGGACAGCGACGAAATCGTGTCGATTTGGAAGCTGCCCAATGGTGAGCGACTGAAAGATTTTACCGGGCATGTAAGAGGCGCGACGGATGTCCTCATTCTCGGTGACGGCGCGACCCTTGTTGCAAGTGACCGGCGCGGAGGGCTGCACATCTGGGATATGACATACGGAAAGTTGGTGGGCCACATACCGAATGCACATACCGCTTCAATCTGGCGCCTCGCCGCCCATCCGGATGGTCAGAAATTTGCGAGTTCCGGTGACGACGGTGTGGTGCGCGTTTGGGATGTTCTTAGCACTCAAGCCGCCTGCGAACTGAGCAAAGGAGTGCTGGGGCTCCAACAGAGGGCGCAATATCTCGGTGCGACAGATGCGATAGACGCTTGCACGATTTCGGGAACGAAATAGGGGGCGAAGGGCCAGACGCGAACACACTTGCGAGTTCGGTGAACGTGGTTGCGGGAGTAGGATTTTAACCTACGACCTTCAGTTCTGAGCCTGATATGAACTCCAGATACCCCCAGACAAGAATGAATTCGCACGGCGACGCCCTAAACAACCGTTTCTAAAAAATTCGCCAATATTTTCTGAGCAGTGTTTGACCGGAGTCCGCCCTTAGTTACGACTTACTGCGCCAGCAGCATTGTTCGCTGATTGCGCAGGTTTGGAGTTTTCTGCGTGTCGTTCGAAACTGTACCTTCGCGATGTTATTAGCTCTTCAGCCCAGCAGAAGAGGTAGCGTAAGCCTTTTGAGCGTGTCGTGAAAATTGAGAAATCGTTTCCCACTTCCATCAGAAAAAACAGGAGACAAAAATTATTTAACTGCATGATTTATAACAGTTAGTCTCTTTCTGGGAAGCCGTGAACAAACTTGGCGCGGGATTTCCCAGTTATGACCCTCAAAATAAGCGTGCTTGCTGGGGTGCCGAGGCGATTGCAATGGCCGATCAACCTTATTTATAGGCCTCTCAGAGACGTCAGAATAATTTGCAAAGAAAGGTGCCCCAATATTGGGCAAACGGCGCGAAAGGCCCGTTTAAATCTGTTTTGAAGGACATCCATCATACCTGTCCAGGATGTGGCCTGCCGACACAAAGACTCTTGTTTATAAGGTTCCATCCGGCTTCTTCCGCCATCCTCCGGGCTCTTCCGGTTACTGCAATAATAAGTGTCCAACAACAACGGTATATGCAGCGGCAGGGTCACAAATGCGGTCGCCATCGTGTGCGCCGCCTGATGCGGCTTATGCGCTTGGTTCCAATCTATCAGACGCCAAACACGAGCAAGAAACACCCTCAGCATAAGATTTACCCTTACCTGCTCCGGGGGCTGACGATTGATCGGCCAAATCAGGTCTGGTGCGTTGATATCACCTACATTCCTATGCGGCGCGGATTTCTGTATCTGGTCGCGATCATGGACTGGTTCAGCCGTAAAGTTCTCAGTTGGCGATTGTCCAACAGCATGGAGGCTGACTTTTGTGTTGAAGCCCTGAAAGAGGCCATCGCAAAATATGGGAAACCAGCGATAATGAACAGCGATCAGGGCAGTCAGTTCACTGGGTTTGAATGGACGAATGCGCTGAAAGATGCGGACGTAGAGATATCCCCTCTCTCGCGCATGTAAACATGCGCTGCCGGGCAGTGCATGGACGGGAAAGGTCGGTGGCCCCCTCTCATCGAATTCTGCGAATTCGACTGCCGGGCAACGGACAACCGACTGATAGAAAGGCTTTGGCGTTCCCTGAAATACGAGTGCATCTATCTCAATGCATTTGAAACCGGTTCGGAAACACGCACCGGGATTAAAAAATGGATCGCGTACTACAACGCCGAACGGCCACATTCCACGCACGGAATCTTGACCCCAGATGAAGCCTATGACAGAAAAATGGAACCAATGAGATCAGCAGCCTAAATGAAACCCTGATCCACCTTAAGTTGGCTGCAAACTGGTCGAGTTACTGGGACCACCTCGGCACTTGTCCTTTTCTGCCTGTTCTTGGCCAACTCAAAGCAGGTATTTGCACTCGATAGACTGATTCGCGTAGCCAAAGTGAGGCAGGCACGCCGCCAGTATTTGCCCCAAATTGACACCTCAAATCACAATGCTGCTAAAAAGAACCCTGTGTGATCGGTGGTGGTAGATTTAGCCTTTAAGGTGTTGAATTTAATTGGCAATCAACCACCATTGGCAATATTTCATCGGCCTTTTCGTGTACAGTGTTTGTGGGTTTAACTCGGGCGAAAAGTAGAATGCCAGTACAGTAATCATATGCAGGAAACGAGATCCTCGCACCCGATACGAATATTTTGTGCGCCCGAGTTCTAGGATACCAGAGGATGCGCACTCTAAGCTCAAGCTCATCTCGTGTGAAATTGGGAAGGCATTCGCCTCTGCTCAATTCGCCGAAGACAACCGAGCAAGTGCTACTTCATCCAAGGAGGTTTGAATGCGTTTTGTTGGATATAGTCGTCATTCGACTGACAAGCAGAACCCGACTTCTGCAGAAGATCAACTGTACGATATCAAGGTCGCCGGCGAAGCAAAAGGCTGGGTGTTCGTCAGGGGATACGCAGACTCTGCTGTTTGCCAGGTAAATAGAAGACCACCCTCACACGAAAACGAAAATGTCAGCCAAAAGCTTGAGCGGGTCAACGTCGTCAACAATGACAACTTGGTCCAGGCTCGATAGGCTGCCCGAGTTATCATAATCGGCAACGATCTGAGTGTCGGCCCCGTCCATCGTCAGAAAGATGTCCCCTGGGTTTCCAAGGGGCCCGAAGCTGTCCCCGAGGTCGAGGAATTCGGTCTGGTTGCCCGCAGCGACGGCGCCACTCAAACCGACGTTCGCGTCGTCGATAAATTCGATCCGATCAGCGGAGATCTGGAAGTCGAGGATCTGATCCAAGTCAGGCTCTGCATTGGCAGAACTGATGTCGGTGGTGTTGAATAAAAAGACGTCGAGGCCGTTGCCGCCGCTCAGGGTATCGTTGCCCGGACCGCCCGACAGCTGGTCGTTGTCGGGAACTCCACGGCCTAGGAGGTCAATCTCGGTGATTTGGGTGGCGCCCACATTCTCGGACACAACGACCTCCTGGAACGTCCAGAACGTGTATGGATCGTCTGGATCCAACACCGTGGCACTGTAGTCACCCCACCGCGTCGTATCCGGATCGAAGCCACCAGCGCCTACGTAGGGAGCAACACCAGCCTTCAGAAGCACGGGTTCATCGAAAGTTATGGACCCATCTTGCGCCAACTTCGCCGTAACAGCATAACTGCTTACGAATTGACTTCCGCTGGAGCCATTATAACCAATTACGACATTCCCATAGTCGTTGACAGCAATTGAGCCGAAATAAAGATCCAACTCGGCGTCAGGGATTAAACCATCATTAAGCAATGTATTTGTTTCTGCGTCGATCTGAAACCAATGCAACGCTGCGCGACCGTTTTCCTCAACGTGATGCACTCCCCAGACGGACCCTTCCTGTAAAATCAGGTTCGTCAAAAAACGATTGTCAATTGTCTCCAGGTGTACATTCGTTCCAGGCTGTTGCGCATTTGGCGGAGGACCATAGATTTGATCAAAAATGACGCTATCAGGTACTTGGACATTTATTGAAGGGGAAGTTGCAGTTCCATTCACCGTGGCTACCTGTACCGAATTTCCCGCAATCCAGTTGAATGAGAATATCGGAAAAGGCATTCCACTATTGTCCAGGTCGACGATCGGCTGGTATTTACCGCGACCTGGATCGGGTTCTGCGAGCAAAAATTGCGCACTTTCAAAATTTCCATTATAGAGATCTTCTTTTGGAATGGTCAGCATCTCATTTGAAGTATTGACGACGACAATGTCCGCATTGAACCCTAAGGTCGGTAAATCTATACCAGCGTATTCTGCGGAAGCTAGCGAGAATCCTGCCCAGCCGTCAGTGGGATCTGCGGAAAGCGACGCTGCGAGCAGATATAAATTTGTCGTTCTTTGGAAAGCAGTAGCAATCCATCGTTCCGCAATGGGATCATACAAGATGCGCGGATCCACGGCAGAATCTAAAAGGGTTACTCCGGCGTCTCGCCAAAATTGATCTGTCGACTGAGCCTGAATAATATTTCCAGAAGTTTGATCATAGACCGCGAAACGTCCGTTGAGCATTTCGACGATATGGTCATTCCCGACCGCACCCATGGTGTCTGGAGGACGAAATGGAAGCTGTGACGTTAGCGTGCCTGTAAAGTTCAGCCCGAGTGTTGGGTTTGAGGGACCTCCAACCAGAATGTCGTTGCCGGGGCCGCCTGCAAGAATGTCGTTCCCTGAACCGCCTGAAAGAGTGTCGTTGCCGATGCCTGCATTGATGTTTTCGACCTCGGGCGTGCCCACGACGACGTTGTTGTCCGGCGTTCCCACCGGCAGGCCGATGAAGTCGACATAGTCGAATCGGGCTGGCTCGCTCCCGTCCTTTTGACCGATCACTTCGATAACGGAGCCGTTCTGAAGCGAGATGCCGAGGAGGTCACGGGTGGTGGCCGTTGTCGCATTGGCAAGCGGACTGCCGAGATCTTGGTTCCACACAAAGCTGTCGATCTCGACGCCATCAACCAGCAGTCGGAAGCTCGCCTCACCGTCGTTTTCGTCGAAATAGCCGATCTTGAGATCGTAGTTGCCGGTCGGTTGGTCGAAGGCGAAGCTCGCCCGCTTTTCGCCGCTACCAACGGCCTGGAGCACTGCGTCTCCCGACGCCGCCGAGAGCGACTTGGCTGTGTAGCTGGTCAGGATATCGAAATCCTCTGCCTCCTTCCGGAAGGACGCGGGCGGCGGCTGGTCATCGATGGCGACGGTGAACGCGGCCAAGTCGACGATACCCTCCGCTTCGTTGAATGCGGTATCGAAAACCTCTAGGACGTCGAGCGAAACCGAATAGATGCCATTGTCAGCGGGATCCCAGGTGCCGCCCGGGGCCGCGATCGTGTAGGTGACGGTGCGCGGAGTTCCGTCCGACGGTGTATCGACGGAGAAGCCTGTGACGTCCACGTCAATGCCGCCAGGTCCCGTCACTCTGATATCTTCCGTGTCGAATGACGAGACATCCAGCGCGACGTTATCCGAATAGGTTACCGTCACCTGTGTGGTGGCATCCCCTTGCTGCGCATTGCCAATGCCGGGTGCGGAAGCGGTGTCGACCTGCGGCGGCGTCGTATCCGTGACCTGACCGGTGGGGGCAAAATCGACATAGTCAAAGCGCAGCGGTTCGCCAGCATCCTTCATCCCAACGAATTCGATCACCTCGCCTTGACTGATGTTTACACCTTGGATCGTGTGGGTTGTGGCGGTCATATTGTCGGCGAATGCGCTGCCAAGCTCCTCATCCCACAACCAGTTGCCGATTTCGACGCCATCGACGAAGACGGCAAAGCTGGAGACACCATCGTTCTCGTCGAAATAGCCGATGGTGAGGCTGTAGGTGCCGGCCGGGCGGTCAAAGACGTAGGACGCACGTTGCTCTGCGCTCCCGTCAGCCTGCAAGACTTGGTTGGCCGAGGCCGAGGCGAGGTTCTTGACCTTGAACGCAACGTCGCGGGTGAGGTCCTCCGCCTCGATCCGGAAGGGTTCCGGCGGAGGACCCTGCTGCGCCTCAAAGGCGCCGAGGTCTGGCGCGACGTCGCGCGGAACGCCGCGCTGGTCCGCGGGCGTGGCGGTGGCGGGATTGGCTGCGCCTGCGGCCGGCCCACCGGCCAAGATGGCAACGGTTTCGGTCGGGCCACCATTGTCCGCAAGAAGGCCGCCGCCCGTCACCGGATCAATGGCCACAAAGACATCTGCCGGATCAAGGCCGCCGATGATATTCGGGCCGGTCTCGGTCATCACGCCGTAGGTTTCGCCCGGGGTGTTGCCGAGCACAATCGAATTGCCGATTTGAAGCGTTCCGATGTTAAAGACGCCTGCATTGTAATCCGCGACGCTGGTGTTGCCGGTCACCGTGCTGTTCAGGATCGTCATGTCGCCGCTATTTGAGACTGCGCCGCTATTCACGGCGACATAGTTGCCGGCGATGGTGACATTGGTGATGTCCGCCGTTGCGCCCGGGTCGTTGGTAATGGCTGCGCCGCCCTCCGCCAAACTCCCGGTGATCGTGCTGTCGCTGAGCGTGAGCATCCCGCGATTGGCGATGCCACCACCGGATTCGGACGCCGAATTCTCGGTCAGCATGGAATTGGACAGAATGAGGGTGCCGTCATTCAGGACCGCGCCGCCGTCCTCGCCCGACGCCCGGTTTTCCGACATCAACGCGTTGGTGAGCGTCAGTGTGCCTTCATTCCAGATCCCGCCGCCGCCAGGCGCAACGTTGCCCGAGATCACGACGCCGTCCAAGGTTGCTGTGCCTCCGTTGTTTCTGAGGCCCGCGCCCGAAGCAGTATTGGTATTGTTCAAGATGCTGCCGCCGGTCATGTTCAGCGTCCCGTCGTTATAGATCGCGCCCCGGATATGGTTCGTGAAATCGGACGACTGGATCGTGGCGGTGCCGCCGTTAAAGTTAGTCAGGCCACTTGTGTTTCCCGCGAACCGCGAGTCGAAAATCTCGAGGGAGCCATAATTAAACAGTGCCTGAGATGAGTTGTCGGTCGCAGTGACAGTCGAGAGGGTGAGCAGACCCTCGTTGAACATCGCGCCGGCTACGTTGAAGGCGACGGCCGTGTCTTCGAGTATCGTTGTCCCGCTATTGTAGAGGGCGGCGCCCCAAGTATTGCTCGTGTTTCCGGACAGGCTCGAATTGCGAACGGTGAGATTGGCCCCATAGCCGACGACAATCGCTGAGCCTTCATCGCCGGGACTGCCCGCACCGGTGACAACCAGACCGTCCAAAGTGGCCTCGGATGAGTCGCGGAAGGAGAAGACGCTATAGCTGTTGTCGGAATCAAATGGGTTTGCGGGCGCGTTCGTAATCGTCTTTCCGAACGGGTCAGTGGTGGTCACATCGTCGCCAAGGACGTCGCCCGAGACGATAATATCGGGCTGCCCGTCATCGTTCAGATCGCCATCGATTGTAAGGTCGGAGGTGATAAGGAGCGCACCTTGAGTCAGCCTGATGACATCCTGCGGCTCATCGTTGAAAACGTCGGTGTTGAAGGTAATCGTATTGGCGTCGGGATCCGCGTTTGCCATAGCGATGGCTTCACGCAGCGAGGTCAGGCCGTCTGAGGCATCGGTCACGTCGAGCGGCGTATCCACCTCGATGACATCCGTTCCCGGTCCGGTCAGCGTGAAGTCGATGTAATCCATGCGCACCGGCTCTCCGCCGTCGCGCATTCCCAATATCTCGAAGGTATCGCCGTCTTGCAACGCCACGTTTTCGATGCGGCGGACGGTATGCGTCTGCTGGTTGGCGAGGTGGCTGCCAAGTTCCTGATCCAGCACAAAGCTGCCAACCTCTATTCCGTTCACCAGAACTGTTAGCGTGGCCGAGCCGTCGTTCTCGTCGAAATGGCCGATGTCGAGGTCATAGATCCCGTCTTCGCCGGTAAAGGTGAACTGCGCCCGCGACTCCGGCGCCTTGCTCTCGGCTTTCAAGGTTTGACCGCCTGAAGCCGCGGCCAGGGTCTCCACTTTGAAGCCGTCAATGATGTTGAGGCTTTCCGCCTCCACGCGAAACATCGCCATAGCTTTCCTCCCCAGCTGACGAAACCGCCCCAGGGCAAGCGGGCGCACCCGCACCCCTCGGTCCTTCGCGCGACCGGCCTTTCAGGGCCAGGAGTTTACCTCACGCGCGTTGGATATCGGTTGATATAGGCCGATGCACAGGCCTTTCCAGCGTGGAACGATATGGCATGCGGGCCAATGGCCCTGCGGGGGCTGCATTTTGTGCGGCTGTCGCCTATGCTTTGACGAAGCTGTGTTCGGGGAGGACACGCCATGCAGACCATCCATTTCATTTCCGGTTTGCCGCGTTCCGGCTCAACGCTGCTGGCGGGCATCCTGCGCCAGAACCCGCGGTTTGCCGCGGCGATGACCGGGCCGGTCGGCGGGCTGGTGACGACCCTGCTGAACGCGATGAGTCCGCAAAATGAAACGGCTGTGTTTCTTGACGAGGAGAAAAGAAAACGGATTCTGCGCGCCGTTGTTCAGGCCTATTACTCGGACCAGTCTGGCAAGCAGGCGATCTTCGACACCAACCGATTATGGGCAGCCCAGTTGCCGCTTGTCCGGGCATTGTTTCCTCAGGCAAAGATGCTGTGCTGCGTGCGCAATGTCGCGTGGATCATGGACAGTTTCGAATGCCTAGTGCGGCGAAGCGCCTTTGAACCCTCCAGACTTTTTGCGTCCGCTGAAGAACGCGCCACCGTCTATAGCCGGACGGAAGCGCTAGCCCACCGGGGTCGCGTCGTTGGCTTCGCATACTCGGCCCTGAAGGAGGCATATTACGGCGAGCACTCCAGACACCTTCTGCTGATCGACTACGACATCCTAGCCAGCCAGCCCGAGGCCTGCTTGCGGTTGGTCTACAAGTTCCTTGGCGAAGAATGGTTCGCGCATGATTTCCAGAAGGTCGAGTATGACGCACCTGAATTCGACAGACAGCTCGGCGCTGCCGGATTGCACAAAGTGACTGGGCCAGTGCGGCACACACCGCGGACCACGGTTCTGCCGCCAGACCTGTACGAGCGATTTGACAAACTCACATTCTGGAACGATCCCAAGGGCACCTCGGCCTGGCGCATGCTCCATGAACCACAGCATTCTACCCAGCACGCTCAAACCCCAACAAGTTCCAGCGATTCCGGCCACGCGTCAGACCGGTAGCCGCTATCTCCCCCATTCAGAACATCTGCGCCGTTGCACCACTTAATATGTCGTTCCCGCCATGACCTGACAATGGATCATTTCCTATGGATCACCCGCCAAAACCTGCTCGGTCTGTGCAGCCAAGCCATGAAACCCACGCCGCATATTCGTCACGCGGGCTGTGAGCCAGATCTTTGCATCTGCCAAAAGGGGATCGTATGGCCAGTCCCCGCGCCAGTTCCAGAACAAAGCCCGCATCTACGCCATCACTGATGGATAGCTTGCGCCCATTCTCAAGCGTGATCTCAATACGTGCTTCGGGCAGTAGGGGGGCAATGTCGTTAGGTCTTGGCGCTTCGGACACCTCAACCCGAGTATCGGGCCTGTTTTGATCAATGGGTCACGTACCTGAAACGCGAAAAGCTGTTCGGCTCCGACGACCCGCTGTTTCCGCCTGCAAAGATCAAGCCGATTGACGGCGAGTTCAAAGTGGTGGGCCTTGAGCGGGAAACCTACAAGAACGCCAACGCCATTCGCACGGCGATCAAAGAGGCCTTCACCCGTGCCTATCTGCCGCCCTTCACGCCCCACGCGTTCCGCAAAACACTGGTGAAATGGGCCGACATTCGCTATCCAACTCGCGAAGCCTTCAAAGCCTTTTCGCAGAACATCGGCCATTCAAATGTCGTCACAAACGTAAGCGCATCCTGTCCAGTTTCGATTGAACGCCAGGCAGAGTTGATAGAGACGCCGGGCATTGGCTGATTAGCCGTTGTTCCTGACGTCACCAAAACCTACCTTGCCGAAAAATCAAAGGACCGCCCGTGTTTGAAAACGCCTTTAACAGCATCGACCGTGAATTGCGTAACGAAATTGCGTAACGAAGAGGGGTTGGCATCTGAGCTGGACTATGCCGATTAGACATCTTGGATTTTGTTCCTGAAATACCTCGATGACATCGAACAGGAACGCCAGGACGAGGCCGAACTGGAGGGTAGGGACTATGCCCCGACCTTGCCAACCGCAATGCGGTGGAAGACCTGGACCTCGGCCAAGAATGAAGATGGTTCAGACCGCAAAGACGTGCTGACCGGCGAAGACCTTTGACGAGGGGTTGGGATCGCTCTAAAATCTAGACAGCTGAGAGACAGAAATTCGCGGAATTCAAAACTTGGTGTGGTATGTATTGTGGTATTTTTCTGAAATCACATTGAAGAGTTGATTTAAGTCAATGCCTTGCTAGGTAAATGTGGCGGATGTCTGCCGCCATCACCCCTTTCAAATAGTTGAAAAAACACATTTATTTGGAGGGTCTATTTTCTACCCGCCAAACAGCCTGCCTAAAATTGGGCGCTGTTTTGTCTTGGCCTTTGTCATGTCCTCTGAGTGTTCAATCTATTGCTGCGTGGAGCAAAAAGCGTGGTAGATTGTTCTTCTATAAGGCAAAGGGGCAATTTCTCATGTCTGACATTGCTATCAAGGCTAGAATTGCAGGGCGTGTTCAAGGTGTTGCTTTTCGTGCATGGACACGCTCAGAAGCGCAACGACGCGGCCTGTCGGGCTGGGCCCGTAACGAGTCCGATGGGTCCGTCCTTGCCTTGTTCATGGGGCCAGCTAACGAAGTTTGAACCTCGTCCTTGTTCCCGGACATTGCGGTATTTTCCCCCTGTCCATGAAAGGGGCACTAAATGGGACAACAGCGACGGAAATATACGGACGATTATTAGGCTGCGGTAGTTGAATGACTTTATGAGCCTAGTGCGACGCAGGGTAGCGTGTCGAGCGAGCTTGGGATCACCGGCACACAGCTGAAGACGTGGAGGCTTGAGATTGAGGCGTTTGGTTCATCAGAAGCCAAGCGCCGTCAGAAGGCGGATGCCGCTGAACTGGCCCGCCTTCGCAATGAGAACAAGCGTCTTGCTGAGGAAGTGGAGATTTTGGATTGAGCCGGAACGGAGACCGATCCGGGGGATCGTTATCCCGGTGAAAGCATCCGCTTTTTTCGCAACGAGGGCGGTGAAACCATCCCTCTCGGGACATCGCCTTGCAATGCCCTGCCGGGCAGCGGACGAACAAGCACAGTTCCGTCACGGCCCACAAAGCGCAATATGCGGTTTCCACATTATGCCGACACCTCAAGATATCTCGGGGTTGGTTCTATGGCTTTCTGACCAGTCAGGACACCCGCGATCAGCGGCTTGTCATCCGTGAAGCGCGGGATCTGGAGTTGCTGCCAAAGATAAAGGCGTTTTTCAAAGCCAGCGGGAAATGCTATGGGTCCAAGCGCATTCATCAGGATCTAATGGCTGATGGTGAGATCGCTTCTGAGCGGCGTGTGGCGATAATAATGAAAGAAAACAAGGAGTCTCCGCTTCTGCGTAAGCGCCGAAAGCCCAAAACTACTGACAGCAAACACGACATGAAGCCTTCACCAAATCTACTGGAGCAGAAGTTCAACTGCCAGACGCCCAACACCGTTTGGCTGGCGGATATTACCTATATCGACACTCCCTCTCGTGCATTGCTGCGCAATACACTGCCGGGCAGTGGACAGGGGGAGCCAGTATGCAGGTGGGAAATACCGCAAGCTGATTGGCAAGGCCTCCATCACCCAATCCCCTCTCGTGCATGTGAACATGCACTGCCAGGCACTGCATGAGCCGCAAAGGAGAATGCCTGGATAACGCGCCAATGGAGAGTTTTTTGCTTCATTGAAAAAAGGAACTGGTGCATCGCCAGCGATTCAGAACGCGCGCTCAAGCCAAAGCTGCAATCTTCGAATACATTGAGGTCTTCTACAATCGCCAACGCCGCCACTCCAGTATCGGCTACAAAACGCCCCTGCAGGCATTTGAAGATACAACTTTGAAAATGGCCGCATAGGGTCAATAGTGAAACTGTCCGGTTTTAGGGACGAGGATCAGAGAATGTGTCTTGCCCATAGATAACATAGACCTCTCCAGCTTGTTCATTTCCGTTCGGGTCAGCCTCCCGCGCTCCGATCAACAAGTCGTCGTATCCATCCCCGTTGATGTCGCCAGCATTGGCTACACGGTAGGGTTTTGCGCAGCAATGTCCCGAGAGGAGAACGATTTATCGCAGCCTCCATGTTCAAACTCGTGGGGTTTTGAAGAAGGAATTGCAGGACTTCCTGCTTGGCCTGTGCGCCATCCGACGGTCCAGGCACACCGAGAAAAAGGGCCCTAAATTGCACAAAATCAAAGATGCAATTCCGATCAGTGAACGCCCACCTGAGGTCGAGGATCGCGCTGTTCCAGGCCATCATTGCCGGCAGGGAATGCGTAGCATTGGTACGACAGACAGAAGTGTCTTTGGTCGTGTTCGAGGCGATGGGTTTCTATCACCGGCTACTTGTAACGGGACTCGCAACGCAGGGCGCTCCCCTTGCGCAGGTCAATCTGCGCCAAGCCCGGCGGTTTGCAGAGCTGTTTCAAGCGGCCCAATCGGCTGATTACATCGATACAGCGCTTGATCCGAAAGTGCTCGCCCGTCGATATCAGTCTGATTTTTTGGGACTGCGCGTGTCAGCGGAACGCGAAGGTGTCGAGGGGCCGAGTTGCCCGAGGAGATAGCCGACTGGTCGCTGACCAGCCTACAAACCCGGCCGATCAAGATAGGTGCAAGGGTCGTTCGACATGCCCGTGCCATTACCTTCCAGCTTGCTGAAGTTGCGATCAGTGGAGATTTGTTCAATCGCATCTTGGCGGCGATCCAGCGCTGCGTGCACCGCCGGTTCCCGCATGACTGCGCCACCGATAAAACCTGAGCGAAAGCGGCTCCACAGGTCTGACCAAACGGGTGTCGAACAGACCAAAACCGGATCAATCCCGCCTCCGGGACCAGAAGTCATCCTCAAGTCACGTGGCAAGCGCCCTTATCACGGCACAGCAGGCCCTGCAGGCTTGATTTGGGCACAATATATTGACAAAACGCAAGGAAGGTATTTACTTGAGAAATGTCGGCTAAAGTTATGGATTTAAATCGAATTGGAGTTGTCACAGTCTGCTATCGCAGCATGGCAGTTCTCCCGCAGATGCTCGCATCGGTTCCGAATGGGGTACAGGTGGTTTTGGTCAACAATGCCGGCGAAGACGATGGCGGAGAGCTGGCTACTCTTGCGGCGAAGTACAGCGCCAAATTGATCTCTAATGACCAAAACAAAGGCTTTGGTGTTGCCTGCAACCAAGGTGCCGCAGAACTCGATACCGAATTTCTACTTTTTATCAATCCGGATGCAGCCTTAGCCGCCGACACTTTGACCCGCCTTTTGGCCGCGGCGGACACCTACAAAGACGCTTCAGCATTCAATCCACAGATTACTTCTCCGAATGGCGGGCAGCTTTTTAAGCGGAACAGTCATCTGTTTCCACGCTCTGACAAGATGCCACGCGGCTGGCCCGAGCAAGACAGAGAAGTCACCGTTTTGTCTGGTGCTGCACTACTTATTCGGCGAGCTGCTTTTGAGCATATTTCAGGCTTTGACGAGAATATATTTCTGTATCACGAAGATGATGATATTGCGCTACGCCTTAGAAAAAACGCTGGCAAGTTGATGTTTGTGCGTGATGCGATTGTGACTCACTTGGAAGGGCGGTCTTCTGTCCGTTCACCGGAAATCGCCGCTCTAAAAGCGTGGCATATGGCGCGATCGCGTGTTTATGCAACCCGCAAACACGGCCGCCCTGTTCCGCTTGCCAGAGCATTGAACTCCGCTTTAGGACAGCTACTTTCAGTCACTGTTTTGTTTTCGGAACGCAAGCGTTCTAAACAGGTCGCATATCTATGCGGCGTTCTAAGCACGTTCCGGGATGGCGGCGCAACGCGTGAGGCCAATAAATGACCAAGCTGACCAGGAAGGTTTGGCTCGCCGCGCATCACCTCGTTCATGGAGATCAATTTTCGGTACATGGTGTCAAGGTAACCGTTCCACATAATGTTGACCCCGAAATCCGCTACATGCTGGCACGTAAACGCCCATACGAGGTTCCTGAAGCCAAATTTGTTCAGACATATTTGTCCGCTGGAAATCATGTTGTTGAACTAGGCGGGTCGATTGGCGTCATCTCAACCCTCGTCAGGCACCAAATTGGGCCGGAAGCACTGCATATAATTGTAGAAGCCAACCCTGAACTGGCCGCAGTCTGTAAACATAATGCACGCGCCGAAGCGAAACCAAACTGCGTCGATGTGATTAAAGCGGCGGTGGATTATTCCGGCGAAGCGCAGGTGATGTTCGACTTTGGCCACAATGCACACACCGGACGGGTATCGTTACAGGGGCACCCAGTTCCGACCACCACGCTGGCCCAGGTGTCCAACCGCCTCCCAGATGGCCCAGTCGCACTTATTTGTGATATCGAAGGCGCAGAATTCGATCTTATCATTGCTGAAACCGAGGCCCTGAAACGGTTTGAATTGATAATTCTTGAAACCCATCCGCATGCCTACACAGACGGCCTGGAGAGCTTGGAAAAAATGCTAGGCCTCTTAGTCAGTTATGGGTTTGTCCAAACCGAAGACGCGGATGATGTCGTTGTGTTTACAGGTGTTAATCGATGAAAGTTCCAGGTTACTACATCAATCTAGATCGTGCCAAGAAACGTTCAGAGCATATGTTGTCGGAGGTAAGTAGGTTAAACCTACCGCTGACCCGTTTGCCTGCTGTTGACGGCACAAACTTAAGTCGAGAACAGATTGACGCTTTGCATCAGCCAGAGAAAGGCATGCACCGTTTATCCGGGCCAGAGGTTGGCTGCTTCCTGAGCCATCGCGCGGCGTGGGAAAAAATCGCGGCAGGCCAGCACAAATTTGGCGCTGTTTTTGAGGATGACTTAAAATTCTCCGATGATTCGAAAACCTTGCTAAACGATGATTCCTGGCTGCCGAGTGACGCTGATATAATTAAGATAGAGACCTACCAGCGCAAAGCGGTTGTTTCCCCCCCTTTTGTTGACGTTGGTAAGACCAGACAACTCGGCCGCCTTAAGTCGCGGCATCTAGGGGCTGGGGGCTATATCCTATCGCAAAGCATCGCCAACCGGCTCGTTGAACGCACCCAGAGGTTCAAAGTTCCGGTAGACTACCTCATGTTTGATGCGAAATATGCGATATTCCCCGAGATCACACCATGGCAGTTGTTTCCTGCGATCTGCGTTCAGCAAGTGCGCACACACCAGTCATTTTTGCCCGAAGGTGCTGAGAAATCCAGCTTGGACAGCGCCCGTAAAGTTCTCAAACTTAGAGGGTGGGCAAAGGTGCAACGGGAGCTTTCGCGCCCTGTTACAAATCTAAGCCGTGAATTTTCCGCCCGCTTGCACGCTCGGCAAGCGGGAGGAAAGTGGATGTTCATTAGGTACGAAGAGTGAAACTTTTACAAAAAGTTTAACCCGGCGCTTTGGTCTTGCGCAGATATGGAAAGATTGATCCTCGTCCCTAAAACCGGACTGATCCTCGCTCAAAAGCCGTTCCGGCTTGCGACGATTGCTATGGCCAACAAGTCAGCGCGAGTGATCTGGGCAGTTTTATCGAAAGGACAGCAATACAGGCAGCCAGTCGCATAGGCGACATGGCGGCCACGAGATGCAAGACGAATGAGGTGATGACGCGGCACAAGTCAACCAAGAGCCAGGACACTCCGGGAAGGTCACCGGCCCTTTGAGGTCGTTAAGCCGTTTGGATCCTCGCTTGCGGAAACCATCCACTGCCCGGCGGAGCATTGCGCAGCAATGTCCCGAAAGGGAAGGCCAGCAGTATTTTGAAAGTGGCGCACAAACAGGCCGGACAGACGACTGTACTGACAAAACGCTGCGAAATCGCCGAAAAACGCTTGCAATGCAGGAGCCATCCACAGAGGACCTTCAAGACGAAGTGCAGCACGGGCCAGACTGCGGCCAGATCCACCACTCACTACATCTTCGAAAACCCGGAACTAGGTCAGCTTACGGATGTCACTAAGGGCGGAAAGCAGATGGGGTGGATGGCTCCTGCTCCAACCGGCGTCGCTTTGCGCCATAAATCAGGTGTCGAAATCTGCGAATGAGGGGAGCCACCCAATGCAAGTTACAACAGTTGGCCTCGACCTGGCCAAGAACATCTTTCATGTGCACGGTATCACTGATGCAGGTGAAGTCGCATTCAATCGCCCGTTGCGCCGTGCGCAGGTGCTGGCATTTTTTAAGCGCCTTGATCCTTGTTTGGTCGGGATTGAAGCCTGCGGTACCAGCCATCACTGGGCGCGCGAGCTGAGCCAGGTGGGACATGAAGTACGGCTTATCCCGCCGATGTATGTCAAACCTTATGTGAAGCGCGGCAAGTCTGACGCGATTGATGCGGAGGCTATTTGCGAAGCAGTCACGCGGCCCACGATGCGGTTTGTTGAAATCAAATCGGTTGACCAACAAGCGCTTCTGTCCTTGCACCGGGCACGAAGTCTGATTGTTCGACAACGCACCCAATTGATCAATGCGCTTCGCAGTCTGTTGGCCGAGTTTGGTATCTACATTGCCCGTGGCCTCGCACGGGTGATCAGCTTTGCGCAAAGTGTGGTCGAAGGCGTTGAACTGGAACTTCCCACTATTGCGCAGGACGTGTTCCGCAATCTGTGCCAGCGGCTTGGAGCCCTTCATGAGCAGGTGAGATGGTATGAGACACGTCTGAGATTGGAGGCGAAGCGAGACGCGCGCGTGAGGCTCTTGCAAACAATACCTGGCGTCGGCACTGTCACGGCATCTGCGATCGCTGCTAGCATTGGCGATGGCCATCAGTTCAGGAATGGTCGAGAGTTTGCTGCGTGGATAGGATTGACGCCTGCCAACAAATCGAGTGGTGGGAAAGAGCGATTAGGCCGGATCACCATCCCTCTCGGGACATCGCATGGCGATGCCCTGCCGGGCAGCGGATGGGTGATCAATATCTGCGCCAGCTCCTTGTCGTAGGAATGACATCGCTTGTGCGACAGACTCGATCCCACCCGGAAAGGGCGAGTAAATGGCTAACAGCCCTTTTGGAACGCAAACCAGCACGCTTAGCAACTGTGGCAATGGCGAATAAAACGGCACGGATCGTCTGGGCAGTTTTGACAAAGAATGAGCCGTACACGCCGAGAACAATCTGAAAAGACCTAAACAACACGAGATAGCAAGACCTGCGAAGTGATGGTGCAAAAGTCAGCCGCAACAACCAAGACACCCCGTCGAATGTCCCGGGCGTTATTGCCCGCAAAGCAGAAAGGGACTTGGTTCGCGGAACCCATCCACTGCCCGGCAGGGCATTGCGCAGCAATGTCCCGAAAGGGAGGGCCAGCGGTCAAAACCGCGCAAACAGGCCGGACACAAGACTGCTTCTGACAAATGCGCGGATCACCGCAAAAATGTCTTGCTATGCAGGAGCCATCCACACAAGACTTTCGTTGCAATCCGATCAAACAGCAACTATGCGGACTTTTCTGACCTTAATGTGATTTGGCACAATCAGCGTTCGCAGCCATTTCCATTAAAAAGTCATCAATAGTTGCGAAAGATCCGCCGCTGATGGGCTGGACGTTCCAAGCCTATTGCGTCTACGAAACTGAGGTAACACCGACTTCAGTACTACACAAACTCGTTTGATCGGTGATGTCTCAGTTCAATCGCAGGTTCAGATTACCTCTATTCCTTGTAAGGCAAGCTTTTGCCTGAGCATGCTCACGAGGATAAAGAACTTACTTAAGACCGTTTTCTCGATATGTCTTGCCCCAGACTGTTTGATTTCGATGATGCTTTCTCTCAAACCATCAATCGAGGAGGCCATCGATTTTGTTCTTTCTATTTGCCGCTGATATACAAAACACCAGTCATCCACCTTCAGGTTTGATCGCGCGTAGAAATGGTCTCTGTCACCGGGCCGGACAATTTCCCCTCCTAATCTTCGAAAATCAGAAACCGTAATGCATCCCCCACAATAATACCAAGGCCACCTATTTCCGTGGTTAAAACAAGTGTTGAATGGAATAATATCGGAATCGATAGCAAAGGTAACACCGTCTTCTGACAAAGACATTGAAGCCATACTGGATTTCGGGGGAAAGTCGCTTTCAGTTCGATAGTCACGCCGGTGTAAGAGTTCGATTCCGTGCCTGATGAATGTTTCGTCTTGGTTAATATAAAAGTACTCCAGTGTTCGGTGTAAAACGTCTTTTTGGGGAGCCGACCCTCCAGTATCTATAAATGCCTTACCCAGTTCCTCCTCTAAGTTAATGGGGTTATCGGCGTGATTGAGGAAAACCCTATATGCATTCATGATGCCTTCGAAAATATCGACTTTCTTAGCCCTGCTCATTTGTTGCAGCAACGCTCCGTTATGGTGTCCTCTGTTCCAGTCGGCATGCGTTGGATGCCAGTCTCCAGCAGATTTCCCACACTCAAGGCATAAATAAAAAGTGAATAGGTCCAGGAATTTTTCAAATTTGTTTTCTGTTTCATCAAATAAGACGGGACGCCTTCGCCTCACGAAACTACTTTCCTGACGGAACTCATGGTAAGCGTGCAGATAAGATTTTGCTCGCTTTTTTATGGTCTCAATCACTTTCACTGCTTTCACCCATTTTTGGCATTTGCCGTTAAAAACGGTTTAGTGTGTCGCCCCCCGACTGTACAACCAACTTTCGAAATGAGATGTTTCACGAGTGAAGAGACGTAGCCAAATCTAAACGCGCCGTACAGTTTTTGGATTTCCTGGTTGAATGTCTTAACTGGGCTGCGGTTTCAACTGGTGGACGCAACACAGGCCTCAAATTTCTCTGCTGATGTCTGATATTGCAAGGTCTTTCTCGGCCGCTCGTTGAGTTGGCGTGCGACAGCGCTGAGTTTGGCTTGGCTGAAGCCAGATATATCAGTACCTTTGGGGAAGTACTGTCTGAGAAGGCGGTTGGTATTTTCGTTGCTCCCGCGTTGCCACGGAGACTGAGGATCACAAAAATAGACGTCGATCTTTGTGGCGATGGTGAACTTTCGATGCCCCGCCATCTCTGATCCGCGATCCCAAGTCAGGGATTTGTAGAGCTCCTTGGGAAGCTTTCGTGCTTGTTTGATCAGGGCTGTCGTCACGCTCTGGGTGTCCTTGTTCGCGACTTTGGCCAGCATCACGAAACGGGAATGGCGTGCAACCAGCGTCGCGATGTAGCTGTTGTTCGATCCCGCGATCAAATCGGCATCCTATTAGCTGACAGGTGATGCTTGCATCACCGAGAGGCCTGTGGCCGGGAACGGCACGATCTTCGACCTCGGCTGGGCGTTCGCTAATCGAAACAGCATTTTTGATTTTGCGCAACTCAAGGCCCTTTTGAGTGGCGTGTCTGGAGCGTCGGATCGCACGTGGGCTGCGCAGACATTCCTGTAATTCCTTCTTTAAAACCCCTCGGGTTTGGACATAGAGGCTGCGATATATCGTTCTCCTCTCGGGACATTGCTGCGCAATACCCTGCCGGGCAGTGCATGTGACACGCGGTTTTTCTCTTCATCAGGATATTTGCGTTTGAGCCACCCTGCAATTTGCTGCGGTGACCATTTCCGACGCAGCTTGCGCGCTATCAACTGGCACAATGGATCGTTGAACGAGAGCTTACACAACTTGGGCCGAATTGCGCAGTCCCAGGCGCGCTGGTCTGGTTGGGTGGCGCGATAGGCTTGGCGTCCGCCATTCCTGCGAACTTCTCGGCTGATTGTCGAAGGCGACCGGTTCAGGCTTTGCGCGATTGAACGAAACGACTGCTTTGCGACAAGCCCACGGGAAATCTCCTCCCGTTCAATGAGGCTCAGGGTCCATCGCGACCGTGTGCGATCAGCGGGCCGGATCCCACCAGTCCGCGCCAAATGAGGGAAAATCGAAGACGACGCACGATTGAAGTGACGTCCAATCGAACTCATTGACTCACCGCGTTGCCAGCGATCCCACATCTCGGACTTCTGTTTGTCCGTATAAAACGTCCGTGTGCGATACTTCATTCAAAACACTCCATCTTTCCATAAAGATTAAAGTGTTGCGACGACCCATTGAAACCACAGTAGAACGCGGACATCACTCGACGTTAATCGCTGCCACAATTGTCTTGGGTGTATCTAGAAACGCTGCGGATGTCGGTATTTGTGGCCAGACTGACGCGAGCCGTCTCCCCTCGAACACAGCTTCTGCGTTGCCCCCTAATTTGGCCAGATATACAGTCGCACTTCAATTCCAAAGGGAAGACCATGCAGACCATATTAAAACTTGCGACCAAGCACTGGCTGAGACGGTACAATAAAAAGCAAGCCACCCCCTCTGTGCGCGCGGTGTTATTGGGCGACGCTGTCAGCCTGCGTGTCATCATTGACGGCGTTTTTTCAGGGCCTGAAATCAAGGCTCTTGAGCAGTTTGTTTTCCCTCACCTTAAAGGGCATGCGATGGCGTTGGACATCGGGGCCAATATCGGGAACCACGCGGCGTCCTTTTCCAAATATTTCGGGAAAATCTTTGCCTTTGAAATCAACGAAGTTGTCTTTCACATCCTTCAATCCAACACCGTAGGGACAAACATCATTCCGGTCCATGTCGGGTTGTCGGATCAAGCAGGTGAAGTTTCATTTGCCGAAAATTTCGAGAATATGGGCGCCTCGCGAATTGAAGTGGGATCAAGTGATGCTGCTCAGCAAATGAAGGTGGTCCCCTTAGACACATTTGCGCGAGAAAACGCTTTGACGGATGTCTCGTTTGTGAAGATAGACGTCGAAGGCCATGAACTGCAGGTCTTAAAAGGCGGCGCGGCGTTTTTCCAAGAACAGCAACCGGTCCTTGCGTTTGAAGCGCATTTTGCCACTAACCCTTCAGAAGGCAAACGGGTCCAAGAGCTTCTGGAAAGCTATGGGTACTCCCATTTTTGGGAAATGGAGCTGCAGAGCCCATTCATGCGTAAGCTGAACGCCAATTGCCCAAAGCCGGTGGCACGTTTTTTGAAGCTGCTCATCAGTACACCTGTGCAAAAAAACTTGATGCTTTCACCGTGCGAACAGCTTGCAGGCAAGAAACGGGATTCGGTCATTGCATCGACTTTTGATCTTCGGTGATAGGCTCTTACTCCCGCGCCAAGAACGCTTTGGCCGGTCCTGTCAGATTAAATTGGCTTTAGGCGGGCGGGGCAGTCAGTTAGCGTTTCCGGATGATAAAAAACCCATTTCGTTACTTCAAAGCCTCGCCCGGGATCATCCGGCTGGCGGTAATTCCTTTCGCCCAATAAACGCACCGCCGCTTTTTCCAAATGTGGGCCGCAGCGGAATTTCACGAAGGTGTGGTAAATCCACGAATGTTAGACGGCAGGTCCCAGCGACCACCATGGGCGAACACCGCCCGTTTCAGGATTTCCAGCCGGGTTTCCTGCAGGCTGACCTTCAGATCTGATCCTCGTCCCTAAAACCGGACAGTTTCACTATTGACCCTATGCGGCCATTTTCAAAGCTGTATCTTCAAATGCCTGCAGGGGCGTTTTGTAGCCGATACTGGAGTGGCGGCGCTGGCGATTGTAGAAGACCTCAATGTATTCGAAGATTGCAGCTTTGGCTTGAGCGCGCGTTCTGAACCGATGGCGATGCACGAGTTCTTTTTTCAATGAAGCAAAAAAGCTCTCCATTGGCGCGTTATCCAGGCATTCTCCTTTGCGGCTCATGGATTGGGTGATGGAGGCCTTGCCAATTAGCTTGCGGTATTTCCCACCTGCATACTGGCTCCCCCTGTCGGAATGGTGGATCAATCCGGAAACGGGCCCTCGTCGCGCCAGAGCCATCTTCAGGGCCTCACAGCAGAGCTCTGCCCGCATATGGTCCTCCATCGCCCAGCCAACAATCTCCCGCGTGGACATGTCTTTGATGCCAGCCAAGTAAAGCCACCCTTCATCCGTGTCGATATAGGTAATATCCGCCAGCCAAACGGCGTTGGGCGTCTGGCAGTTGAACTTCTGCTCCAATAGATTTGGTGAAGGCTTCATGTCGTGATTGCTGTCAGTAGTTTTGGGCTTTCGGCGCTTACGCAGAAGCGGAGACACCTTGTTTTCTTTCATTATTATCGCCACACGCCGCTCAGAAGCGATCTCACCATCAGCCATTAGATCCTGATGAATACGCTTGGACCCATAGCATTTCCCGCTGGCTTTGAAAAACGCCTTTATCTTTGGCAGCAACTCCAGATCTCGCGCTTCACGGATGGTACGCCGCTGATCTCGGGCGTCCTGACTGGTCAGAAAGCCATAGAACCAACCCCGAGATATCTTGAGGTGTCGGCATAATGTGGAGACCGCATATTGCGCTTTATGGGCAGTGACGAAGCTGTGCTTGTTCGTCATGGTTTCACCGCCCTCGTTGCGAAAAAAGCGGATGCCTTGTGCAAAATCTCCACTTCCTCAGCAAGACGCCTGTTCTCTTTGCGAAGGCGGACCAGTTCAGCGGCATCCGCCTTCTGACGGCGCTTGGCTTCTGATGAACCAAACGCCTCAATCTCAAGCCTCCACGTCTTCAGTTGTGTACCGGTGATCCCAAGCTCGCTCGACACGCTACCCTGCGTCGCTCCTGGCTCGTAAAGCCGTTCAACTGCCGCAGCCTTATAATCGTCCGTATAATTCCGTCGCTGTCGTCCCATTTGGTGCCCCTTTCATGGACAGGGGTAAAGTACCCCAGTGTCTGGGAACAGGGACGAGGTTCAGTAAATCATGGCCTATCGCCGCAGACATTTTTTACAGATAAACAGAAGTCAGAGATCTGGGATCGTTGGCAACGCGGAGAGTCGATGAGTTCGATTGGACGTGGATTTGATCGTGCATCATCATCGATTTATCCTCTGCTGGCGCGCACCGGTGGTATCCGTCCGCCAGATCGCATGAGGTCCCGTTTGGCTCTGAGTTTGGCTGAGCGCGAGGAGATATCACGAGGCCTGACTGCGCAACTATCTGTGCGATCAATTGCGAGATCCTTGAAACGGTCTGCGTCGACCATCAGCCGCGAAATCCGGCGCAACGGTGGCGTCAAACTTTACCGTGCGGCTCAATCAGATGCAGCGGCATGGGCTCGTGCCCATCGGCCAAAGCCCTGCAAACTGGCAGGCAATATCTATCTATGTCCACTGCCCGGCAGTCGATACGAAGTATCGATGAGAGGGGGCGATATCGGCCAAGCTGACCCGCAAATGGTCCCCGCAACAAATCGCAGGTTGGCTGATGCGCGCACATCCCGATGAGGAAGACAAACGGGTCTCTCACGAGACGATCTACCGAAGCCTATTTATCCAGACACGCAATGTACTTAAGAAAGAATTGCTGTCGCACTTGCGGGCGACGCGATCCATTCGTCGCTCTCGCCACACCACCATGAAGCGCAGCGGCCTTGGCCAAATCAAGGACACTATATCGATCCGCCAAAGACCGGCGCATGTGGAAGACCGTGCCGTTCCAGGACACTGGGAAGGCGATTTGATCGCCGGTTCTGGCAACAGCTTCATTGCCACATTGGTCGAGCGACACACGCGTTATGTGATGCTGGCCAAGGTTGGCAACAAAGACAGTCACAGCGTTGTTCAGGCGCTGATCAAGCAAGCTCACAAACTACCAAAAGAACTCTACCGTTCACTGACATGGGATCGTGGAAGCGAGATGGCGGGGCACAAAAAGTTTACCTTGGCGACTGATGTCGACGTCTATTTCTGTGATCCACGATCACCGTGGCAACGCGGCACGAACGAAAATACCAACCGTTTTCTGCGACAGTACTTCCCAAGGGGCACAGATTTGTCGATACATAGTCAAGCAAAGCTGAGTGCGGTCGCAAGACAGCTCAATGAACGACCTCGAAAAACGCTAGGATATGAGACACCAGCCGAGCGTTTCAATGCATGTGTTGCGTCGACCCGTTGAAACCGCCGCTGGAAGCTGCCGTTAGATGTTTTTGGCACCAAAGGCGGCATTGGGCGGTTACACACCTTTTACTCACAATGTTCCCGATCTGCTGTCCGCCCTGGCCGGACATGCCGTGCATCCAGTTCCCGCATTTTGGCCAGAGTGCTTAGCCCGAAGTCATCCAAGATCGCGTAGATTCCCGGTAGCACAAATAGGACGATCAGCGCCGCAGCCAACAGACCAAAGGTCAGGCTGGAAACCAGTGGAATCAGGATCTGTGCCTGCAGGCTGGTTTCGGTGAGGATCGGGAGCAGCCCGGCAATGGTTGTGACTGAGGTCAGAAAAATCGCCCGAAACCGTGCCCGGGCGGCTTTGCCTGCGGCCTCGGCCACTGTCAGAGCCGTGCCATGCTCGTGTTTCACAAAACCCACCAGCAGGATCGAGTTGTTTACCACCACACCGGCCAGCGCCACAAAACCCAGCATCGAGGGCATCGAAAAATTCAGCCCCATGGCCATGTGACCAAAGATTGCCCCAGTCAGAGATAGCGGGATGATCAGCATGACAACAAGTGGTTCGACATAAGAGCGAAACAGGAAACTGAGAAGTAGAAACACCCCGATCAGACCAATCACGAAACCCTTGAGCATGGATTTCTGGGTCTTGGTGGCCTCAGCGCGTTGTCCTTCGATATCCAGCTGCACTCCGGGGTAGCGTTGCAACAGATCGGGCAGAAAATGAAACAGCGTGTCACTGACAATGGCATTGGCATTGGCGATGGCAGTGTCGATGGTGCCCTGCACCGTGATGGTGCGGATGCCGTCCTGACGGTTGATCCGGGCATAGCCCTGACCGATCTCGACCTGGGCCACCACCGATAGCGGCACAAAGGACCCATCTGGACGGGTGATGGTGAAATCGTCGAACTGGCGCAGCAGGCCTTGGTCGTAGCCTTGCAGCTGCGCGGTGACGTCCAGCTGCTGGCCGTTCACCTGCATCTCGCTGACGGTGGTGCCAAAATAGGCCGCGCGCAACTGATCGGCGATTTGCCCGGCGGTGATCCCCTTCGGCCCGGCGGCCTGGGTTAGGGTGATGCGCAGTTCACGTTTTCCGGGGCGCAGATCGTCCAGCACCGAAGTCACGCCGCTGTATTGCCACAACCAATTTTGCAGCTCGACCGAGGCCCGTTTGAGTTCGGCCAGGTCGTCACCCTTGAGCCGCATGTCGATGGCGATACCCGCCGGGCCAATGGAGGTTTCTGTGTACTTCAGGCTGATAACATCCGGCACGTTTCCCACCAACTGGCGCCAATGGGCCATGATCGCGTCGGGGCGGCTGTTGCGCTGCGACGAGGGCAGCAGATCTACGCTGAGTGTGGCAACATGTGCGCCGGTCTCAAAGGAATCTTTGTTGACCCCGTAAGACACCGTGACGTGCCGGACCAAGGCGGCACCACCGGGTTGTTGCGGAGACAGGTCGGCGTTGGTCTGATCTAATCCGTGCTGCAACTGGGCGATGACCTCTTCAGTGCGCGCCAGCGGCGTGCCCTGCGGCAGCAGCACCCGGGCAACGATGGTATCGCCATCCAGTTCGGGGAAGGCGGTAAATTTCAGATACCCGCCTGCCAGCATTCCAGCCGCAATCAGCAAGGTGGCAAAGGCCATTCCGGTGACCAGGTAACGCCAGCGAATGCACAGATCGGCCAGCGGCCCAACCAAGCGTTCGCGGGTAAAGTCCATTGCCCGTTCAACGCCATGGCGAATGCCGCCAGGTTTGCGGGGATGCTCAAGACTGTGCAGCAGGTGGTGCGGCAGAATCAGGAAGGCCTCGATCAGCGACACCATCAGCACAAACAACATCACCACCGGCACCACCTTGAGCACCGCGCCCAGATCGCCGGACAGGAAGGCCAGCGAGCCAAAGATCATGGCGGTGGTGGCAAAAGAGGCAAGCACGTTGGGAAATACCTGTGAAGCGCCCTGAATTGCCGCCTCGATAGGGCTAAGACCCTTTTCCCGCTGCCGGGCGATGTTTTCGGCAATGACGATGGCGTCATCCATCAACAGGCCAATGACGATCAGCAGTCCCAATGTGGTCATCAGGTTCAGCGAATAGCCGACCAGCCCCATCAGTGCGACCCCCCCCATCAGGGAGACCGGCAGGCCCATCGCCACCCAGAACGAGAAGCGAAAGCCAAAGAACAGCCACAATACGAGAAACACCAGCGCCAGTCCCTGCAAGCCGTTCACAGCCACCAGCTGCAACCGTTCGCGCACCACGCTGGCCGCGTCCGAGCTGATTTCCAGCACCACACTCGGAGGCGCTTGTTGACGTTCCGCCTCGAGAAAGGCAGCCAGAGCATCCATGATCCGCAGGCTGTCATCCGCGCGCGTCTTGGAGATGTCCAGAACGGCTGCAAGTTCACCGTCAAACAGGATTCGGTCGTCGTCCAGTTCAAATTGTTCGGAGATAGTGGCGATGCTGCCCAGCCGCACCTGGCCACCGCTGGCCGAAGATTGCACGATCAGCGACGCCAGATCGGCGGCGGTTTGGCGTTCTTCGGCGACCCGGATCAACAGTGTTTCAGATGTGGTTTCGATGCTACCCGCAGGCAGGTCCAGACTGGTGGATTGCACCGCGCGGGCCACGTCTGGCACTGAAATGCCAAACTGCCTCAGCGCTGCCGGGCGCAGGCCGATGTGCAGCTCGCGGGTGGAAAAACCACGGATGTCCACCTTGGGAATGCCACCCCAGCGCAGCATGCGGGTACGTATCTGTTCCGCGTAATCCTTTAGATCGGTGCGTGATTTTGGCCCGGTCACACCCACTGATGCCACAAAAACGGTCTGCCCCAGAACTTTGATCCGGGGTGGGTCGGCGCGTTCGGGAAATTTGGACACCGCCTCGATTTCAGATTTCACATCCGCGGTGAATGCCAGAAAATCCTCGCCCTCGCGCATTTTGACAGTAGCACGGGCCAGATTCTCGCGCGCCTCGCAGGATTGGGTGTCAATGCCGGTGACCGCATCCAATGCCGTCTCAATCCGTTCGCAAATCGCGGTCTCTACATCCTCGGGCCGGGCGCCAGGATAGGCTACGGTAATCTCGACTTCGCTCAACTCGGGGCGCGGAAAGGTCTCGCGCAGCAAGGAGGGGCCGATGGATATGCCTGAGAGTAGAAGCAGGATCATCAGCAGATTGGCCATGGTTTGGTGGCCAGCAAGGAATCTGATCATGGCTGTTGTCCCGCGCGGGCCAGCTGTGCCTCCAGGGCCAGATCGTTGGTCACATCAAGCAACATGCCCTCCATTGCAGGCGAGGGAAAGCTCACCACGATGCGGGCGCCGACAGGCAGGTCCTGGGTGATCAGTGCAACCTCGTCCTGCATCAGCCGTGTGGTTACCGGGGTCGAGGCTAGACGGTTGTCGGCATCGGCCAGAAATACCCTGCCATTCCGCAGGGCGCTGCGGGGGATAACAATGCCGTCAAGCGGCGGTGCGCTCAGCTCTACATCGACAAACATGCCTTTGGTCAGGGGCGGGCGGGTGCCTGGCCTTACACCGGTATAGGCGCTATCAACACGTACAATCACCCCAACGGTGCCGGATTTCAGGTCGATCTGGTCACTGATGCGGTCCACTTTGGCGGGCCAGGTCAAAACCTGTTCACCGAGCCGTAAATGCACTTCTGCATTCAGACCAAGGCTGTGCAACAGGGTGGACAGAGCGCCGGGGACTAATTCTTTTGGCCTTTCTGCCTGCGGCTGACGGGATCGCAGCAGGGCCAGCATATCACTGATCGAGACCTGAGCCTCGATTTCGGCTGAACCCACCCCATCTAACTCGGCGGCAACCTGACCAACACGGACAAATTGCCCGATCTCGACAGAAGTCTGTGCCACCCGGGCCGCAAAGGGCAGGGTCAGAGTGGTCCGGGCCAGATCCAGTTCGGCGGATTTCAGGCTGGTCTCATAAACGGCAATCTGTTCGGTTTGCACCTGCTGCTGGGTGGGTAACAGCGAGAGCGTATTTATAAGGGTCTGAACCTTTTGACTTTGTAGCAGCCAAGACGATTGTGCAGCATCCATTGCCACCGCGCTGGCAATGCCTCTGACGGTCAGCGTCTCTATCCGTTCAATCTCTCGCGCCCTGATTTCCAGTGCCCGGGATTCAATGTCCAGCGCCGCAATCTGGTTCAATTGCGTGACCGTGAGTTCGGCCAATTTGGCTTCACCAGCCCGAATGTTGGCTTTGGCCTGAGCAATGCCCAGATTGAAATCAGTCTGCGACAGACGCAGCAGCACTGTGCCAGCGGGCAGAATTTCGCCTTTTTCAAGGTTGGGGTTCACATAATCAGCAGTGCCGGCAACCTGTGCGATGGCTTCGTAAACACGACTGGGCCGCACTAACCCGTAGCCAGTGATGCGCGGCGGCAACTGACTCGCTTGGGTGGTTATTACCCGCACCGCAGTTGCGCGCTCGGCCAGAATAACGCGCGCGGGTGGCGGTCGGTTCGAGACGATAAGGGCCAAAACGCCGACCCCAATTGCCAGAACCGGCAGGGTGATGAATATCAGTTTGAAACCGGGTTTCATGTCACTCTCCGATGTGGGCAAAACCCGCTAATTGTAGGGCCAGCAGGCGCTCGCCCTCGGGTAGTAGAATGGCCGGGTTGCGGCTGAGCAGCATCCTGAGCACCAAGCTCTGGATAATCCCCAATATCAGGCTTGCGGCGTCGTCGGTGTCGATGTCCTCTCTAAATTCACCCGACTTTTGCGCTGCGGCCACGTTTTCGACCAAGACAGCGTGAAACGCACTCATGCTTTGCAAGATCTGCTGGCGCAGCACGGATTGGTCCTTGTGCAATTCGCGCAGCACCATAATTTCTGGCAACGCCGGGTTCTTCTGAACCAGTCTGAGGTGATCTAGAACCTGCATCTTTAGGCGATCCTGTGGGGAACAATTGGCAGCGCGGCAACGGTCGAGGTTACCCCGTATCTGCGTCGTCAGATGGTTGGCAACTTGTATCCAGATGTCTTCTTTGCTGGAAAAGTGCTTGTAGATAGACGGCTGAGTTAGGCCCAATTTCTGCGCGATCATTCCAGTGCTGACCATGCCAGGTCCCGCTTCGAAAGCTAGATCCAACGCCGTCTGCAGGATCTCGACCTTGCGGTCTCCGGTTGATTTACGACTGCGCTTGTTGGTCATCATGTCTCTGATCTTTCCCAGGATTTCAGCAATGGATGTGGTCAGCGGTGAGCGCGCCCAAGAGCGGCAACAATAGCCGCCCAGACTCCCGCGCGGAAGATCAGCGCGCCAACCGTGCGCATTTCAAAGGCTCCGCCCATTGCAATGTGGAGCCCAAGTCCCAAAAAGATGACTACAGTTGCACCTACAATAAGCGTCGCGAGAGCGCGGGCCCAGGCGGCGCCAGTCCATATGCCAAGCCCGGCTGCGATGTAGGCGAAGCCGGCTATGAAGTTGAACCAAACAACAAAGGGGACATAGGATCCAGCTGCGGTTTGCGCCGACATGGGCCCAAACAGAACGCTGCCGCCCGAAAACAGGGTCAGCGCACCAAATGCCGTGGCAGCTACGGCAATAGGGCGCAGCCATTTAGCGAAGCTGGGGAGGAGTTTGTTATGAGTGCTCATGATATTTATCCAGATTGAGGCTGCGTCTTCGCGCTGTTAACACGAAGTAGGTTATAGTTCTATAACCGCCTTGTCGAGCAGATCGAATATCAGCATTACTCCGTTTGGCTGACCGGCCTCAGTGTGAAGCGGCTCTTGGCGGGCAATTGAGGAACTACGGGCTAGGCGGGCCAGCTTGGAGCATCTCCAACAGAGACGGCATGAACCAACTCTTCAACGGGAATGTCGATGCTGAATTCAATTGGGCCATAGAAGTCCGATTTAGCAAAGGGGGACCGGAAACGCGGCTGTTTCGAGTAGTATGTGTCCAACATCCCGATCTTATCGTGTTCCCAAAAATGCGGCTTCAGTCCATTTTATATGCGCTCGCGCTCGAACTGGAAGATCCAGTCAAAGCTGCGGGACAAGCCATCAGTTGGATCGTCATGTTTGCCAACGTGCCCGTGAGGGCGCCTCCAATGGTGTCGGCCACTTGCCGCCGAACCATTGAGCATGCGAGCCAGCTGAACGACTCCATGGGGCGAATGCTGTAGACTGTATCGGCGGTTTCTAGCGTGGATTTGGACGCTTTGTGTGTCGGCAGACACATTCATAATGGGGGATTTCCGATATCGACTATGCAACTTCAAGCGCAGCTTCTTCGGTAACCACACACTCTGACTATTGCCAGGTAACTTATCTGATCACCTTCACTCACTTGTCTCTGCCCACCTATCTGGGCGAAGACTTCTTCACGGTGGTCGGGATCCCACCCACGGACACTGAAGGCGGCGACGACGTTCTGAAAGGAAAGGGCGGTGACGACAAGCTCATTGGGGGAGAGGGAAGTGATGTTCTCAAAGGCGGCAAGGGTGCAGATTGCCTGAAGGGGGACTCAGGTAGGGATAAGCTCTACGCAGGCAAGGACTCCGACACCGACATATTCATTTTCTGTAAGACTTCTGATAGCATGATTGGTAAGGGAAACCGCGACGAGGTCTACCAGTTTGACAGCGGAGAAGACCTCATCGATCTTTATTGGATCGACGCCAATAGCACTATGTTGGGTGACCAAGAGTTTGACTTCAGCGAAGATGGCCCAGCAGCAAACTCAGTTTGGGTCAAGGACATCGGGAAGCACCTGCTTGTCCGGGGTGATGTCGATGGTGACAGTCAGCATGATTTCGAAATCCAGATTAGGAGAACGGCTAACCTAACCCAAAACGAACTCATCTTATGACGCGACAGAAGGCCGTTTCGCCAGCCTCTTAGATCCCATGATCGTGCAGAACGTCTAGAGGGCATACTTCTGTCCCCTCTTTACCCGTTGCGTATGGGATGGTCTTTTCTCGGGGTGGTCGATTCTGCACGTAGGGCAAATATGGGCGGTACGGCTAGCATTGCTAAGACCGCGACAATGTAAAACGCGGTTTCAATTCCGAACTTGTCAGCAACTATGCCTATTCCCAGCGGCCCAACGGCGGACGCAAACGTGCCAGACGAATATAGAAGCGCGTAGCCCCGTGCCATCCGACGATGATCAATCAGGTCTGCAGCAAAGCCGTATGTTATGGATGAAGTCCCCTGCATCACTGCACCGAGAGGCACGAGCAACGCAAAGGCGAGCGGGGTTGGAGCAACAACAACAGCAATCAATCCCACCGCGGTTAAGGTCTGGATAATAGCGAAGGCGGTGCTCACGCCTATTCGGTCAGCAAGGTATCCACATCCAGCTTTGCCAAAAATTCCACCCGCGAGAAGCAGCACCGTTGCTCCAGTAGCGACAGGCAAAGATAACCCCTTAGCAAGCATCAGAAAGGCTACAAAAACCAGTCCGGATGTTTGAACCATGGCGTCGATGCTGCTGACAATCAGCAAAATGCCATAAGAGCGCCAGTTGAGAATGCCCCACCCGGTTATATCAGGCTGGTTGATAGTGTCGGGTTCCTCACGCGTTTCTGTATGCCGCATAAGAGAGGACGCGCCTATGGAAATGGCAATTCCGACAGCGGCAAATACGGCGACCATTCCGTACAAGATGCTGATCTGATGCCAAGCGAGCCCAGCACCGATCGCAAAGCTGAAACAGCCTGTGAAGGCGAGTTTCCCGACATCCCCGGAAGCATTGAAGAGTCCGAGCGCACTGCTGCGTGTAGCGGATGGGCAATTGTTGGCAATTAAAGCCGAAGAGGGCGCATGGTGAAACGCCGTACCGGCCCCAATAATCAGCAAACAAATTGCCACCAATAATGCACTCGGAGCGATTGAGAGGAGGAGATAACCTGCTCCCGACAGCGCCAATCCCACGACAATCAACCGACGCTCACCGATCCGTTCGCTCATCCAACCCGAGCTTATCTCAAGCACTGCCTGCGATAAGCCCTTAAGGCCCTTGAGCACGCCGACCTGCGCGTAACTGAGCCCGAATGCCTGAGCCAAAATTGGCAACAAGGCATATATGGTCGCCGACATACCGTCCTGGACGATGTGAGTTGTGCAAGTGGTTAATATAGCGGTTTTGGGCTTTGACGTGAAGACGCGCATCTTAATTCGATTGCGCGCAGGATATCTTAAGTTCAACAGAGTACCTCCAAACTTTCGCGGTGTCCTAAAGCTGTCGTTTTTGACCATTTTGCCATAGCGACATTGGTTGCGCCGCGGAAAATCTGCAATATGGGCTCTTTGGGATTTGCGAAATACAGGTTCTAATTCATCTCAGCCAAGTGAAAATGAGGCGACGCAAGACCGCGTGTGCCCGTCCTGACCCGCAACAGCGCTCCGGCGTTTGGCCCTTTCTGCAGCGCAGGCGCATCCAGATAGCAGGAGGCCGAGGTGATGATCAGCTCGTCCAGATCTGCGCCGGCAAAAATGCAGCTGGTTGGTTTTTGTACCGGAAGGGTGATTTTCTCTAGCCGCTTGCCGCCGGGCGAGACTTTCTGAATGCCCCAGCCGTCCCACATTGCAATCCACAGGCAACCGTCCTGATCAATACACATACCATCCGGGCCGCCTTCCTCCGGGGCAAAGTGGATCAATTCTTGTTTGTTGGTTATCGCGCCGGATGTTGCATCGAAATCATAGGAGAACACTGTATAAAGCCATGAATCAATGTGATAAAATCTATCACCCTGCGGCGACCAGCACAGACCGTTGGTGTTAAAAATCCCGGTGGTCCGAGTGACGGGTTCTTGCCCATATTCATAAGAGTAGAGATTACCTGTTGGATCGGTGATCTCCTCGCCCCGGCTACCCGAAAGCGGCAGTGATCCGACCCAGAACCGCCCCTGAGGATCAAGTTTCCCGTCGTTGTAGCAGTTGAGATCCAGACCGGCCTCGGGGTCGGCCAGAAGCTGAAGGGCACCACTGCGCAGGTCAAACAGTTCGTATCCGCGGTCGGTCACCACCGCAAGACGATGGGGATCCGTGGTCAGCGCCAGACAGCCAAATTTATGGGGCAGGGGCCATTGCCCGGTCTGTGTCTTTGTCACAGGATCAAAGCGGAAAATCCTATTTTGCTTCAGATCCCCCCAGTACAGGACGTTCAGCCGGGCATCCCAAAGTGGTCCCTCTCCCAGAGTGGCATTTGCGGCCTGCAGAATTTCTACCTGATACATCTGTCGGCTCCGCTTAGAAAAAGGTTTCAGCCATATTTGTTACCCGGTCCTGCGCATCGACACAGAAAACAAAGCGCCATTTGTCAAAGGCTGTGCAGGGATGCGAAATCCCAAGTTTCAGAACATCCCCGATCCGAAGATCCATCCCAGCCGCCGGTTTCAGAAACGCGTGTTGGTCATTGGCCCGTGTCAGCCTTAATCTGTCTTCCTGCTCCGAAAGATCTGCGATCTGCTGGCCGTCTCGATACTGGGCAAGAACCACCGGCAACCCTGCGTCATAGGGGAAATCCCGCATGCCAGCGGCCAGAATGGCAATGCCCGGCTCTGGCAGTGATTGCACCGCAGCCCAGATCGCCATAGCGGGCTGAAAACGGGTCTCTGCCGAGACGGCTTTCCCGTTTAGAACAAACCCGCCCCGTGCATCCATTTCCGCCAACCGCTCTTTATAGGCGAGATGGTCATAGGTCGCGGCCACACCGCCCCGCAACCAGATTTGCGGTTGGCGCTGAAACGACGTCGCCTTGCAGGCGCTGACAACAAAATCAAAACTCGAAGACCCGCCGGCAGTGAATACCGGCACCTGATCCGCAGGCATCAATCCACTGTCGCAAATCCGGTTAAAGGCACTGACCGCAAAGTCGAGGTAGTCCGCCACCCGCGCTTTGCGCTCGTCATGGCTGCCGCCAATTGCGCCTTCATAGGCCTGCAAACCACACAGTTGCACTGGTGCCTGCGCCGACTGCTGTGCCGCCACGGCCTGTAGAACTGTGTCGACACCCGTCATCGATTGAATGCCGGTGCGCGCGCCTTGAAATCCAACCTCGACCAGAATGGTAAAGTGCTGTCCCTTTTCAATATGAGACGCCCCATGCGCCACCAGTTGATCCAACCCGGCCACAGAATCGACCAGCATCAGAAAACGGGTGGCCGGAAACTGTGCCATCAGATGGGCAAAGCTGCGGATATTGCTGCGTCCGACCAGCTGGTTGGCCAGCAGCACAACCGGTGCGCCGCATTCAGCCATCATCCGCGCTTGGGCGACTGTCGCGGCAGACAGACCAAGGGTGCGCTCTCCGGCCAAGACATGCGCCAAAAGCTGCGGCGACATCATGGTTTTGCCATGCGGGCAGAGCCAGACATCCTGTTCCCGTGCATATTGATCCATCACAGCCAGATTTTTCTGCAGGGTCGGTTCACAGACCGTCAAAACCGGCAGGCACAGGTCTTCATCCGGTACCGACCAGCCAAAGCGTCCTGCATCCTTTAGCGCAAAGGCATCACAGTCTGCCGGGATGCCCCGCGATTTTCCATCCACCCGTGTTTCATTGGATCGCTCAATAAGAAATTTGGTCATAACATCAGCCCTTCACTGCGCCGCGCAGCATGGATTTTCCGATATAGGGATAAGCAAAGAAACCCAAAAGCATTGGCGGGAATACACCCAGCATCATCGCCGCCGCAGTCGCTCCCCATTTCACCCCGTAAGAGGTGACAAAGAAAGTGGCCCCCACGGTCACAGGCACCGCACTTTTGGTGGCTAGGATCAGGCCAAACAGGAATTCATTCCAGGAATAGATGAACGACAGAATAGCCACCGCAAACAGGATCGGCCGTGAGGCTGGCCAGATGATATGGTACAGCACCTGCAGGGTTGAGGCCCCGTCCAGACGCCCGGCCTCGTCCAGTTCTGCCGGAATGTCCTGCATGAACCCGACCAGCATTAGCAAGGCCAGCGGAATATTGATGATACAGGCAATCAGCGCCAGACCCAGTTTGGTGTCAAGAAGCCCCACCGACTGGTACATAAAATAGAATGGGATCGCGAAGATAATCAGTGGCAGCGCCCGCAGGTTGGACACGATTGGCAAAAGCCAGGCGGCGCCAGTCTTGTAACGCGCGATCGCATAGGCCGCCGGAAAAGTCAGCACAATGGCCAGTAGCGTCCCGCCCGAGGCAATCACCACCGAGTTCCAGATGTAGGATACAAAGTTAGTATTTCCGGTGAACAGCACCTCGTAATAGTGGTCTAGCGTCGGCGTGAACAGCCATTTTGGCGGATAAGCGTTAATGTCAGCGGTGGATTTGAACGAGGTCAGCACCGTGGCCAGGATCGGAAAGTTCAACACCACAACCGCGATGAAAAGAACCGCCCATCGTGCACCCATCAGAAGGCGACTGTTTAGGGTTACCGGTTGTACAATCATCTTAATTGCCCCTCAGGATAAGTTTCATCGCCGCAAACATCAGCGCCAGTGACATCACCAGCAGGATCAGCGACACCGCCACTGCCTCACCGATGACATTCTGATTGAAAAACAGCTTGTAGATATAGATCGAGATTGAGGTGGTCAGGTTGCCGGGGCCGCCGCCTGTCAGCACAAAAATATGGTCAAACACCCGAAAGCTGTCGATGAACCGGATAAAGGATACGATGACAATCGACGGCAGCATAGCAGGCAGCAACACAAGGCGGATCAGCTGAAACGGAGTGGCGCCATCCATCCCGGCTGCCTCCTCCTGATCCGGTGAAATCGCCTGACGCGCGGCCAGCAGAATAAGAAAGGCAAAGGGGGTCCATTGCAGCACCTCGATCACCACGACCGTACTGTAGATATTTTCCGGACCGAGGAAGTTCACATAGAATCCAAGAATTTCAAGATATTGTGGGATAATGCCGACAAATTCATTCAGCACTAGCCGGTACATGACCCCCAGCAGTGCGGGCGAAATCATCATTGGCAACATCAGCAGGGCGGTCAGCCAGGGCCGTTTGGTCAGGATCGGGTGCAAGACAAACACCAGCATCAGCGCCAGCGACACTTCAAGCACGGTACAGATCAACCCGAATTTCAGCGAAAACCCCATCGCGTCCCACATTTTCGTCGAGAAAATCTGATTGGTGAAATTTTCCAACCCGATGAAGGACGGGTTGCGGATATCGGCAAACGAGACGTCAGAGACCGAATACCAGATATTGGTCAGCGCCGGAAAACCCAGCATGACTGCAAGGAAAATGCAGAGACCAGACAGCAACCAGCCGCCGTCCCTTTTTAACGTGTTGGTATTTTCCATTTCCGCTTTCCATCAGGGTTTTGACCCAAGAGCGCAGCGCGCCGAGGGGAGGGTGCCGGGCAGGGGGCCTGCCCGGCAAAGGTATCAGCCGTCAAAAGCCGACTGGATCGCCGCTTCGACATTGGCAATGGCTTCGTCTTCGCTCATTTGTCCGGCCCAATAGCCAGTGAAGTTTTCGGCCATCACCTCATAGATACGCAGCGCTTGATCGCTGGCGCCGCCATTCATGACAAAACCGTATTTGGCGGCATGTTCGCCCATCAAGGGCATGTCGGGGCGGTCTTCTGCCACGGCGGCCATGATGCTGTCCACCACAGGTGGCGAGCCACCCAGCTTGGCGTACATGGTGTTGGCTTCGGTGTTGGTGCCAAGCCAGCGCAGGAATTTCAACGCATCCGCTTTGTTCTCGGATGCAGCGCTGACACCCAGACCAAGGCTGTGGAAGTGGGTTTTGGAACCCTGTGCGCCAGCAGGCTGTTTGGCGAGACTGAATTTGCCCGCAACCGCCGGGTTCTGTTCCGGGTCGTTCAGCTCGGACACCGCAGCGTTCCATTGCACCATGAATGCAACCTGCCCCGAGCCAAAGGCCGCGTTGGCGTCGCCATATTCATAGCTGGAGGAGGCGCCAGGTGTTGCCTTGTTGTCAGTGATGATCTTGAAGATATCCAGCCCACGACGGAAAGCGTCGGTGCTGATTGTCACCTTGCCATCGCCATCACGCCAGTCGCCGCCATTGCTGGCCACTGTCGACTGCCAGATCATCATGTTGAACAGCAGGTTCTTCATCTGAAGCACGGTGCCATAACGGGTTGGGCTGTCCGAGTTGATGGATTTGGTAAAGTACAGCGAGGTGGCGATATAATCGTCCCAGGTCCACTCTCCCGGTGCCTTGGGAGACATTTTCTTGCCCATGCGCTCTTCGGTGATCTGCTCGTATTTGGCGATCCACTCTGGGTCGGTCATCAGCTGATCGATAAAGTCATCGCGGTAATAGAGAAAGTGCAGGCTTAGATCATTGGGAATGCCATAGACCTTGCCGTTAAATTTCTGGGTCTCAATCGCATTCTCTGGGAAGACCTTGTAGATTTCTTCGTCAATGATTTCATCAATCGGAGACATGAAGGGCGCATAACGGCCGATGTCATAGGTCGAGGTCACCATCAGATCGAATTCTGTTGATCCAGCGGCGGCATCAGCCAGCATTTTTTCCTTGAAACCCTGGCGCGAGAAATAGATCAGCGACGCCTGGCTGCCGTCCTCAACACCCTGGGTTTCGTTATAGCTTTCCACCACGGCGCGCATGGCTTTTTCCGGATCTCCGCCCGGCCAAGCCAAAATAGTAATATCTGCGCTTACCAATGTTGTTGAGGCAAGCAGCGCTGCCATGCCGGACATTAGAATGTTTTTCATTTTCCCTGTTCCTTTAGTTAGTTGCTTTGGTCTCAGTTCACTCCACAGCGGCAATCGCTGACATTTCAACCCGCAAGGAGGGATGCGCTAAGCGCGCCTCGACACAGGCCCGCGCCGGTTGGTTTTCTGGGTCAATCCAGGCGTCATAGATGCTGTTCATGGCGTCAAAATCCATAATCATCGGCAGGTAGACGTTGATCGAAACCAGACGGCTGCGATCGGAGCCTGCCTCGGTCAGAAGCGCGTCAATCTTGGCCAGAACCTGACGGGTCTGTTCTTCGATTGACGCCTCAAAATCATCCGGTACCTGACCGGAGATATGCAGGCTTCCGGCGTGTTTTACTGCCATGCTCATGCGCGGGTTTTTCTGAAATCTTTCAATGCTCATTGCTGTGCCTTTAGTGTTCAAAGCGTGATGCCGCCGTCAGCGACCACCCATGTTCCTGTTGTGTAAGCGGATTCATCACCTGCAAGATGCAGCGCAATGGCGGCGATCTCTTCGGCGGTGCCGACGCGGCCAATGGGTTGGCGCGCAACAAATGCCTTCCAGGCAGCTTCTGGATCTGCGGCCTGGTTGATGCGTCCGGCCAGCGACGGTGAATCCACCGTGCCCGGGCAAATGCCGTTCACCCGGATGCCGTCACCAATGTAATCGGCGGCGACCGATTTGATGAACCCCAGCACCGCTGCCTTGGTCACGGTATAGGCAAACCGGTTGGGCACGCCCTTCAGGCTGGACGCGGCAGAGGACATACAAATGACGCTGGCACCGCCATTGGCAATGAAATGCGGCAGAAAGGCCTGGGTCAGCAAGAACATCGATTTGACGTTGATGTCAAAGGAGCGGTCCCAGTCTTGGGATGAGGTAGATTCCAGCGTGCCCTCATGCACATAGCCGGCGCAGTTAAACAGCACATTGACGTCGCGATGCGCCGCAACGCAGCCTTTGACCGCATCGTGGTTGGTGACGTCCAGCACCGCGACCTCATGCCCGGCGGCTGAAATATCTGCCAATTCAGCGCGCAGGCTATCCAGCGCATCAGCATTGATATCGGTGGCAATGACACGGGCGCCTTCACGGGCATAAGCCAGTGCCGTGGCGCGACCGATTCCGGCGCCAGCTGCGGTGATAAAGGCGGTTTTGTTTGCAAGTCTCATATCTCACCCCTCCCAGGGGTTTTTGTCGTTAGGTCAGTCCGAAAGATTTCAGCGCGCGTCGTAATCAATCAACGCCCGGCCCTGATCAGCGCCGTCGCCATTCTCAAACAGGAACAGATCTTGCAGATCGGCGCTGAGTTTCAGTTTGTCGCCGGGCCGGACGCGGGAAATTCCAGGTTCGCGCACTGTCATCAGCGTGCCGTCCGCAGCCGTTATATAAAGAAGCGTTTCCGCTCCAAGCAGCTCGCTCTGGCTTAGGGTGCCTTCAATAGTGAACTCACCTTCGCCATTCAGCCGCAGATGTTCAGGTCGCACGCCAAGCATAACGTCGCCCAACACGGCATTGGCCAGTACCGGCAGGGTTGCTACTGTTTGACCTGCGATCACGACCTGGCCGCCATCTCCCAGTTCGGCTGCCAGAAAATTCATCGACGGCGAACCAATGAAATTGGCGACAAACCGATTGCATGGCCGGGTATAAAGCTCGATCGGCGAGCCGGCCTGCTGAATGCCGCCGCCGTTCAGAACCACGATCTTGTCGGCCAAGGTCATGGCCTCGACCTGATCATGGGTGACATAAACCATAGTGGCGCTTAGCTTTTTATGAAGCCGCTCAAGCTCCAGACGCATGTGCACCCTAAGGGCGGCATCAAGGTTGGACAGGGGTTCGTCAAACAGGAACACCTGAGGGTCACGCACGATGGCGCGGCCGATGGCGACCCGCTGACGTTGGCCCCCGGACAATTCCGAAGGCTTGCGATCAAGCAGTTGATCCAGCTGCAAAACCTTTGCCACCTGCATCACTTTTTCATTGATTTCAGCCTTGCCGACTTTCGCCAGTCTCATACTGAAACCGATGTTCTGCCCCACCGTCATATGCGGATAAAGCGCATAAGACTGGAACACCATCGCCACTTCGCGCTTGGACGGGTGCACCGTGTTCATGTTGCGGCCGTTGATCTGAAGATTACCCCCAGTGATTTCCTCCAAACCGGCAATCATCCGCAGCAATGTTGACTTGCCGCATCCCGAAGGGCCGACAAAGACCACGAACTCTCCAGGGTCGATGGTCAGGTTGATATCTTCCAGCACCATTTGTGCCCCGTAGGACTTGGATATCCCGGTTAACTCGATCGCCCGTTCTGACAACGTCTTCCCCTTCATCACTTTTTCATGCCTGTTGGCATCAACACGCAATTTCACTGATTTTGACCGGCCGGCCTGTCTGCGCCGACTTGTCTGCAGCAAATAGAACCCGGTGCATTTTCATTGTGGTCTCAAAATCCGAATACCGCATTGGCTGGCCCTGGCTGATACAGTCCAGAAACGCGCGGAACATCGGCTGATACATGTCGCCAGTTATGGCGTCGCCATCATCCAGATGACGGGCCTGGATCTCGGTCCACTTTTCCCGCCCTTCACCGTGTGGGGCAGGGCTGGAAAACCGGCGATCAATCAAAGACCCCTTACTGCCCACCAGAGTGGCCCTGAAGGTATAAGGCTGCTGGGCGTCGATGCAGGAGGTCACCTTACCGATGGACCCATCCTCAAACTTCATCAATGAGATTTGGGTGGTGTCATATTCGACATCAGCAAACTCAGATGAACGGGTAGAGTTTGCGTAAGACGTCACCTCGGTCACCTCAATGCCTGCCTTGCAAAGCATTAGAAACTGAAGCGCATGACATCCCGCAACCAACAGGCTGCTACCGCCCGTCTCGCGTCTTTTAGCCCACCAGAACTGTGGTGCCCAGGGACCAATTCCGTTAAGATAATCGACCTCCATCAGATGCAGCGCGCCAAGCGCACCCTGTTCAACAAGGTCAAGCGCCGCGCGAAATTGGCCTTCGTGAAACTCGTGAAATCCGGCGCAGACCGTGACACCAGCAAGCTCTACGGCGTGGCGCAACCGGGCCAGATCAGCCTCTTTGGTGCAAAACGGCTTTTCCAATACAATATGCGCGCCAGCCTTGGCCGCTTTGATAGCCTGTTCGGCGTGCACATCATGCATTGTGCAGATTGACACCACATCCGGGTTAACGGCGTTCAACATCTCATCATACTGGTCGAAAACCGCAACCTGACTGCCAAGTTGCGCCCGAATCAGCGGAGACTCGGTTTCCGGGGCAGGTGAGAAAACAGCAACAATCTCAAATTCTTCAATCGCAGCATAGGCCTCGGCATGCGCACGCGCTGCAACGCCGTACCCCGCGATAGCTACCCTTAAACTCATCTGAGTTATTCCTTTAAAACTTTACCCTGGGTGGGCAAATTGTATTGCGTCGATCTGATGGTAACGTTATCATTTACAAAACATCTGTCAAGAAACTTTGTGAGCTTCATCATGCATAATGCGGTAAAATCCAACGTTGACTGGAACGCCTTCGGCGCAACAGCCGGGATGCTAAGTGTTCCATTTTCAATCGACCGGTCACCTTATTATCAGGTTCAGATACCGGTCTGGCGTTGGCGCGGTGGAACCGGGAAATCGCTGCTTATTCTGGGCGGGAATCATGGCGACGAATACGAGGGGCCGTTGGCGATTTTCAAACTGATCCGGGCGCTGGAAGGACGGCAGGTGAACGGCGCGATCACGGTGATTCCCAGCCTGAACGCCCCGGCCGCGATGGCGGCAAAGCGATGCTCGCCGCTGGACGGCGGCAACATGAACCGGGCCTTTCCCGGCAGTGCATCCGGCACGCCGACTCAGCGTATTGCCAACCACATGGAGGTCGAGGTTATGCCGCAGCACGACATGGTATTTGACCTGCATTCTGGCGGCACAACTATGGAGCATATCAGCTGCGCATTATGTGAGGAAAATCCTGATAAAACGATGAATAATAAACAAATTGATGCAATGTCGGCGCTTGGAATGCCCTATGGGTTCGTGGCGGGGACCAACAGTTCCAGCCCGACATCTATGGGGGCCGCCCGGCGCGCCGGTGTCTTGGGGGTCAGCGGTGAATTCGGCGGCGGCGGCACTGCAACCCGGCAGTCAATCGAGGGGGCCGCTCAGGCTATTGACGGGCTGTTGCTTCATCTGGGCATCACTGAATCGCGCCTAATCAGCGAAGTTTCGACCGACAAAGTTGAGATGGGAATTCTTGATCTCCGCCGTCAGTCGCAGTTTGTTTACGCGTCAGAAACGGGTTGGTTTGAGCCTGCCGTTTCGCTGAATGAGCCGGTTTTAAAGGGCCAGATTGCAGGCTGGATGTACAACCCAGAACGACCAAAAGCCGCAGCGGTTCCGTATCATTTCGAAGAAGACGGCATTGTTATCTCCAGGCGCCTTCCTACAGCGTCCCAACCGGGGGACTGCCTGTATAATATCGCCCGCCCCGCAGTGTAATCCGCACGAAGCGCTTGACGCAGGCACTGCAGGCAGGCTATCCAAATGACAACGTTATCATTCAGGACATCACAATGAAGCTTTTCAGGTTTGGCACTACGGACAACGAAAAACCGGGCGTCATTGACGGCACTGGCATCTACCGCGACGCGTCATCCCTTGTTCAGGATTATGGTCGTGGCCAGTTGAGCAATGCGATGGAAACATTGCTGAAAGCCGATATCTCTCAGCTGCCAGAGATCCCCAAGGGCAGCCGGATCGCCAACTGTATTCCGCGCCCCGGCAAGATTATCTGCATCGGCCTGAACTGTGTGTTGCACGCTAAAGAAGCGAAAATGGACCCACCGTCGGAACCCATTGTGTTCATGAAGGCCAGTACCACGATTTCCGGACCGTTTGATCCTATTCTGATCCCGCCCGGATCAAAGAAAACCGACTGGGAAGTTGAACTGGGCGTGGTGATCGGCAAAGACGCCGTCTGTATCAGCAAAGAAGAGGCGAAGACCCATATCGCAGGCTACTGCCTGATCAATGATGTCTCAGAGCGCGAATATCAGCTTGAGCGCGGCGGCCAGTGGGTCAAAGGTAAAAGCTGGGACAGCTTCTGCCCCACCGGCCCCTGGATGATGCCAGAAGATGGGTCGTTTGACGCCATGGATCTGGGCATGCGGCTTTGGGTGAATGGCAAACAGTTTCAGGACGGCCGCACCAATACGATGATTTTCGACATCGAAACCGTGGTTGCCTATCTCAGCAACTTTATGCGCCTTGAAGAGGGCGATCTGATTTCAATGGGAACCCCATCGGGTGTTGGCATTGGCCAGAACCCGCCGGTGTTCCTGTCCGAAGATGATGTGGTAGAGCTGGAAATCGACGGGCTTGGCCGCCAGCGCCAGACTTGCCAAAACTGGAGCGCCTGATGCCTTCGGACGACTGGCATAACATCCTGCCACCTATGCTGCAGGAGGCAGGGTTGGTGGCGAGTTCGATTAGCGACATTGCACCGCTGACCGGGGGTGTCTCCTCTGACATTATTCGGTTTCGCACCGATGACGGGCGGCAGTTCTGCGCCAAGCGGGCGCTGTCCAAGCTTAAGGTCGCCGAGGACTGGACCGTACCGCTGGAGCGTAACAGCTATGAGGTGGCCTGGCTGCGCCGCGCCAATAGCATCATCCCAGGGGCAGCGCCGCAAGTGATTGCCGATTCAGCAGAATTTGGCACTGTAATCCTCGAATTCCTGCCGCCAGAGCAGTTTGACAACTGGAAGTCCTTAATGCTGGCAGGTGATGCTGATCCTGACATCGCGGCAACAGTCGGGGCAACACTGGGCCACCTGCACGCAGCCACTAGCAATGATCCGGAGGTTGCAGAAACTTTTGCCACTGACAGCCTGTTTGACGCGCTACGGCTTGATCCCTATCTGCGCTTCACTGCTACAGTCCATCTGGACCTGTCGGAAAAAATCCTGGCAGTGCTGGCGCAAACTGCTGCAACACAAACGGCGCTGGTTCACGGGGATTTTAGCCCCAAGAACATCCTGATCCGCAAAAGCGACAATCAGCCGGTTATTCTGGACGCGGAATGTGCCTGGTATGGCGACCCTGCATTTGATGCTGCGTTTTGCCTGAACCATTTCTTGCTGAAGGCCGCGCATATTCCGCAACTGGAACCCGCATTCCTGACCAGTGCGATACATTTTTATGATGCCTGGATTGCCTGCTTTCCACCGCAACAGCAGGCAATGGTCACCCGCCATGTCCTTCAATTGCTGCCCTGCCTGCTATTGGCCCGGATTGATGGCAAGTCCCCTGCGGAATATCTGACAACGACGCAACGCACGCTGGTGCGCAGCGCGGCCCGTGAACTGATTTCCCAAGACCACCGAACCCTGGCGCAGTTAATCTCAGATTTCGCGCAACTCGTTCAGAACAAATAGAAAGCTGATTTCATGGCCGATACGACCATTGCCTCGATAAAAGCCCGCCAGGTCTGGGATTCCCGTGGCCGACCAACAGTAGAGGCCGAAGTGACCCTTGCCTCTGGGCGCAGCGGGCGCTCCATCGCACCGGCCGGCGCGTCGCGCGGAAAACGCGAGGCGATAGATCTTCGGGACGGTGGCACTCGGCTGGGCGGGCTTGGGGTCAATAAGGCCATTGATGCTGTTAACCGCCTCGTCGGCCCGGCGCTTACCGGTATGGATGCGGCAGATCAGCGGGCGATTGATACGGCTTTGATCGCATTGGACGGAACTGCACAAAAATCGACGCTGGGCGGAAACGCCTGTGTCGCAGTGTCAGGTGCAGTGGCCTGGGCAGCATCTGCGGAACTGAACATGCCGTTGTGGCAGCACCTGCAGCAGAGCTTCAATGTGTCTGCAGCCGGAATTCCGGCCCCGATGATCCAGATTTTTGGTGGCGGCGCCCATGCCGGCAACCGTGTCGATGTGCAGGATTTTCTGGTGATCTGCAATGGCGCGACCAGTTTTGCCGAAGCTGCGGAATGGACCGCCGAAATCTATATCGCCGCCCATGCCATTATGAAGAAACGCGGTCAGATTGCCGGCGTCTGCGATGAGGGCGGGCTTTGGCCTGATTTTGACAATAACGAGGTGGCGCTTGGCCTGACCACTCAGGCGATTTCTGATGCAGGTTTGCGCCCTGGCACCGATGTGTCCCTCGCACTGGATGTCGCCGCCAGTGAATTTTGGCGCGACGGACGTTATCATCTGGCGCTGGAGAACCGCAGCCTGAGCACCGGTGAGTTCATTGCCGAGCTTGAGCGTTGGAGCAATGACTATCCGATTGTGTCGCTTGAAGACCCATTGGGAGAAGATGACACTGAAGGGTTTGTCGCCATTACCGAACTGTTGGGGGACCGGATGCAGATCATCGGCGACGACTATCTGACCACCAGCGCTGCACAGGTTGAAAAAGCCGGCCACGACAAAGCCTGCAATTCCGTGCTTCTTAAATCCAACCAATGTGGCACTATCAGCGAAGTGTTCGATGCATCGCAGGCGGCGCGGTCCTTTGGCTGGAACACTGTCATGTCCGGCCGTTCAGGCGAGACGGAGGACGTGACCCTCAGCCATCTTGCGGTTGGTTTTGGCGCTGATCAGATCAAGGTTGGCTCCATGACCCGCAGTGAGCGGACCTGCAAATGGAATGAGGTCATCCGTATCGAGGAGCGCAACAGATCTCTTGACTATTGGACGTTTCTCACGCCGTGATTAGAAACCGGTTCAGATAAAGGCAGGCAGCATTACGTGGCACGTTCAAGAGATAAACCTTTCGCAAAAGCGACGGAAACCGTCCGGATCGAAGATGTTGCCAAATTGGCTGGCGTGGCACCAATTACCGTGTCACGCGCCTTGCAAAATCCTGGAAAGGTGCGGGAATCCACCCGCCTGAAAGTGGCGGAAGCCGTCAAGAAAACCGGTTATGTTGCCAATCCTTTTGCCAGCAACCTGCGTTCGGGCAGCTCAAATATCATATCCTTCTTTGTGTCAGATCTGCGCAACCCGCATTTTTCCAACGCCATGCAGGGGTCAGCCGACGCCCTAGAGGGCAGCGCCTATAAACTCATGATGTCGCAGATCGGCTACTCCGAGGAGGTCGAAGCCGAAGCCCTGAATTCCGTATTGCCCATGCGCCCGGCCGCGCTGGTTTTTACCGGTCTTGTGCAATCGACAGCCACCCGCGCGCGGCTTCGCGATCAGAATATTCCGGTTATGGAGATGTGGGATTTCACCCCTGACCCGATTGATATGCTGGTCGGTTTTTCCAACTATGAAGGTGGCCGGATGATGGGGCAGCATTTTGGAAAATGCGGCTATAAGCACATCGCCTATGTCGGACGGTCACAGGGGCGCGGTGCCCAGCGACTACAGGGGTTTCAGGAGGCCCTGCTGAACACCGGAGCCTCGGTTGAGCGTATCTTTCCAATGGAAGGGGGACGCAGTCTGGCCGACGGTAAAAAAGCGCTTGGCGATCTGTTGGAGCAATTCCCCGATGTGGATGCGGTGTTTTTTGGCACTGACACCCTGGCGGTCGGCGCGATCTTTGAATGCCGAACCCGTGGCATAAACCTTCCCGAGGATCTCGCCATTGCAGGATTTGGCGACCTTGAAGTGTCCGGGCAATTGTCCACACCACTGACAACAATCCATGTTGCCAGCTATGAAATGGGCTATGAGGCGGGTAAAATCCTGCGCAACCGTTTGGAAGGCCGCGATGGAGAAGTGACCAATGCCACAAAACTGTTCCCGGTCACCTTGATGGCACGTATAACGGCATGAACGCAGACCTCTGGCTGTTTGGACCTGTCCCGCTTTAGTGCCGCCTCAGGTGCTCGTTTAATCTACTTTTCATTCGAAGGCGACGGGGCTTTTCCAACTCAATGCTGAGTGCCGCCCACTGCCCGGCAGGGTATTGCGAAGCAATATCCCGAGAGGGGCGTGGGTTGTAGAACCCGTTTATGTATTCGAAGATCGCCATCTCAGCCTGCCGCCGTGTTTCCCATGAACTACGCCAGATAAGCTCGGCCTTGATGGTTTTGAAGAACGTCTCCACAGCGGCATTGAAGCTCCTATGTTTGTCAACATGGCTTTTCCTGTGTTTCTGGCCTGCAAAGATGTGTGAAGATTTCGCGGACGATATAGCGTTTGAGACAGCGAATGATCTCACTTTTGCTTTTACCGTCTTTGGTGCGCTCTCTAACATATGCGAGTGTTGGTTCATGGTTTCTCATCCTGACAATTGCGACCCGATATAGAGCTGCGTTGGCTTGTCGCTTTCCACCACGATTGAGCCTGAACCTGTGTGTTTTCCCGCTCGAAACTGGGAACTGACAAACACCACACAATTTTGCCAGCGCTGCTTCGGATCGAATGCGGCTTGGATTGTCGCCAACCAATATCAGCATTTCCGCGATTGTAAGTGTTGCGATCCCGTGAGAGGCCATCAAGCTGGGTGCCTTTGCTTCTACCAAGGTTTTGAGTTCCTTGTCGTGTTCTGCGACTTCGTCATTCAACATCAACCATCGGCGTGCCAACGAGCGCATGGCAGCTTTGGCTGACGCGGTTGTAGATGTGATCGGCCCTGGTCTGAACGCCGCAATATGTCGGATCAGCGCAATTTTGCCTTTTAACTGATCAAGGCTATCGCGCAGTTCGGCAGGCGCATTTATAATCAGTGCTTTGAGTGTAACCAACGCCACAGAACGACTTTTTACGGCTGTATCACGGGCGATCTTCAAGTGGCGGATCATCTCCACAGAACCGAATTGGGTTTTGGGTGCAGCAATTGCCTGCCCGCTGAGAACAGACCGGGCAGCGCCCTCAGCGTCAAGACTGTCATTCTTTCCTTGCTGATAACGCAATTGTCGCCCTCTCATGATTTGCAAGGGCAAACCACTGTCGGGTAATAGTTGGGTCGTGTTACCGCAACAATATTCAGGCCCAGAGACATCAGATAACGGGAAAGACCAGCACCGTAAGGCCCGGTTCCTTCGATCCCAAATGCCTGAACCGAACCCAGTGACCGGGACCAGTTATCTAATTCCATGTACCCTTTGGAATTGGTGGGAACAGAGATAGCAGCGAGGCGAGTACCCTGTTCATTGATCGCCACGGCGACATGGATGGACTTGTGTGTATCGACACCAATGATAATATCGGTGGCCCTAAGGCTTGTTTCAATAATGGACATTTGATCCCCTCATTGACGATGCCCAGGCATCCGTTCAGAGAGGACAAGACTGTGAAGGGGCGTCCCCGACAGGCTCCTATGAAGTCACATCTCGCCGGTTGCCAGGGCGACTTGATGGTCGACACGTCAACGCAATGACACGGAGCCAATCGTAGCATGGGTCAGACCATCAAGCCGCAATAGCATACTCACAATCATAGCAATTACCTTTGCCGCTCATGCACTGCCCGGCAGCACATGTTTACATGTGGGAGAGGGGATGCCCTGAACCCATGTTGGCGCAGGATCTTCTGGTAATCGTGGGAACAGTATTGGCTGCCCCTGTCCGTATGATGAATGCAGCCCGCAGGTGGTGATCGGAAGGCTATGGCCATGTTCAAAGCCCGGATCGCCAGATCACGCTTCATCCGATTGCTGACGGCCCACCCGATGACGCGCCGGGAATGCAGGTCGAGGATCACTGCGAGGTACAGCCAGCCCTCAAACCTGCCCAGGATACTGCCCGCCGTCACAAAACCCCTTGTTTGTAAGGTTCTATCCGCCTTCTTCCGGCGTCCTCCGGGCTCTTCCTGTTACTGCAATAATAAGTGTCCAACAACACAGGCGCTCATGGATACACTTGGCGGTATGACGTCGTTTCTTGATCCGGCTCATATCCTCCGCGAGGATCTGACTGATAATCGCCACGAACGGATCAAGATTCGGGCGGGCTGGTGGACCTTCCCGGCGGTATCCCGGCGGAACTGAATGCTTCAGGATCTTCGCAACGGTCTTGCGATCAATCCCAATTAGACGCGCCGCCGCGCCATTGCTCATCCCGTCGACATGGCACGCACGTCGTACCCGGCTGTAAAGTTCCACTGAATATCCCCACCCTCAGCTCGTTCGCCTCGGGTGTCAGACTGCCGGATTTTACTCCGCGACGGTCAGATCATCCAACCGATTCAATGGACATTTTGTCTCCGGGGTTCACACCCTTAGTTACTGGGCCGAAATCCTGCGACCACCTCTTTAACTACTGGTCCGAATTCCCGCGACCACCTCCACGCCTCGGTTTGCAATCACTACAATCAGGAACGTCACCTTTATTCACGCGAAAATTTCAAGCTCAACCGCACCGCCGCTCTCTCCGAGTGGCGTCAACTTTGTTCAGCATAGGTTCCTGGTTTTAGCGATTAACTGAGACGAGTTCGAATTGGTTTGACAGCACCCAGGCCCAGTGCGGCGCCAGCGATCAGTGCAGCGCCGCCCGCAAGAAATTTTCTTCTGGGTAACGTCATCACGCTCTCCATTAGTTCTTCTATTCAAATATGTATCATTGTTTTCCTTGGAACAAGGCTTTCGAGGCAACCGCAAAGCGTTTTGTGGTGCCAGTGACGTCGCTCAAGACTGGTGGGGCGGGCATTGCTTGAAGCTTAAAGCTTCAAGCTTGAAATAATGAATCTCTGCCGCTACGATCGAAAGTGAAGCGCCAAGAATCATATAAACAAAAGGCTATGTCATGAAGGTAATGTGTCTCGGCGGCGGGCCCGCAGGTTTGTATTTTGCGATCAGCATGAAGTTGCGCGATCCAAGCACCGAAGTTACGGTTCTTGAGCGAAACAAAGCCAATGACACCTTTGGATGGGGGGTGGTTCTTTCAGATGATGCCCTTGATCAAATGCAGGAAAATGACCCCAAGAGCACGGCAGAGATCCGCAATAGCTTTGCCTATTGGGATGATATCGCGGTTGAGCACAATGGCGATCGGACGGTTTCGGGGGGGCATGGATTTGCCGGGATCGGCCGCAAGAAATTGCTTATCATCCTGCAGGCGCGGGCCCGTGAACTGGGGGTAAATATGCAGTTTGAGACGATCTTCAAAAGCGCCGAAGAGTACCGCAAGGACTATGATATTGTCGTAGCGACTGACGGCATCAACTCATTGGTGCGCAAAGAATACGAAGATGTTTACAAGCCCGATATCGACACCCGCCTGTGCAAGTTCATCTGGCTCGGCACCCATCAGAAATTTGACGCCTTTACATTTATTTTCGAGAAAACCGAGTTTGGCTGGATGTGGGCGCATGTCTATCAGTTCGATGACAATACAGCGACCTTCATTGTGGAATGCCTGCAGCCAACCTGGGATGGATTTGGCTTTGCCGTTATGTCCAAAGAAGAAACCGTGGCGGCCTGTCAGGCGGTTTTTGCGAAATACCTCGATGGCAACGATCTGATATGCAATGCCAACCATTTGCGTGGATCGGCTGTCTGGATGAATTTCCCAAGGGTCATTTGCGAAAAATGGTACAATGAAAACGTTGTGCTGATGGGCGATGCGGCGGCGACCGGACATTTCTCAATCGGATCTGGGTCCCGTCTTGCTTTCGATAGCGCCATTGCCCTAGCCAACTACGTGCACTCAGAACCAACGCTTGAACAGGCGTTTCAGCGCTATCAGGAGGAGCGGCGGTTAGAGGTCTTGCGGTTGCAATCCGCCGCGCGCAACTCTCTGGAATGGTTTGAAGAGGTGGAACGCTATCTGGATCAGGACCCCGTCCAGTTCAATTACAACCTCTTGACCCGATCCCAACGTATCAGCCATGAAAACCTGCGTTTGCGTGATCCAGCCTGGGTTGAAAAGGCAGAGCGCTGGTTCCAGACCAAGGCAGGTGTACCTGCGGATGCGCCGGTCAGGGCGCCGATGTTCGCGCCGTTTAAACTGGGAAATATGGAGCTGGCCAACCGTATCGTGGTGTCACCTATGGCGCAGTATAAGGCGGTGGATGGATGCCCCACCGATTGGCATTTCGTTCACTATAGTGAGCGCGCCAAAGGCGGCGCTGCTTTGGTCTATACCGAAATGACCTGTGTCAGTCCCGAGGGGCGCATCACCCCCGGCTGCCCCGGGTTATATGCGCCAGAGCATCAGGCCGCATGGTCGCGTTTGAATGCTTTTGTCCATTCCGAAACCGCTGCCAAAACCTGCTGCCAGATTGGCCATTCGGGACGCAAAGGCTCGACTCAGGTAGGCTGGCAGGAAATGGATGCGCCTCTCGATGAGGGCAACTGGGATCTTGTTTCGGCCTCGCCAATCCCCTGGTCTGATGGCAACGCCACACCTCGGGAAATCAACCGTGCGGAAATGGATGCGGTGCGGGATCAATTTGTCGCCGCGACCCAAATGGCGGACCTGGCTGGGTTTGACATGGTGGAATTGCATGCGGCGCACGGCTATCTGATTTCCTCGTTCATCTCGCCTTTGTCTAATAGCCGGTCTGATGAATTTGGCGGCAGTCTGCAAAACCGCATGCGCTATCCGGTGGAGGTTCTGACCGCCATGCGGGCGGCTTGGCCTGCTGATAAACCGCTCTCTGTTCGGATCTCGGCCAATGATTGGGTTGAAGAAAATGGTGTGACACCAGAGGATGCGGTAGAGATTGCTAGGCTGTTCCGTGCGGCTGGTGCAGACATCATCGATGTCTCTGCGGGTCAGACCAGTTCTGAGGGCCGTCCGGTCTATGGCCGGATGTTTCAGACTCCGTTTTCGAACCGTATTCGCAACGAGTTGGGCATGCCGACGATGGCGGTGGGCAATATCTTTGAAACCGATCACGTGAACTCAATTCTGATCGCGGGACGGGCCGATCTTGTTTGTCTGGGGCGGCCGCATCTCGCCGATCCCTATTGGACCTTGCATGCCGGGACCTCGCTTGGCGATGGCGCCGTCAGCTGGCCGGATCCTTACCTTCCCGGGCGCGATCAGGCCTATCGCCTGCAAGAAAAGGCGCAGGAGGCAATCCGGGTATGACACTTACTGGCAAACGGGTGCTGATTACCGGCGGAGGGACCGGGCTTGGCGCCGACATGGCCGCCCATTTTGCGGCTGTCGGCGCTGAGGTGGTGATCTCTGGACGCAGGCAGGACAGGCTTGACGCTGTGGCCAGTGAAACAGCAAATACCCGCGCCATACGGGCTGATGTCACCAGCGAAGACGATGTGCAGGCGCTGTTTGCAGCGGCGGGCCCGGTGGACATTGTCATTGCCAATGCCGGTGCCTCGACCAGTGCGCCGTTTGGGCGGACATCGCTGGCGGACTGGAACGCGATGTTGGCGATCAATCTGACCGGGGTGTTTTTGACGCTGCGTGAAGGGCTAAACCAGATGCAGGGCTGGGGACGGCTGATATCGGTGGCCTCTACGGCGGGGCTCAAGGGATATGCATATGTGGCCCCCTATGCGGCAGCCAAACATGGTGTTGTCGGATTGACCCGCTCACTGGCCATGGAAACCGCCAAACGGGACATCACGGTCAATGCGCTGTGCCCCGGATTTCTGGAAACGGAAATGACCGAAAGAACGATCCAGAACATTGTCGAAAAAACCGGCAAAGCCCGCCCTGATGCAATTGCGGCACTGGCGTCACACAACCCGCAAAAAAGGCTGGTGCAGCCGCATGAGGTCTCAAACGCCGCCCTCTGGCTGTGCGGCAAAGGATCCGAGGGTATCAATGGTCAGGCCATTTCCATTGCCGGAGGTGAGATATGAGCGATACAATCTCACTATCGCGGCGGCGGTTGCGCACCTGGATCAGATTACTACGCCTCACCCGCAGATCAGAAAGCCATCTGCGCGAATTTCTACGAGTGGAATACAATACGACATTGCCCCGATTTGATGTGATGGCAGCATTGCACCGAAATCAAACCCCGATAAAGATGAGCGACCTTAGTCGTATGTTGTTGGTTTCCAACGGAAATGCTACCGCAATCATTGGCCGACTTGAGCAGGACGGATGGGTGACGCGAACACCTGTAAAAACCGACCGGCGTGTCATCGAGGTGCAATTGACGGATCAGGGCCGCGCCCAGTTTGAAATACTAGCCGCCGCGCATGAAGCCGAAGTCGACAAATTGTTTTCGGGTTTCGACCACGACGACCTGGATACCCTACGTGACATGCTGAAGCAGGCCAAAGGAGATGATGATGATGACTCGGATGACTGAATTTGAACCCAAGCATTTTGAAATGCAGGTAAAGGATCAGATTGCGGTGATCCGCCTGAACCGGCCCGATCGCAAGAACCCGCTGACATTTGAAAGCTATGCCGAACTTCGCGATACGTTTCGGGCAATGGTTTATGCTGAAGATGTAGACGTGGTGGTATTTGGCTCTAACGGCGGCAATTTCTGTTCGGGCGGCGATGTGCACGAGATTATCGGCCCGCTTGTCAAAATGGATATGAAAGAGCTACTGGCCTTCACTAGGATGACCGGTGATTTGGTCAAGGCGATGATTACCTGTGGCAAGCCGATCATTGCGGCCGTGGATGGTATTTGTGTCGGTGCCGGTGCCATTGTCGCAATGGCTGCAGACCTGAGACTGGCCACGCCAGAGGCCAAATGTGCGTTCTTGTTTACCCGTGTCGGGCTGGCGGGCTGCGATATGGGGGCCTGTGCGATGTTGCCGCGCATTATTGGTCAGGGCCGGGCCGCTGAACTGCTTTACACCGGTCGCTCATTTGGGGCCGAGGAAGGTCATATCTCCGGTTTCTGGAACGCCATTCACGGCGCTGATGATCTGGAGACCGCCGCGATCAAGATGGCGTCTCGATTGGCTGCGGGACCTACATTCGCCCATGGTATCACCAAGACCCAGCTCAATCAGGAATGGAACATGGGGCTAGAGCAAGCGATTGAATCCGAGGCCCAGGCCCAGGCGATCTGCATGCAGACGAGGGACTTTGAGCGCGCCTATCATGCCTTTGTCGGAAAAGAAAAACCAGAATTTGAGGGCAACTGATGGCCGATAAGACCTTTCTGAACTGGCCATTTTTTGAACCTCGCCACAAGGTATTGGCGGAGTCGCTTGACCTCTGGGCGGCGGGCACCGTGGCGGCGGTTGATCACAGTGACACCGACAGCGCGTGCCGCATATTGGTCAAAGCAATGGGCGACGCTGGCTGGCTGCAAAGCTCCGCGGCCGGCGCGGGTGAGACCTTTGATGTCCGCGCCCTGTGTCTGACCCGTGAAACGCTGGCGCGCCATGATGGTCTGGCAGATTTCGCCTTTGCGATGCAGGGTCTTGGGACCGGGGCATTGTCGCTGTTCGGGACACCGGCGCAGCAGGAGGACTGGCTGCCTTTGACAAGGACAGGCAAGGCCATCGCCGCCTTTGCGCTGACCGAACCGCAGTCTGGCTCAGATGTTGCCAACTCTACCATGACAGCAACACGTGACGGTGACAGCTATGTGTTGAATGGTGAAAAGACCTGGATTTCGAACGGTGGAATTGCCGACGTCTATACCGTTTTTGCCCGCACCGGGGATGCACCGGGGGCGCGCGGTCTTTCGGCCTTTGTCATACCGGCGGATGTGCCCGGTTTTGAGGTTGTTGAACGGCTTGAAACCATTGCGCCCCACCCACTGGCGCGGCTTCGGTTTGCCGATTGCCGGATACCCGCGTCGGCCTTGATTGGCGCGCAGGGGCAGGGGTTCAAAATTGCAATGTCGGTTTTGGACGTGTTCCGTTCAACCGTGGCCGCAGCGGCCCTTGGGTTTGCCCGCCGTGCGCTGGACGAAGCACTGAAGCGGGTGAGTACGCGTGAAATTCAAGGCGCTACGCTGTTTGATTTGCAAATGGTGCAGGGTCACATTGCCGATATGGCGACGGACGTAGATGCCGCTGCATTGCTGGTATACCGGGCGGCATGGGCCAAAGATACCGGCGCGCCACGGATTACCCGTGAGGCCGCGATGGCCAAGCTATTTTCGACCGATCAGGCCCAAATTGTCATTGATCAGGCTGTGCAGCTGTTTGGCGGTGATGGCGTGAAATCGGGTGAGGTGGTTGAAAAATTATATCGAGAGATCCGCGCCTTACGAATCTACGAAGGTGCTTCTGATGTTCAGAAAGTAATCATTGCGCGCCAGACAATGGCTGCATTCCAGGGAGATTGAAATGTTGGGACCAACCGGACATGTAGACAGGTTTTCAAGAGATGGGTTGCCACCGGTTGAACAACAGCCGGATTTTCTGCTCGACGGGTTTGACTACCCTGAGTACCTCAACGTTGGCTATGAACTGACCGATGCAATGGTTGCCAAGGGGTTCGGTGACAACACCGCCCTGATTGGCAATGGTCGTCGGCGAACATACAAAGAGTTGGCGGATTGGAGCAATCGACTGGCGCATGTCCTGGTCGACGACATGGGGGTGCAACCGGGCAACAGGGTTCTCATTCGGTCGGCCAATAACCCGGCAATGGTCGCTTGCTGGTTGGCGGCAACCAAAGTTGGGGCAGTTGTCGTCAATACTATGTCGATGCTGCGCGCCGGTGAAATTGGGCAGATTGTCGACAAGGCCGAAATCACCCACGCCCTGTGCGACACGCGGCTGATGGATGACCTGGTTAAGTGTCAGAAAACGAGCAAATATCTCAAGCATATTTTGGGCTTTGATGGCACGATGAACCATTCGGCCGAACTGGACCACTTGGCGCTAGAGAAACCTGTTCAATTCGAGCCTGCCAAAACCGGTCGTGATGACGTTGCCCTTTTGGGCTTCACGTCGGGAACAACGGGTAAACCCAAGGCCACAATGCACTTTCACCGCGATCTGCTCATCATTGCTGATGGCTATGCCAAGGAAGTTCTGAATGTTCAGCCGACGGATGTCTTCGTCGGCTCCCCACCGCTTTCGTTTACCTTTGGGCTTGGTGGCCTGGCCATTTTCCCGCTGCGGTTTGGGGCTGCTGCAACACTGCTGGAAAATGCGTCACCACCGTCATTGATTGAAATCATCCAGCAGTACAAAGCCACGATTTGCTTTACCGCGCCAACGGCATACCGGGTCATGCTTGCAGCGATGGAAAAAGGCGCCGATCTCTCGTCTCTGCGCGCGGCAGTTTCAGCCGGGGAAACCCTTCCTGCGCCAATCTATCACGACTGGATCAGGAAGACGGGGAAGCCCATGTTGGACGGCATTGGCGCGACTGAGTTGCTGCATATCTTTGTCTCTAATCGGTTTGAAGATCACAGGCCGGGCTGCACCGGGAAAACCGTGGGCAACTATGAAGCAAGGATCGTGGATTCCGATATGCAGGACGTGCCGCAGGGCGAGACCGGGCGTCTGGCTGTTCGGGGGCCAACCGGGTGCCGGTATTTGAATGACGACCGGCAATCCAACTATGTCTGCGAGGGTTGGAACATCACCGGCGACAGTTTCACCATGGACGAAGATGGCTATCTGCATTTTGCGGCCAGAAATGACGATATGATCATTTCGTCTGGCTACAATATTGCCGGACCTGAGGTTGAGTCTGCGCTTCTAGGGCATCCGGCAGTGTCGGAATGTGCGGTTGTGGGCATTCCTGACGAAGATCGCGGCATGCTGGTTGAGGCGCATGTCGTTTTGAAGCCGGGAACCAATCCAACAGATGAAACCCGCAAGCTGCTGCAGGATTATGTCAAGGAAACCATCGCGCCATACAAATATCCCAGATCAATCAAGTTTCGCGAAACGCTGCCCAAAACGCCAACCGGCAAAATCCAACGTTTTTTGCTGCGTGAAATAAACGCCTAGCGATTGGGTTGGGGGCTGAGAGAAAGCTGTTGCGGAAACTATTTCTCGACGATCACACGGATATCGGGCACTTCATACGTGGCAAACTACTTGGTTTCGACGGGATCAAGTAGGCCGTTAAGGCGCTGACCTTTAAAGCGCTTTTAAAACCGTCGAGGACAACACAGGAGGATCTAACACATGAAACTTAAATTTCTCGCGCTGGTAACGGCGCTGACATCCGCTGCCAGCCTGGCGCAGGCCGATGTGAAAGTCGGCATGATAACCACCCTTTCAGGTGGTGGTGCCGGATTGGGAATTGACGTGCGTGACGGCTTTATGCTGGCCATTAAACAAGCCAGTCGCGATGACATTGAGGTGGTGATCGAAGACGATCAACGCAAGCCTGACATTGCCGTTCAACTGGCTGACCGGATGATCCAGTCGGAAAAAGTTGATATTCTGACCGGCATTATCTGGTCAAACCTTGCGATGGCAGTTGTGCCAAGCGCCTTGGCACAGGGTAAATTTTACCTGTCGCCAAACGCAGGTCCATCACAACTGGCCGGGAAGGGGTGTCACAAGAACTATTTCAACGTTGCTTGGCAGAATGACAACCTGCACGAAGCGGGCGGCGCCCATGCTAATAGCACCGGGTATAACAACACCTTTGTTCTGGCGCCAAACTACCCAGCTGGCAAAGACGCATTGACCGGTTTCAAACGTGTCTATGAGGGCGAGCTTTCAGGTGAGCTGTACACGAAACTTGGCCAAAAAGACTATGCATCTGAGATTGCTCAAATCCGGGCATCCGGCGCTGATAGCGTGTATTTCTTCCTGCCAGGCGGCATGGGCATTTCGTTCCTTAAGCAATACGCCGACAGTGGGCTTGAACTTCCTTTGGTCGGGCCAGCCTTCAGCTTTGACCAAGGCATTCTTCAGGCTGTTGGTGACGCAGCACTTGGCGTTGCAAACACCAGCCAGTGGTCAAAAGACATCGCGAACCCCACAAACGAAGCCTTTGTGGCAAGCTTTCAGGCTGAATACGGCCGTCTTCCATCGCTCTATGCGTCTCAGGGTTTCGACACCGCGAATCTTTTGATCAGCGCGGTTGACGTTGCTGACGTTGCCGACGCCGACGCCTTCCAGGCTGCGCTGAAGGCGGCAGAATTTGCGTCAACAAGGGGGGATTTTTCCTTTGCGGAAAACAACCACCCGATTCAGGACGTTTTCGTGCGTGAAGTGATCAAGGAAGGTGACATTTACACAAACAAAATTGTGTCTACGGCGCTGGAAGATCACTCGAACGCTTACGTTGCTGAATGCAAAATGTAGTGAGACTGCCGGGCCGTTCATTCGGCCCGGCACCAAAAGGGGGGCGGGGAATGTCGCTAGTATTGCTCATCGAGCAAATTCTAAATGGACTGCAATTCGGAGTGATGTTGTTTTTGATGGCGGCCGGCCTGACCTTGATCTTTGGGGTGATGGGGCTGATCAATCTTGCACATGGGTCCTTTTACATGATTGGCGCATTTGCAGCCGCTGCGACCGCTGCTGCAACCGGATCGTTTCTGCTGGCTCTTGCCGCCAGCCTCGTTGCTGCGGCCGTGGCCGGGGCTATTGTTGAAATGACCGTGATCCGGCGGCTATATAACCGGGACCATCTGGATCAAGTGCTGGCGACCTTTGCGCTGATCCTGATCTTTTCCGAAGGCACCAGGTGGCTGTTCGGATCATTCCCGCTGTTTTTGGAAATTCCAGAGTATCTGTCCGGCCCCATTAGCTTGCCTTTCGGAATCCAATATCCGCAATACCGTCTGGCGATTATCGCGGTTGGGCTGCTCGTTGCGGCTGGGCTGTTTGCACTGATTGCCCGAACCAGCATTGGTATTCAAATTCGCGCCGGCGAAAGCGATCGGGAAATGATTGCAGCTTTGGGTGTTGATATATCGAAACTATACACGTTTGTTTTTGCACTTGGCGCGGCATTGGCGGGATTTGCCGGCGCGCTGATCGGCGCCATTCAATCGGTTCAAGTCGGAATGGGCGAGCCTGTTTTGATCCTGGCGTTTGTCGTCATCGTTATTGGCGGAATTGGCTCCATCAAAGGAGCCCTGTTGGGCGCATTGCTGGTTGGCTTGACCGATACGCTGGCCGGGTTTCTATTGCCCGCCGCATTTGGTTTGATCATGGAGCCGTCAGCCGCCGCTTCAGTTGGGTCATCCCTCGCGTCGATGTCCATTTACGTGCTGATGGCCGGTGTTTTGTTGTTTAGGCCCACTGGCCTGTTTGGAAGTTCGTGACATGCGCAATGAAACAATCCTAAACGCCTGTGTTTTGCTTGGCCTGCTAGCCGTCCCGCTTTGGGCGCTGCGTGTGGACGAGCCCTTTATTATAACCCTCGCGACCAAGGCCGTTATCTTTGCCATCGCGGGGGTTGGTCTGAATTTTGCCCTTGGTCTTGGTGGGCTTGTTAGCTTAGGACATGCCGCCTTTTTTGGTATTGGCGGCTATTCAATGGGCATTCTGGCCAGCCATGCGCAAAGCTACACGTCTTTGATGGACTGGCCGCTGGTCATTGACGGGACCAATTCAATGCCGCTCATATGGCTGTTTGCCGTCTTGATCAGTTCACTGTTTGCCCTGGTTATCGGCGCGCTCAGTCTGCGCACCTCTGGGGTCTATTTCATAATGATCACCCTGGCCTTTGGTCAAATGCTGTTCTTTTTCATGATCAGTTGGCCCGCATATGGCGGCGAGGATGGGCTTGTTATCTATGTTCGAAATGGCTTCCCCGGACTGAACACACTTGATCCAATCCAGTTCTTTGGCATCTGCTTTGCGCTTCTTTGTATCGTCCTGTTCGTGGTGTCGCGCATTGCAAAATCATCCTTTGGTTTGGCACTGGGGGGGGCGCGCCAGAACGAAGAGCGGATGCAGGCCGTTGGAATGGTTCCTTATAGGCTCTATTTGATCGCGTTTACGATTTCTGGCGCAATCACCGGCCTATCGGGAGCATTGTTTGCCGATCTGAACCGGTTTGTCAGTCCGACAATGTTCAGCTGGCAGATGTCGGGCGAGATAATGATCTTCATTATCCTTGGAGGCACCGGGCGCCTGTTTGGGCCGGTTGTCGGCGCGGCTGTGTTTATTCTGCTTGAGTATCTGTTGGGGGGATTATCCGAGTTTTGGCATGTCTATCTCGGGGCAATCCTGCTGGGCGTGGTTCTGTTCGCGCGTGGAGGCCTGATTGAATTGATTGTCGGCCGGGAGGTTGCCCATGACTGATCCTATTCTCGATGTCCGCAATATTTCAAAATCTTTCGGGGCGCTGAAGGCCAGTGACAACATTTCGCTGACCTTGGTCCCGGGCGAAATCCATGCGCTAATTGGTCCAAACGGGGCCGGTAAATCAACGCTGATCAAACAGATTGCGGGTGGCTTGCAGGCTGACAGCGGCGAGGTCTGGTTTGATGGTGAGAATGTCACCGGTAAAACCACGGTCGAACGGGCACGGCTTGGTCTGGGCCGCACCTTCCAGGTCTCGTCCCTGGCAATGGATTACACGGTGTCGCAGAACGTGGTGCTCGGGGCTTTGGGACACCGCGGCAAGATCGGGCTTAAGGGGTTTTTCCGCCCGGCCATGAAAGACACGGCGCTTTTGGATGTGGCAAATGACGCGCTGTCGCAGGTTGGCCTGGACGGTTTTGCAAAGACGCGTACATCCGAGCTGTCGCATGGTCAGCGTCGCCAATTGGAGGTTGCGGTGGCCCTGACGTTGTCACCCAAGGTGTTTTTGATGGATGAACCGATGGCCGGTCTGGGAGCCGAAGGATCACTTCGATTGACCGGATTTCTGGATCAGTTGCGCCACAAGGCACCAATCCTATTGGTTGAGCACGATATGGACGCGGTGTTTTCGCTGGCGGACAGGATCAGCGTATTGGTTTACGGCAAGATTGTTGCGACAGGCACGGTGGATGAAATCCGCTCCAATCCAATCGTACGAACGGCCTATCTAGGGGAGGACGACGAGACATGAGCCTATTGGAACTGTCGCATGTGTCTGCGTTTTATGGGTCATCTCAGGCTCTTTTTGATGTTGATCTCAGTATAGACGAGGGGCAGGTCCTTGCCGTTCTGGGCCGAAATGGCATGGGGAAATCGACGACTGTTAAGGTGATTTGCCGCATGCTGGCAAATCGTGGCGGCAGCGTGTTTTTCGCCGGGCAAGACCTGGCAAATGTACCAACGCACCGCGCGGCGCGCCTAGGCTTGGGTCTTGTCCCCGAAGGCCGCCGCTGTTTCCCAAATCTGACCGTCTATGAAAACCTGATTGCCTCGGCCCGGCCTGGTGCATGGGATTTTTCGGCCATTGCCAAACTCTTTCCCCGGTTGGAGGAACGCCGTGATCAACTGTCGACCTCGCTGTCTGGCGGCGAGCAACAAATGCTGGCAATCGGCCGTGCGCTGATGACCAACCCGCGTTTGCTGATCCTCGACGAGGCGACTGAAGGTCTGGCTCCGGTGGTGAGAACCGAAATTTGGGCCGTAATATCCCGGCTGAAAAATGAGACAGATATGGCGATCCTGGTTATCGACAAATCTCTGAAGGAACTGGGAACGGTGGCCGACACAGGGGTAATCCTCGAAAAAGGCCGCTCTGTCTGGAGTGGTGCATTTAGTGACCTTACACCGCAAATCACCGATCGGTACCTGGGCGTTTAGCAGATCAGTTTCAGATTGCTGCCAAGCTAGAACAACATTTGCAGGAGAGAAGAACATGAACAATACAATCATTCACCCCGAAGGTTGGGCGCCTGCCAAGGGATATGCGAACGGTGTTTTGGCTGGCGATGGTACGCTTTATGTCGGTGGCCAAGTGGGCTGGACCGCAGACCAGGTGTTTGTCGAACATAGTTTTATCGGCCAGATGGAGCAGGTGCTTCGGAATATTCTGACGGTGCTTGAAGCCGCTGGCGGAACCGCCGAAGACCTCGTGCGTCTGACCTGGTTTGTAAAAGACAAAAAGGAATATCTGGCTCATCAACGCGAAATTGGCCAGGCCTACCGCCGGGTGCTGGGCTCTAATTTCCCCGCAATGTCAATGGTTGTCGTCTTGGATTTGATAGAAGACGAGGCGCTTCTCGAAGTTGAGGCGACGGCTTTCCTGGGTGAAAAGTAAGCGTTTCAGCTGGCCACCCGCGACCCACATACCCAATTGCGCGCCGCTGGCGGGGTAATCCCCCCTAAGATTATCGGTGTTCAAAAGTAGAATTTCCTCGGCAAGATATCTGAGGAGATTTTTGATGAAGACAGCACGATTTAGCGACGCACAAATTATGTCGATCTTGAAGCAGGCAGAGGGCGGTGGACCGGCAGCTGAATGCACGCATTCACTGATCGGGCCTGCGTAAGGAACCTCTCGGTGAATATGCCGAATGACACTTGGTCGTTCACTGCCCGACAGGCTTTTGCGTAGCAAACGCCGTTAGGGGATTTCATGGCGGATCAACTGGCTGACGGCCGGTCCATCCGGACATTAAACGTCCTGGATGATTTCAATCGCGAAGGCTTGGGCATCGAAGTAGATTTTTCACTGCCAGCTGAGCGCGTTGTGCGCAGTTTGAACCAGATCATCGAAGGGCGGGGGAAGCCAAATACAATCCGAGTAGATAGTGGGCCCGAATATGTTAGCGGAACCCCAATGGCATGGGCTGCGAAGCAAGGTGTTAGGCTCGAATACATCCAGCCCGGAAACCCGCAACAGAACGCCTATATTGAGCGCTACAATCGCACGGTTCGCCCCTCTCAGCGATGCTTTGCATCGCCTGCCGGGCAATGGGCGAATGGCTCGGGCAATACATTTTCGACTCATCCATGCTTTCAGTATGCGGGAGGCCGCAGCAGCACCAGAGGCATTCCCCAAGAGAGAGGCCTGCTCGATTTCGGGCGCCATTCAGAAAGATACTAATGGGGTTCTCCCTTTTCCTTGGCTTGCAGCCATAGGTTTTCAGTTTTCAAGTGTTGATACCGAACAGCGCATCGACATGGCACCCAGGCCGTAGCCGGCTGTAAAGTTCCACTGAATACATCCCCCCACCCTCAGCTCCTTCGCTCAGGTGTCAGACGGCGGGATTTTGCTCCGCGACAGTCAGATCATCCAACCGATTCAATGGCCCTGGTGAGCCATGGTAGGAAATAATAACGGGCAATGGTTTCTGTCCCTCTCACACGTGTAAACATGTGTTTCCGGGCAGTGGGCGACACAAAATGCGAAGGTCAGGAACGGCCCAGTCCAGCCCAACCAAATCCAGCAGGCTTTCCACAAACCCAGCCGTCTGAAAAGGCAAACCAAAGAGGACTTTTATGGACAGGCAGGCTTGTATTGCAGCATCGCTGTAGGCCTGCTGCCGCCCCCGTTTGCCTAAGAGTTTACCCTCCCAAAACATGTTAACGTCCAATCAGATCGAGAGTGACCCGAGTTGCCTCTAGGCCTGATTGTAGCGATGATCGCGCCCGGGGGAAGGGCGGGGTTCTGGTTGAGTTACGCACCAATGCCAATTGAACTCTAAAGAACCGTAGGGGAGCGAATTTTGGCTATCTCTGATGGCTTGAAAGGGACGGTTTTTTCGAAACCGTTGAAAAAGGCACTCACGGTGTTTGTAACAGCCAATTCAATGTCAATTTCAACTCGTTCGCCATAAACGTACTTGCGTATCGCAATGTAAAAAACGGCTCCGTGCAGCCCCCAGAACAACTCAAGGTCTTCTTCAGTTGGAACGGCAGCGCTGGAGCCCCGATCAACTTCGTAGCGCAATTCCAACGCGGCCGGCCGAATGATTTTGGTCCGGATGATGTCCAGGTAGCGTTCTGTCAGCCCATAGGATTTCAGCCCCGAGGACACAAATATACGGACCCAATCATAGTCAAAAACGCGGTTGGCATACTCGATATAGAATTGTATCATCCGATCCTGGAGACTGCGGCTGCGGTCCAGCACTAACGGCTCCCAATCCGGGTTCCATCGTTTTACGTAAACATGGTCGTAAACCCGCTCTATCAAAGCATCTTTACTGTCGAAATGCCGGTAGATCACAGCATGAGAGACGCCCATCCGTTTCGCCAGCTCTCGGGTTTGCCCCTCAAAGCCACATTCGGCAAAGAACCGTACCGCCTCCGAAATAATCATTTTTTCGCGGTCCTCGCGACGCATGTTTTTGCGACGCGGCGCGGTCTCGCTTTTATTACTGTCTGATCCTGCCATCGGTCTCTCGCAAATGTTTGGGCAAGGATAACCGATTTGGTGAAAATTACCAAGCGGTCACTTTTTTCTTGACGGATGTTGCGATGTACGCTTATCAAAAGTGACCGCTTGGTTATAAAGCTGGCGGAGAGGCAGAATACTAAGGGCGAAAAATGAAGTCACCGGCGTTTGAATATATACGGGCGGAGAGCGTTGCAGGCGCAATGTCGGCCTATGCCGCGGCGGGTGATGATGTGGTTTACCTTGCAGGTGGGCACAGTGTTGTACCGTCTCTGGCCCTGCGTCTTCAGGCGCCGGCCTTGATGATTGACCTATCTGAAATCGCGGCGCTGTCCGGCATATCGTTTCAGGATGGATGGCTTCGCATCGGTGCGATGACCCGGCACGTTCAGGCGATCAATGATCCGTTGATCGCAGCGCAGGCGCCGCTGTTTGCGGCGGCGGCCCCATTTGTGGCCCATCCTGCCATTCGCAATCGCGGGACTCTGGGCGGCAGCTTGGCCCATGCAGACCCGGCGTCAGAGTTCCCCGCAGCGGCTGTTGCCATGCGGGTTGAGCTTGAGATTGCATCGCCAAAAGGCACCCGTCGTGTGCCTGCGGATGAGTTCTTTTTGGACATCTACGAGACGGCGATAGAGCCTGGGGAAATCCTGCTGGCGATCCATGTTCCTAGCCCGGTGGCCGGGCAGGTGATTGGCTTTGACGAGATAGTCAGGCGGCAGGGTGACTATGCCATGGTCGGCGCTGCGGTTCAGGCGGTCGCCAAGGACGGTGTTCTGGAGGACATCAGTATCGCATTGTTTTCGGTTGGAAACCGCCCCACAAGAGCCGTCGCCGCGCAGGCAGCATTGATGGGTCGGGTGATTGATGATGCATCGATTGCCGACGCCAAGGCGGCGCTTGGCGATGATCTTGATCCACCGGATGATCTGCAGTTTCCAGCAACCATGCGCTTGCATTTGGCGCGCGTGTTGCTGGGGCGAATTCTGGCAAATCTAGAGGCGGTGGCATGAAGACCGACATTACATTGACCATCAATGGCGACGCGGTGCGCGAAGCCGTCGAGCCGCGCACCAGCCTTGCGGATCTGTTGCGCGACAACTTACAACTGACCGGCACCCATTTAGGGTGCGAAATGGGGGCCTGCGGTGCCTGCCTTGTGATGCTGGACGGCGCGCCGGTCCACGCCTGTCTGGTATTGGCAGTGCAAGCCTCGGGTCATAAGGTCGAGACAATCGAGGGTTTGAATGAACGCGGCTTGATCAAAGATCTTCAGGAAAAATTTCATGATCGCAATGCGTTGCAATGCGGCTTCTGTACCAATGGCATGTTGATGTCAGCCCAGGCCCTTTTGTTGGACAATCCTACGCCGTCGCGCCCCGAGATACGCGAAGCTCTGTCTGGAAACTACTGCCGCTGCACTGGCTATGAGGCGATTGTCGATGCAATCTCGGCCACCGCAAAAATGCGTTCAGGCCAGGCAGGAGAGGCGTCATGATCCCTTCCAAAAACCATATTGGGCAATCGCACCGACGCAAAAATGCATTTCGCCACTTGGCTGGGCGGGGGCGGTTTGTGACCGATCTGGCGCTGCCGCGTATGGTGCATGCGGCCTTTGTGCGCAGCCCGATGGCCAAGGGAAATATCGTTGAACTGGACGTCTCGGAGGCCGCCGCAGCTTCGGGAGTCGTGCGGGTGTTTACTGCCGAAACCCTAAACCACACCTGCGTGCCATGGACCGGCACCCTGGATCACTTTGCGGGTATGCAAAGTGGGGCGCAGAACATGTTGGCGAGTAATGAAGTTCTTTGGGTTGGCCATCCGGTGGTGATGATCCTGGCCCATAGCCGGGCAGAGGCCGAAGACGCCTGCGAGCTTGTCATGCTGGACATCGAAGACGAAGACGCCGTTGTTGATGGCGACGCAGCACTGGTCAAAGGGACCCCCTTGGCCGCAGAGGGGATCAACAGCAATATGTGTTTCCAGACGGTATTGGAAACACCTGATCTGGATGATGCCTTCACCCGCTCGGCGCATGTGGTTGAGGGAAAGTTCACTTTTGGACGACACACCGCTGTCACCTTGGAGCCGCGCGCCATCATTGCTGACTTTGATCCGTCAACCGGGCAGTTGGACGTGCACCATGGCACCCAGACGCCGTACCAGTTTCAAGACGTCTATGCCCGCCACTTTGGCCTGTCCGAGGGCAGGGTGCGGGTGATTGCACCTGATATCGGTGGCTCGTTTGGCATGAAATTGCATGTCTATCACGAGGAAATGGCGGCGGTTGCTGCCAGCCTGATGCTGGGCCGCCCAGTGCGGTTCGTGGCGGATCGGCTGGAAAGCTTTGTGTCCGACATCCACGCCCGCGACCACCGTGTCACGGCGCGGATGGCGCTGGACGCAGAGGGCGGCATTCTGGCGATGGATGTGGATGACATGACCCAGATCGGCGCCTTCTCATCCTATCCCCGCACCAGCGTAGCTGAGGGAAATCAGGTGATCCGCCTGATGGGGGCTCCGTATCAGATGCCCGATTATCGCGGCCGTCTGTCGGTGGTGTTTCAGAACAAGGTGCAGACCAGCCAGTACCGCGCGGTTGGTCACCCGATTGCCTGTGCGGTCACCGAAGCCTTGGTGGATCGCGCCGCCGAACTGTTGGATCTGGATCCGTTTGAGATACGCCGTCGCAATCTTTTGGCGGATGACGCCTATCCGCATATCTCGGCCACCGGATATCAGTTTGAAAAACTGTCGCATCAGGCAAGCTTGGAAAAACTGCACCAGATGATCGGCTATGAGGCGCTGCGCGCAGAGCAAATCGCGCTGCGCAAACAGGGCATCTATCGCGGCATCGGCATTGCACCCTTCGTGGAAATCACCAACCCGGGCGCGGCTTTTTATGGCATCGGTGGCGCCCGCATTTCGGCCCAGGACGGTGCGGTTATACGTCTGACGCCGGCTGGTGACGTGCATTGCGCCATTTCGGTGACTGAGCAAGGCCAGGGCACCGAAACCATCATCGCGCAGATTGTGGCGGATCAACTGGGGGTGACGCCGGATCAGGTAAAAGTGACCACTGGCGACACCGACAATACCCCAAGTGGTGGCGCAACCTGGGCCTGTCGCGGTGCCGGCATCGGCGGCGAAACCGCCCTGCGGGCTGGGCGCAAATTGCAGGCACAGATTCTGACCCTGGCTGGTGAAATCTTGCAAGCTGACCCGATGCATTTGGCATTGGCCAGCGGCGCCGTGGTCGACAAGACAACAGGCCAAGAGCGGATCACCCTGGCTGAAATCGGCCGCATTGCGACCTATCGCCCGGACACGCTGCCCAAGGGGAGCGACAATTCCCTGACCGCTGCACAGCATTTTGCGCCCTCAGGCTATCCGTTCGACTTTACCAACGGCATTCAGGCCAGCCATGTCGAGGTCGACATTGAAACCGGCGTGACCCGTCTGTTGAAACACTGGGTGGTCGAAGATTGCGGTCGCATCATCAATCCTCTGCTGGTGGACGAGCAGATCCGTGGCGGTGTGGTCCAGGGTCTGGGACCAGCGTTCTTTGAGGAATGCCTGTATGACGACATGGGCCAGATGACCAATGCCTCTCTGGTGGATTATTTGGTGCCGATGGCCGGCGAAATGCCTGACATCGAGATCGCCCACATCGAAACTCCGACATTGGATACCATTCTTGGCGCCAAAGGCGTTGGAGAAGCGGGAACCGCTGCCGCCGGAGCCGCCGCGATGAACGCGGTGAATGACGCGCTGCGCCCACTGGGCGCGCGTATTTCTCAAACGCCCATGACACCGCTGCGCATTCTGACTGCCCTTGGTCATGTGTGAATCTGGCCCATGAAAGGACAGCATGAATGGAACTTTTAGGCAGTCAAAACCTTGCCGCAACGCCGGATCAGGTGTGGGCCGCGCTATTTGATCGCGATGTGCTGGAGCAGTCTATTCCAGGTTGCGAAAGCCTGGAGCAGACCAGCGATACAAGCTTTGTCGCCGTGGTGAAGCTAAAGATTGGCCCGGTCTCGGCGCGTTTTAAGGGCGAAATCGAGTTGAGCGATATTGATCCGGGTAAGTCCTGCACCCTATCGGGCAAAGGGTCTGGCGGGATCGCTGGATTTGCCAAAGGCGCGGCGCTGGTAACGCTGACCCCTGAGGGTGACTATACCGTGCTTGACTATACCGCAGACGTGGCCGTGGGGGGCAAGCTGGCCGCCCTGGGCAATCGTTTGATTAAGTCGACAGCCAAGAAACTGACCGATGAATTCTTTGCCAATTTCACCAAGGCTTTGACCGCCGAAGAGGAAGAACCTGTCACCTGAGCACCACCGATACCTAAATACTGTCCGCGCAGGACGCGGGATTTCTAAGGGAGGACATTATGAAATCTACACGCCGGGCCTTTTTGGCTGCATCAACCGCTTCGCTGGCGGTCCCGTTTCTGAACACCCGCCTGTTGGCGGCGGAAACCATCAATATCCAGATCGGCTCAAGCCATCCGACCAACAACATCTGGGTCTATGCAATGCAGAACGCATTGCAGCCCGCGCTGGACCGCTTGCTGGCTGACGCCGGAGGCAATTACGCGGTAAACTGGACCGAGAACTACGGCGGCACGCTGTACAAGTTCAAAGACACTCGCACCGCAGTGCGTGATGGAATTGTTGATATCGGCATGGTCGGCACGGTTTGGGAAGGCTCTGCAATGCCGTTGCAGAATGTCACCTATTTCACGCCATTCGCCAATCCCGACCACAATGTTGTTATCGACATTTTCGACAAGCTGACGGATGAGCTGCCGGAACTGCGTGCCGGCTGGACCGATCAGAACATGGTGCACCTGTCGTCGCTGGTGACAGATAGCTATGATGTCTATTCGAACTTTCCGATCACCTCGGTCGATGATGTGAAGAACCGTCGCCTGAACGCGCCGGGAACTTCGGCGAACTGGCTGCGCGATACGGGTGCCACACCGGTGAACGGCGCGCTGACGACCTATTACACCGACATCCAGACCGGTGTATCCGAAGGGGCGCTGTCCTTTGCCAGTGGCATCCAGCCGACCCGTGTTTACGAAGTTGCTCCGCAACTGACGCGCGTCGGATTCGGCTCGATGTATTTTGGCGGCATCGCGGTGAACAAACGGTTCCACGATCGTCTCCCCGCCGAGGTCCAGACCGCGCTGCGCGAAGCGGGCCGGATCACCTCGCGTAGCCATGGTGATTATGTCACCGAGCGTTCGACCAATGCGATGAACGAAATGGTAGCGGCTGGCCTGCAAGTCACGGACATGGCCCAGGCCGAGCGTGAAAGATGGGCTGCAACGCTGCCCAATGTTGCCAAACCCTGGTTGGACGCCAACGGCCCGGCTGCAGCGACGGTTCTAAAGGCCTATTTTGGTGAGCTGAAAGCACGTGGGATCACCCCAGCGCGTGATTGGTCCACCGAAGCCTAAACACCCGAATCCACGCGGTTTTGCTCGGTCAAATGGGAAATGAAATGTTACAAGATATGGGTCTCACCCAAAGCACAAACCCGTTGAAATGGGGCTTGCAGATCGTTTTGAACGCCGTCGCGGCGATCGGAACCGTGTGGATTTTCGCTATCATGCTATTGATTGTCGCCGATGTGGTCGGCCGCAATTTTCTGGCCACTCCGATCACCGGTGTCGCCGAAATCTCCGCCCGCAGTGTGGTGGCGATCGTTTTCCTAATGTTGCCTGCTGCAGCTTTGAACGGGTCGCTGATCCGGGCTGACTTCCTGCTGCGCGGCATCCGGCGCTTTTCACCGCACGCGGTGCACCTGCTGGACGCTCTGTTTGCGCTGGTCGGTACGGTGCTGTTTGCTCTCGTGGCTGTCGCCGCCTGGCCAGACACACATGAGGCTTGGGTCACGTCCGAATTTTTCGGAGTACGCGGGGTCTGGACGCTGCCAACTTTGCCGTTCCACCTGTTGGTGGTGCTTGGGTCCGGTGCCACCAGCCTTGCTTTTTTCACCGTTGCAATCGAAAGCGCGGTTCAGACTAAATCCAAAAAGGGTCACTGAAATGAGCAGTATTTCCATCGGCCTGATCTTAATCGGTGTGTTGTTCCTGCTGGTCCTGATGGGAATGCGCATTGCCGTTGCCCTGATGGCCGTGGCCTTCGCCGGGGTCTGGATGATCCGTGGGAATTTCGACCTGTCAATGCGCCTGATGTCGATGGCCTCTTATAACGGTGTGGCGAATTACCTGTTTGCCACCATTCCGCTGTTTGTCCTGATGGGACATCTGGTCAGCATTTCGAACGTCGGCAAGGATACCTTTGATGTTGCGGAGGCGTTGTTGCGTCGCTTGTTGGGGGGGCTGGGCATTGCCACGGTTGCCGCGAATACAGTTTTTGCCGCCGTCACCGGCGTCTCTATTGCCTCTGCCGCCGTATTCACCAAGGTCGCGGTGCCCGAGATGACGCGGCACGGCTATCGTGCATCTTTTTCGGCGGGCACCGTCGCAGGAAGCTCGGTGCTGGGCATGTTGATCCCACCGAGCCTGCTGTTGATCATTTATGGGGTGCTGGCGGAACAATCCATTGGCCGCATGTTCATCGCCGGGCTGGTCCCTGGGGCGCTGTTGGCTGCTGGGTTCGTTTTGTGGATCATTCTGGTGGCCAAATTTGCGCCCGGTTTTGTGTTTACGCAGGAGTATCTGGCCCAAAAGGACGAGGACCACGCACCGCTCCCGACCATGCCTGTGCCTGAAATTTTGCGGAAATTGTCGCCTATCGTCGTGCTGGTGCTGTTCGTTCTGGGCGGTCTCTACAGTGGGTTCTTCACCCCCACTGAGGCCGGAGGCGTGGGGGCATTTGCCGCTCTGATCGTCGCTTTGTTGCGCCGCAGCCTGGACCTGCGCAAGTGTTGGCAGGTGTTGACCGAGACCGGCTCGATCTCGGTCGGAATTCTGGCCTTGCTTGTCGCCGCCAGTTTCTACAGTCAGATGCTGGCTGTTGCGGGCATTCCCTTTGCCATCGGAGATTTTGTCCAGAACAGTGGGTTCGGCGCGGTGGGATTTCTGGTTGTCTATGTGGTTCTGGTGCTGCTGTTGGGCATGATCCTGGACAGCAGTTCAATTTTGCTGATCGTTGTCCCCATCGCGGCTCCGATTGCGCAGGGGCTTGGCTTTGACCTGATCCAGTTCGGTATCATCACCGTCATTGCGGTGGAAGTCGGGCTGTTGACACCGCCATTTGGAATTTCGATATTTACGGTGCATTCGACACTTGGTGATGAGCGGACGTCGTTGGAATCGATTTTCGCCGGTGCGCTGCCCTATGTTGGGGTGATGTTGATCGTCCTCGTTCTTATAGCGGTGTTTCCCGGGCTGATCATCAGTTGAGCTGTGATTTGAGCCCCTTGCAAGCGGCGTTTGCGAGGTTTCGGCCCGGTCAATCCCAAATAGACGAGCCGCCGCGCGATTGCGCATGCCATCGACATGGCACCCAGGCCGGACCCGGCTGTAGTAAAGACATCTCGCCCCCCTCAGCTTCTTCGCCTCGGCTGTCAGACGGCGGGATTTTACTCTGCGACACTCAGATCATCCAACCGACTCAATGGACATTTTGTTTCGGGAATCATAACCTTAACTACTGTTTCGAAGTCCCGCGACCACCTCTGTCGCAGTCGCTCAGCCATTCGCTGGGTTCAGACTGAACGATTTTTGAGTGGGTGAATTTGTCTTGCGCTGCCATTTAGATGCTCGCAGGCATCGCATGAAGGTCAAAATACAGTCAGACTGACGGCGCAAACCCTAGGATCAATTGTCGCAGGCCCAATGCGGCACCGATCATGATGGATAGCAGCGTCAGCGGGGCGCTGTAAGACAGGACCGAAAAGGCTGCCAACCCTTGACCAACACTGCAGCCAACCGCAACAACGGCCCCCATCCCCATCAGGGCGGCTCCGAGCAATTGCCGGCGCAGTTCGCGGGGGTCATCGCAGGATTCCCATCTGAAATGGCCTTTGTACAGACTGCCAATCAAGGCGCCGATCAACACACCAGCAACAGACCCTGTCCCAAAGCTGATTGAATTGCCGGATGAGGTCATCAGGTACAGCAGCGTCTCGCCAATGGGGGCTGAAAATGTGTGGCTGACAACGGGTGTCGCGTCAAACCCGTTGCTGGCGACCCAATATGTTCCGGCCCAGCCTGAAACGATCGCCAGACCGGCAACCGCCCCCCAAAATACATGACTGGCAGAGCGCCGCAACGCCTTGCTCGCCAGTGTCAGCGCCAGAATAACCACTCCGATCGCTATTCCGGTCACCTCCATTGACGCGCCCATCAGCGGTGCGGCCAGATGGGCAAATGTGGGGACGTTGACCGCTTGTTCAGAGGCTCCAAACAGCCAGATGCGCAGAGAAGACAGCGGGCCACCCAATGTCATATAGGCGGAGATTCCCATCACCAGAACAATCAGCAGCGCTCGCAAGTCACCGCCGCCGACCCGCGCCAAAGCGCCGTAACCGCAATTGCCAGCAAGAGCCATGCCATAGCCGAAAAGCAGCCCGCCGAATATGCTCTCCAGCGGGTTCCAGTGCCGTGACAGATAGAGCGTTTGGCTGAGATCAAGCAGACCCGCCGCAGACAGGCTGAAGGTGCCGATTACCGATAGCCCAATCGCCATCCCCCACATCCGCAGGCGCAGCGTGTTCTCTCCGTAAAAAAGGTCTTCTATGGCGCCCAAAGTGCAGAACCGGCCGATGCGCGCAGCCAGGCCAAGCAACACGCCGCCCGCAAGGCCGACAAGGGCAACAAGTATGGGTTCAGGGATCAGATCAAGCATCGCCGCGTTCCATTACGTCCTTTGCAATAGCACCGGGATTGAGGGTCAGTCGCCGCGGCAGAACAGATCGTAGACAACTTCCATGATTTTCTTCGGACGATCATCCGTCAAGCTGTAGTAGATCACCTTGCCGTCGCGCCGAGGCGTCACCAACCCCTCCAGCCGTAGCCGAGACAATTGTTGCGATACAGCAGCCTGCCGCGATGACAGCAGGTTTTCAAGTTCGGTAACTGATTTTTCACCCGAGGCTAGATGACATAGAATCATCAGGCGCCCCTCGTGGCTAATTGCCTTGAGGAAATAGGAAGCTTTCATGGCATTGTCTGCCATCTTGTCCATGTCTTCGGCACACATATTGCCGTCAAATACTGGCAGGCCCATCTGGTTCTCTTTCTTTAGATTGGTATCGGCCATTAAAGTCGCAGTGCTTGCCTTAATATACAAAGCTCATCCAGATACATCAATGCTGGCGTCCGACAACATTTGCCCTAACTGTCCCCAGAAAAAGTCCTCTCCAGGATATCCTTCGATCCGGGATACTTCTATTCCGTCAACCATCAAGACAAACGTAGGCGTGAAGTTGAGTGAACGGCTAAAGGTCAAATCATCGGGCCGTGCTGCCTGCATATCAATACGCCGCAGAGGCGCAGCTTTGCCCTCAGTCGTTTTTGGATAGATCTGCGCGATCTCCTCGTTCCAGCGGGCGCACCAGACACATCCCTTTTCCTCCACCATCACCAAAACGGTGTCAGCCGCAGCGGAAAACGCCGATGACAGGCTCAGCGCCATGCTGAAAATAATGAAACGTAGTGACATGAGAAATTGACCTTTGCTTAACAAACAACATAATATGAATATTTGAATTATACAAGAGTAGGTGCCTGAATATGATGGAAATTACCCTTGCAGGTGCTGCTTTTGCGGGCATTCTGTCTTTTTTGTCACCCTGTATCCTGCCGATCGTGCCGTTCTATCTGAGTTACCTTGCGGGGGTGGGCATGAACCAGATCTCTGCGGAGGCCGAGATTGATGGCAAAACGCGGATGCGCGCGGTGCTTGCGGCCTGCCTCTTTGCGGCGGGGGTGATTACAATCTTCATGGGGCTCGGGGCTGCGGCAACGGTGTTTGGCCAGATTGTCCGCGACTATTTCGATATTCTGCGATGGTTTGCGGCGGCAATCATTATTGCAATGGGGCTGCATTTTCTCGGGGTTATTCGGATCAGCATTCTTTATCGGCAATTGCGGTCCGACGCGGGCAACACCTCAAAAGTTAGCCTGCTGGGGGCCTATATTATTGGTTTAGCGTTTGCATTCGGCTGGACCCCCTGTGTCGGACCGGTCCTGGCGGCAATTCTATTCACCGCAGCGGGCGCGGAAACGGCCTCGGCCGGGGCAGGGCTGTTGTTTGTTTACGGATTAGGGATGACTGCGCCGTTTGTGCTGGCGGCTTTCTTTATCGGTCCCTTTATGCGGTGGATGTCAAAATTTCGCAGACATCTGGGGCGGATCGAAAAGATCATGGGGGCCATGCTGATTGTATTCGGGCTGCTGATCGCCACAAATTCAATGAACTACATTGCGCAATGGATGCTGGCAATCGCGCCGGATATTGGTGTTCTGCGTTAACATGGAGCGGACAATATGAGATATTTTCTATCGGGATGCGCGCTGTTATTTGCGATGACGCTTGGCGCCTTTGCAGCCGAAGTGGGCGACGACGGACTGCATAAGGCGCCATGGATGCGGGACACCTTCAAGGACCTACGCGAGGATCTGGGCGAAGCGAACGCCACAGGCAAACGCTTGATGGTGATCATCGAACAGCGTGGCTGTATTTACTGTAAGAAAATGCACGAAGAGGTGTTCCCGGTGGAGGAAATCGCCACCTATATTGAAGAAAATTTCTTTGTGGTGCAGATCAATATGTTTGGCGACGTCGACGTTACCGACTTTGATGGGGTGACCATGCCGGAAAAGCAGATTGTCAATAAATGGGGCGCGCTGTTCACGCCGATGATCCTGTTTTTCCCGGAGGACGTAGCGGCTGATGCCAGTGCGGCGACGGCAGCAGTGGCAACCATGCCTGGGGCCTTTGGCCGCCATACCACCTTCAATATGCTCAACTGGATTGTCGAAAAGGGATATGATGGAGACGAAGGTTTCCAGAAGTATCATGCCCGTAGGCTGTCAGAGCAATCCAATTAAACACGGCAAGCGCTGACTGCGGAGATGTGGGTCTGCAAATGGCAGCCGGTGTTTTTTGAGTATTTTAGGCAAAAAGAAGCCCTTTAAGTCGGCGCGCCGTTATTCTCGTTGCTCTAAATACTCATAACGCGACATCTGCAGCTTTGCCTGTTTGGTTTGCTGTGGGGCCTACTGTGCGGCTGGCCCTGCACTCAGGCTATTTGGGTGGCGCGCCGCTGATCGACCAGCCAATCCGTTGCCATGGCGCCAATCCACATACAGAACAGCGCCAGCCAGGCGGTGCCGACAAAGATGGAGCCGCCGGTGACGCCCGCGCCAATGGCGCAGCCACCGGCCAGCATGCCGCCAAAGCCCATCAGCGCCGCACCTGCCATCGCCTTGCGCATGGTGGGGGCATCGTCAAATGCCTGAAATTTCAGCTCTCCTCCCAGCGCTGCGGCAACAAAGGCACCGATGAATACGCCGGGCACCAGGCCAACGTCGAATTCCAGCACCGAGTCGCGATCGAGAAAGAACATCAGCGTATTGGCCGAGGGGCCGGTGAAGGTGGCGCTTTCAACTTGCACCGGGTCAAAGGCTACCAAGCTCAACGAATAGGTCAGCACCCATCCCAGCGCCACCGCAAAGCCAACGCCTGAGGCAAACACCAGGCGCGACGTTCCGATACAGTTGCGACGAGCAAGGACCAGGGCCAGCGCCGCGATACCAACACCGATGAGAAAGCCAGAATAGGCTGGCAGACCGGTTGTTGCCAGTAGATCCATATTGCGGCCTCCACTGGTGACCCAGAGAGACGCCAGTTGGTTGCGCAGCGATGACAAGATACCGGTCAGGCTCATCTGCGCCACCACGGCAAAGATCAATCCAGACACCAGTGAGCGCAGATTTCCGGTGGCGGCGAGGACCAATAGCCGTCCTGAGCAGCCGCGGGCCAGCACCATGCCGACGCCAAAAATCAGCCCGCCAATCACCGCCCCTGACCAACTTCCGGGCACCGCCATCATCCGGGCGCTGGAGGCGTCCATCAGCCCCAGCATCTGTGCGCCCTGCACCCAGACCAGCGCGGTGGAAAAGGTCAGCAGCCAAACGGCGACGCTGCCTTGCATTTTGCCGCGGGCGAATTCTACCGTGGCGGCGCGCAGGCAGAACCGGGAGCGTTGGGCGGAGGCACCAAACACCACGCCGGTGACCATGCCAAACAGGGCGGCAGTGGGGGCCTCGCCAATCCTCTCAATCAGGGTGATCAGGTCCATGCCATGCTCCAAATAATTCACATATTGCTATGTGTAGTGATTGATTCCCTGACCTGTATTGATGCAGATCAGCTGCGCCTCTGCCTGTCGAGCTTGCCTGGTGCCGCGATCCACGCCTGCTGGAAGGATCCCCATGCAGCCAACCAGGGCTCTGATATCTTGAAGGTCTCAGCTTAATCCAACAAATACAATAATTCATGTAAGTGAATTTGTTGTTGCGTCATCACGGGGTCGTGCGCTACGGTATCCCGAATTGAAGTGTTTGGGAGGATGCATGAGGATCATCGGTATATCAATCGCAGTGGCGGGTTTGCTGGCCAATCCATTGGCCGCTGAGCCCGTGGCTCCAAACGACGTCAACTATGAGGACGGCGTGGTTTTGGCTTCTTTGACAGGCGTTGCCGGAGACCCGGTAAACGGCCGTGACGTTTTCAAGAACAGAAAGCTGGGCAATTGTCTGGCCTGTCACGTCAACGCTGAGATGCCTGAGGAATCGTTTCACGGCGAGGTCGGTCCTGAATTGACCGGTGTTGCGGATCGTTGGGAGCAGCAGGAGCTTCGTGCCATTGTGGCCAATTCCAAAATGGTTTTTGACGGCACCATCATGCCTGCGTTTTATCAAGATACGGGTTATGAACGCCCGCTCAAAGGTTTTGAAGGCAAAAGCATCTTGACCGCACAACAGGTCGAAGATGTCATCGCCTATCTGCAAACCCTAAAAGAATAATCACTGACCCAGACTCCATGGGAGGAAATGAAATGGACCTAACACGTCGAAAAGCGCTTGCGCTTGGCTCTGCTACACTTGCCATTGCATCGCTATCTGGCCTTCCGGCATTTGCATCATTGACCGATGAGGCGATCACCGCCCTGACGGGTGGCGCCGAAGTTACTGAGGGTGGCATCGACCTGATCGCACCGGAAATCGCGGAAAACGGCAATACTGTTCCTGTTGAGGTTTCGGCCCCCGGAGCGGTTGAAATTGCTCTGTTTGCCGCAGGCAATCCAACACCGGCTGTCGCGACCTTTAAGTTCGGACCTCTGGCAGGCTCGCGTTCGGGATCGACACGTATCCGTTTGGCAAAGACACAAGACGTCGTGGCAATTGCTAAAATGGAAGACGGTTCGTTCCGCAAAGCAAGCGCGACTGTAAAAGTAACTATCGGCGGCTGCGGCGGCTAAACTCAAACGAGGAGAAAAACTATGGCTTCTGGTGTAAAACCTCGTGTCAAAGTCCCAAAGAAGGCTTCGGCCGGTGACGTTGTTACCATCAAAACTCTGATCAGCCACAAGATGGAATCCGGTCAGCGCAAAGGCGACGATGGCGCTCTTATTCCACGCTCAATTATCAACCGTTTCACTGCGGATTTTAATGGGCAGAATGTAATCGACGTGACGGTTGAGCCGGCTGTTTCGACAAACCCGTACTTCCAATTTGAAGCGCTGGTTCCCGAAGCGGGCGAGTTCAAGTTCACTTGGTACGATGATGACGGGTCAGTCTACGAAACAGCGAAAAAAATCGCGATCGGCTGAGGTCGGACAGTTTAGGGAGGACGACCGAATGAAAGCATTTAAACTACTGGTAAGTACGGCATGTTTTATGGGGATGGCAGTCAGTACCCATGCGGATGAAGCTGCAACACTATCTATCGAAGGGCAGGCGTTTACCATTCAGGCGTCAGCCCCTTCACATGCAGAGAACCTTGATGAAGTGACGTCAGGCTGGATCTATCGTACAAAGGAAACCCGGGCCCTGCAGCTCGATGATTTTGACAATCCGGGTTTTGTCTTTGTCGATAAGGCAATCGATCTGTGGAACGAAGTGGACGGCAGCGAAGACAAATCCTGTGCTTCGTGTCACGAGAATGTCGAAGACTTTGCAGGTCTGCGCACCACGTTGCCGCGGGCTGAGGACGGCGAATTGGTCACCATGGAAGATCTGGTGAACGAGTGCCGGACCGAGCAGATGGGCGCAGAGCCTTGGAAATATTCTGGTGGTCAGATGACTGGAATGACCGCTTTGATAGGCCTGCAATCGCGTGGCATGCCGATGAACGTGGCCATTGACGGCGAGGCTGCGGCGTTCTGGGAAAAGGGTAAAGAGCTATACTATACCCGTGTTGGCCAACTGGATATGTCCTGTTCCAATTGTCATGAAGACAATTATGACACGATGATCCGCGCCGATCACCTGAGTCAGGGCCAGACCAACGGCTTTCCGACTTATCGTCTGAAGAATGCCAAGCTGAATTCTACTCACGCACGCTTTAAGGGCTGTATGAAGAATATTCGGGCGCAACCATACAAGGTTGGCGGCGATGAATTCAAATCGCTTGAATTGTATATCGCATCGCGCGGCCAGGGGCTTTCTGTTGAAACGCCTTCAGTTCGGAACTAAAAAACAATCAAAGCCCCAATGCCGGATGGTGTTGGGGCTTTTCCACCTCTAACGAATTCATATATGCGTATATGTTGTAATAGCTAGGACCCACTATGATATCTCGCCGCGATTTTATGCAAACCAGCATGGCAGCAGCTGCGCTTTATGGGGCCTCCGGGTTTGGAAACTGGGCGCGGGTGGCGGCGCAGCAATCGCTGACGCAGGACAAGCTGTTAGAGTTTGACACCTACGGCAATGTCTCGCTGATCCATATCACCGACATTCACGCGCAGCTAAAGCCGATCTATTTCCGCGAACCTTCGGTCAATATCGGGGTTGGGGGAAACAAGGGGGCGGTTCCGCATGTGACGGGTGCTGAGTTCCGCAAGCTTTACGGCATTGATGACGGCAGCGCCTCTGCCTATGCGCTGAGCCACAGTGATTTCTCATCACTGGCACAGGCCTATGGCCGGGTTGGCGGCATCGACCGGGTTGCCACCGTCATCAAATCGATCCGTGCCGCGCGCCCCGACGCCCTGTTGCTGGATGGTGGCGATACCTGGCATGGCAGCTATACCTGCTATCAGACCGCCGGTCAGGACATGGTCAACGTGATGAATGCGCTAAAGCCGGATGCGATGACCTTTCATTGGGAATTCACGCTGGGCTCAGAGCGGGTGAACGAGATAGTCGAAAACCTGCCATTTGCGGCCTTGGGTCAGAACATTTTTGACGCCGAGTGGAACGAACCAACAGAGCTGTTTCCGCCGTATAAGTTCTTTGAGAGTGGTGGCGTCAAGGTGGCTGTGATCGGCCAGACCTTTCCCTATATGCCAATCGCAAACCCCGGCTGGATGTTCCCCGAATATTCGTTTGGCATTCGCGACGAGCGGATGCAGGAAATGGTCGATGAGGTGCGCGCCAAAGGCGCCGAACTGGTGGTCTGCCTGAGCCATAACGGCTTCGACGTTGATAAGCAGATGGCAGGCAAAGTGACCGGCATTGACGTGATCCTGTCGGGCCACACCCATGACGCGCTGCCGGAACCTGTTTTGGTGGGCGACACCATTATTGTCGCATCCGGCTCAAACGGCAAGTTTGTCAGCCGGGTGGATCTGGATGTCCGCAACGGCCGGATGATGGGCTTTCGCCACAAACTGATCCCGATCTTTTCCGACGTAATCACCCCCGATGCCGAGGTGGCACAGTTGATCGACGCGCAACGGGCACCCTATGCGGATAAGCTGGGCGAGGTCATTGGCCGCACCGGCGATGATCAGACCCTGTACCGCCGAGGCAACTTTAACGGCACCTGGGACGACCTGATCTGTGACGCGCTGATTTCCGAACGCGAGGCCGATATTGCTTTGTCGCCTGGCGTGCGCTGGGGGCCCTCCATTCTGCCGGGGCAAGACATCACCCGCGAAGATATCTGGAACGTCACCTCGATGACCTATGGCGAGGCCTACAGGACCGAGATGACCGGTGAATTCCTGCATGTGGTGCTGGAGGATGTCGCCGACAACCTGTTCAATCCCGATCCCTACTATCAGCAGGGCGGCGATATGGTGCGGGTCGGTGGCCTTGGATACCGGATTGACGTCACCAAACCGCAAGGCAGCCGCATCACCGAAATGACGCTGCTCAAGACCGGCGAACTCATTGATCCCACCAAGACCTATCAGGTTGCGGGCTGGGCGTCGGTCAATGAAGACACCGAAGGTCCAAAAATCTGGGACGTGGTCGAGGCGCATATCGCCAAACAAGGCACGATCTCGCTTGATCCAAACAACAGTGTGAAAGTGGTTGGAGCCTAGGCTCCGCACTCCACAACAAAAAGGCATCTGATATGTCAGATAATGAAAACGATACAGTTGGCTCTCGGCGCGCGTTCCTAAGTGGGGCGGTGGCGGCTGGGGCAGGGGCTCTGACAACCAGTGTGGCCGCCGCCCAAACCGCGGACCCCTTGATCACCGAGATCCAGCCATGGGCACAGGAATTCGGTGACGGTGTCGATGCGGCGCGTTATGGCCTGCCCAGTGAACATGAGGGCGACGTCATTCGTCGCAATGTGGAATGGCTGACTGCCGATACCGTCAGCTCTATCAACTTCACGCCGATCCATGCGCTGGATGGCACCATCACACCTCAGGGCTGCGCGTTTGAGCGCCATCACTCGGGTGCAATTGATCTGAAAAAAGACGATTACCGCCTGATGATCCACGGTCTAGTCGATACGCCGCTGGTGTTTAGCTACGCCGATCTGGAACGGTTCCCGCGCGAAAACCACGTGTATTTCTGCGAATGTGCCGCCAACACCGGCATGGAATGGGCAGGCGCGCAGCTGAATGGCGCGCAGTTCACCCACGGTATGATCCACAACATGGAATACACCGGCGTGCCGCTGCGCACCCTGCTAGAGGAAGCGGGCTTTGATACTGCGGGCGATCTTACGGGCAAATGGGTTTATGTCGAAGGCGCTGACGCCTCGTCAAATGGGCGCTCAATCCCGATGGAAAAGGCGCTTGATGACGTGTTGGTCGCCTTTAAGGCCAATGGCGAAGCACTGCGCAAAGAGCATGGCTACCCTGTACGTCTGGTCGTTCCCGGTTGGGAGGGCAACCTGTGGGTCAAATGGATCCGTCGGATAGAGGTGACGGACGGCCCGGTTGAAAGCCGCGAAGAGACCAGCAAATACACTGATACTCTGGACGATGGCACCAGCCGCAAGTGGACCTGGGCGATGGATGCAAAGTCGGTTGTGACAAGCCCCAGCCCGCAGGCGCCGATCAAACATGGCACCGGGCCACTGGTCATCACCGGCCTGGCATGGTCCGGGCGCGGCGCGATCAACCGGGTGGATGTCTCCAAGGACGGCGGCAAGAGCTGGGAGACAGCCCGTCTTGCCAAGCCTGGTGAGAAGATGGCGCTGACGCGTTTCTATCTCGACACCAACTGGGACGGCTCCGAAATGATGCTGCAATCGCGCGCCATGGATGACACCGGCTATGTGCAACCCACCAAGACGCAGTTGCGCGAGGTGCGTGGGTTGAACTCGATCTATCATAACAACTGTATCCAAACCTGGCTGGTGCGGTCTAACGGTGAGGCAGAAAATGTCGAAGTTTCTTAATTCAGCAGCTGTGGCTGTTGCGATCACCCTGATCGCGGCACCGGCGTTTGCGGGCAAAATTGGTCTGGGTCGCGCGGCTCTGCCGGCAGAAATCGCTGCCTGGGACGGCGATATCAGCCCTGATGGCACCGGGTTGCCGGTTGGCTCGGGGGATGCCCTGATTGGTGAAGAGATATTCGCCGACAAATGCGCCGCCTGCCACGGTGATTTTGCCGAAGGCATCGGCAACTGGCCAAAGCTGGCAGGTGGGGCGGATACGCTGAACCATGACGACCCGCTCAAGACTGTCGGGTCTTATTGGCCGCATCTGACAACCGCCTTTGACTACATCAAACGCTCCATGCCTTACGGCAACGCGGGGAGCCTGTCGGATGATGAGGTCTATGCCATCGTCGCCTATATCCTCTATTCCAACGACCTGATCGAAGATGATTTTGTCCTGTCGAACGAGACGTTCTTTGACGTTGAGATGCCAAACGCCGGTGGTTTCATCATCGATGACCGCGCCGAGACGGAATATGCGCTGTGGACAGGCGAGCCCTGCATGGCGAACTGCAAGGATGATGTTGTTGTGACCATGCGGGCCTTGGTTCTGGACGTGACACCGGATCAGGTCGAACCCGCTGAGGAGGAGGTCACAGAGATCACCGAGGCCAAGGTTGAAGATGTGGCCGCCAATGCGATTGACGCTGAGCTGGCTGCGGCTGGGGCCAAGGTTTTCAAGAAATGCAAATCCTGCCATCAGATCGGCGAGGGGGCAAAAAACCGCACTGGGCCGATCCTGACAGGCATTGTGGGTGGCGCCGCTGGCGCGGTTGACGGCTTTCGGTACTCAAAACCACTGAAGGCAGCCGCTGAGGGTGGATTGGTTTGGACGGAAGCAGAGCTTGCAGAATTTCTGGCCAAGCCGAGGGCCTATCTTAAGGGCACAAAAATGTCCTTTTCCGGCATTAAAAAGCCGGCCGATCAGCTTGCAATTATCGAATACCTCAGGTTGTTTGATGAGTGAAGCCGGGGCTCTATAGGTGAGTTTTCCAGACCCTTGCTGCTTTTGCCGCAAGGGTCTTTTTTTGGCCGTAAAATCGCAGCAAGGGTGCTGACAATCGGGGAGTGAAATCATGAGATCATTTTTAATTGGCGGCATGTTGGCTGTTATGGCAACGGTTAGCGCTGCGGGGCCTGCGATCGCGGACGGTGCCTCGACGGTTTACAAATACGATGGCAGCTTTGATGACGCGGCATTCAGCGTCGAAAGTGCGATTATCGATAAAGGGCTGAATATCGACTACACCAGTCATGTCGGTGAGATGCTGAACCGCACAGGGCAGGACGTGGGTAGCGACATCACCCTGTTTGATAATGCCGAGATCTACATTTTCTGTTCGGCCGTTTTGTCGCGCAAAATGATGGAAGCCGACCCGATGAACATCGCCCATTGTCCCTACGGAATTTTTGTCGCGGAGCGTGCGGGCGAGGTCATGGTGGGCTATCGCAATTACCCAAAAGGCCCGATGCAGGAGGTTCAGTCCCTGTTGGAAGAGATCGTGATTGAGGCTTTGGCGGAGTGATGGCTGGTTAAATATCGACCCAATATCCGCTGTCTAAAGTGGGAAATGGCCAATCAGAACGGGATCTGAATGGCCATTTTTTTGTCCGGACTATTCGAATTCCATCTGCTCATAGACCCGGCCTGCGTTCTTGGTTGCAAGCTCTTCGAAAGTGTCAAGATTGGCGTAGGGCGACTGATCAACATAATAGGCGCTGGCCAGATCGCCGTCATTCTCCAGATGGGCGCCGATTTTTGCCCGCAGATAGACCAGATAGTCACGGGTATAGCGCCGCACTTGATCCATATTGGTGGGATGACCATGTCCGGGAATGACATAGGTGGCGTTTAGCGGCTCAAACGCGGCATCCCATGTTTCGACCCAATCGGCGGTCATTGTATGCTCAAAAATCGGCAGCATGCGCTCGTGAAAGGCCATGTCCCCCGCGAGAACCAGGCCTTTTTCAGGCAGCCAAATGACGATATCTCCGGGGCTGTGGGATGGGCCTAGGTAGCGGGCTTCGATCCGCATGTCGCCCATTTCGACCACATAAGCGTCCTCGAATGTCTGAGTGGGTAAAACCACCCGGGTATCATCTGCCTGTTCCTTGGCCCGTGCCTGAGCCGCCCGCAAGGATTGGCCGCCGTGGGCTTCGAAATCAGCAGCAGCGTCCACATGGGCCAGGATTTCAACACCTTGATCCGCCCAGTAGGAGTTGCCAAGCATGGCATGGCCCTGACCGTTTTCGTTGAACACCAGTTTCACCGGCTGATCGGTAATCGCCTTGATTTCAAGGTGCAGCGCTTTGGCCAGCTGGTATGAGGCACCGCCATTGATCACCACAACGCCGTCGCCGGTTATAATGAAGCTCAGGTTATTGTTGTGACCGGCGTTTTCATAGGTCGGCGGTGCGGTGGCGCCAATTGCCGAAAACACACCCGGGATCACTTCATATGGTTTGGAATAGAGCACAGAACCGGGATATTGATCGGCGATGTCTTCGCTGGCAAAGGCCGGGGCGGTGAGCAGGGCAAAAGCAAGAATTGCGTGTTTCATTGTCATGCCTCCGCCACAAAAGCATAGCCGTCGGCCATCTTGTCCACATAACCAATGCCATTGCCGCTCAGATGATATCCGATCACCCGGGTTTTTTCATGGGACAGTTGATCCATCAGGGTCGTCCTTGTTTTGGCTGCTGTTTCGGGATCCTGATCAGACCCTGAATTCCAGTCAGGTTTGGCAAAGGCGATATGATCGTTACCAATGCTATCGCCCAGGATCATCACCGATTCGGAGCCGCTGTGCACTTCCAGCGCCATGTGGCCGGGGGTGTGGCCAACCGTTGCGCGTGCTGCGATGCCCGGCAGGATCTCCTCGCCGTCGCCAAACAGGGTGATCTGATCTTTGATCATCGACAGTCTGCGCTGTGCGCCGATGGCAAAGGTGGTACGGCCGCCGCCGATGGTATCTATGGTGTTGGGATCCATCCAATACTCCCATTCGGTTTTGCCGATCATGTAGCTGGCAGCCGGAAAAAGAGGGTCGTCAAAATCATCCAGCAGCCCCCACAAATGGTCCGGATGCGCATGGGTAAAGATAATGTCGGTCACATCGTCGGGGGCGACACCCAAGGCCTCTAGAGAGTCCAGAAGACGTCCCGAATTCGCAGAGAAGTCCGGCCCGGACCCAACATCAAACAAGATCGTCCGATCCCCTTGTCGCAGCAGGGTGACATTGCACGGCGGGGTCAGAACCTCGGCGGATTGACCGTAGGTTTTGAGAATGGGCAGCAATTCATCCTGTGGCATCGGGTCGAATATGAAGCTGCCCGGCAATGTCAAAAATCCATCGCTAACAACATCGATTGTCATGTCCCCAAACGCGACCTGTGCATGGGCCGGTGAGGATTGCAGGCCGAGTGCTGCGCCAGCGGTCAGTGCAGCGCTGCCCGCAAGAAATTTCCTTCTGGGTAACTTCATCATTTTCTCCAATAATTCTCCTATTCGAATATGTATTATTGTTCACCTTGGAGCAAGGCTTTCGACAGGCCTGCTGACAATGAAATATTGCTGATCCCCCTCGGGACTATCACCAGACAGCCCTGTCTGAATCGGGCTGATGAACCGCTTCTCCAGTACCAGCATCAGCCGAGGCCAACCATACAATGTCGATATTCTGCCGCTCTACGCCGTGGTCCATAATCATGTCGAGACGGTGCCAAATCCTGTCACAGTTCGGTCAGCACCGTCGGTTTTCCATTGTCAGGCCGCGTGAATCGCTTAGGTGTTGAGCTATGAAATATGCCTTTCCCATTCCCGCAGTCTTGATGCGTGGCCTGCGCGCCCTTTTTCTTGCATCCCTTTTTATTCCAAATGCCGCCGCTGCTGCAGATCGTGACCAGATTGAAACCTTCCTTGAAGTCACTGGTTTTGATGTTGCCTTGGACAGTATCGCCCTGTCTGCCGGCAGTGCACCCGACATGTTGGGGCTGGAGCCCGGCGAATTTGGCGCCGCTTGGGCGCGTCTGTCGCATCAGGTGTTTGATACAGATGTGATGCATGAACTGGCGCTGCAAATCCTGGTGGAGACGCTTGATGAGGAAGCCTTGGCCCATGCCTCGGCGTTTTATGCCAGCGCCTTAGGCCAACGGCTGGTTGCGGCTGAAAATTCGGCTCACATGATCGAAGAGGACGATGTTGTCCAAGCAGCCGGCCGACGCATCATCTCGGATCTTGTCCGCGATGGCGCTGAGCGCTTGGCTCTGTTGAAACGTATGGCGGCCGCAATTGACTCCTCGGGTACCGGGGTTAAGGCCGTTCAACAGATCCAGCTCCGCTTTCTCATGGCGGCCCGCGACGCTGGGGTGATTGAACTGGAGCTGAGCGTCGAAGGTCTGCAAGCCTTGATGAAAGAACAAGAGGCAGATTTGCGGCTGGCGCTGCTCGCGTCCTCCTTGGCGGGTTCGGCATATATCTACCAGGCATTTTCGGACCAGGACATGTCGGATTATGTCGTCGCGCTGGAACAGCCGCTGATGCAAACCGTCTATGAACTGCTGAATGCGGTGCAGTATGAAATCACCGCAAACCGATTTGAACTGCTGGCGTCCCGACTGTCTGAATTGACCGCAGGACAAGACATCTAGCGACACAGAGCGGAGCCAGAGGGGCCGGGTTCTGGGCCGGGTTCTGGGCTGGGCGCACAGCTGAGTGTCGGGCCCATTTTTGTTGGGCTTGACAGGCCTGCCCAACTGCCGCATAAGCCCGCATCCCGGCCCGAAATCTCTTTTGGGCGGGGCTTATTACGTAATTCGTCCCCAACGGGACGCGCCGTTCGAGGTGGCCTAGGCCGAAACGCCCGATAAGGGGACCACAGAACGCGGTTGAAAAAGGAAAGACGCATGTTTGCGGTCCTCAAGACTGGCGGCAAGCAGTACAAAGTTCATGCGGGTGACGTTCTCCGTATTGAAAAATTGGCTGCTGATGCTGGCGAAACAATTCAGTTCAACGACATCCTGATGCTGGGCGGCGACGCTCCGGTTGTGGGTGCACCCTTTGTTGAAGGCGCTGCAGTGCAGGCCGAGGTCATCGACCAGATCAAAGGCGAAAAACTGATCCACTTCGTCAAGCGCCGTCGTAAGCACTCTTCTAAGCGCACCAAAGGTCACCGTCAAAAGCTGACACTGGTCCGGATCACTGAGATCCTAGCTTCGGGTTCTGACGCCACTGGTGTAAAAGTTGCAACGGGTAAAAGCGCTCCGGCTGCCAATATCGCTGCATCTGATGATCTGACACAGTTGACCGGTGTAGGCCCTGCCGCCGCCGTCAAACTGAACGACGCTGGCCTGACCAGCTTTGCTCAGATCGCAGCCTTGTCGGCAGATGACATTGCTGGTATCGAAGCGGTTAAAGTGAAGCCCGAATGGGTTGAGCAAGCCAAAGATCTGGCTAAAGGCTAAGGAGAGACAGAATGGCACATAAAAAAGCTGGTGGTTCCTCCCGTAACGGCCGCGACTCTGCTGGTCGCCGCCTTGGCGTGAAACTATATGGTGGCCAAGCGGCCATCTCGGGTAACATCATCGTTCGTCAGCGCGGCACCAAGTTTTGGCCGGGCGAAGGCGTAGGCATGGGCAAAGACCATACGATCTTTGCTGTTGTCGAAGGCGCTGTTACCTTCCACAAAGGCCTTAAAGGCCGCACCTTTATTTCGGTTCTGCCAGTGGCGGAGGCCGCTGAATAAACCGAACCCACAAGGTTAAGAAAAATTTGGGGGATCGGTGATAAGCCGGTCCCTCTTTCTGTTGTGGCACCTGACACAGATTGATTTTGCAGGTCTGATGTCTGCCGATCGGACAAGATTGTCCGTTGAACTAGTACCGATTGAATGAGGAACATCTGCATGAGCCTGGATCAAACACCTATACAACCGCTCATCGAGGCTGAGCATTTTGTCCTGCGTCCGCTGCGAAAATCGGATAAAGGATTGCTCTTCCAATATACCAGCGACGAACGTGTCGCCCGAATGACCAGTTCTATTCCTCATCCGCTACCACCGGGGGCGACCGAGGCCTATATTGCGCGTGCTTCGGCCGACGACCGTGACGAAGATATCTGGGCGATTGATGGAACCCGTGATGGCGGTGCCGAACTGAAGGGGGTGATCGGATTAAAACGAATGGATCGCAACCAGTCGGAAGCCGTATTTTGGATCGCACCGGTGTTCTGGAACACTGGCCTGGCCTCCGAGGCGCTAAAGGCGCTGGTGGATGCAAATCCGCTGAACAACGCGGCTATGTTTGCCTCTGTCTTTCAGGACAATCCCGCCTCGGCGCGGGTGTTGACCCACTGCGGCTTTGAATATCTGGGCGATGCTGAAACATTTTCAGTTTCGCGCAATGCGGCGGTGCCAACCTGGACCTATAGCCGAAAACTGTGATTGGCGCGCCGCGCATGATGCGTTAAGGCAGGCGTTAAGCGAGGCGGAGCACTATCGGCTCCTGCCTTGGATCACTTGATACTATCACGCCTGGGTCGGCGATTTGGCCCCTGCGAAAAGGAGCAGTCATGAAATTCCTCGATCTGGCAAAGGTCTACATCCGGTCCGGTGGCGGCGGCAATGGCTGTATCAGCTTTCGACGCGAGAAGAATGCGGAATATGGCGGCCCTAACGGCGGCGATGGCGGCAAAGGCGGCACCGTCTGGGTCGAGGTTGTCGATGGCTTGAACACGCTGATTGATTTTCGCTATCAGCAGCACTTCTTTGCCAAAAGCGGCCAAAGCGGCATGGGCCAGCAGCGCACCGGTAAAGATGGCGACAACATTGTATTGCGGGTCCCGGTCGGCACCGAAATTTTGGACGAAGATCAGGAAACCGTGATTGCCGATCTGACTGAAGTTGGTCAGCGCATCCAATTGGCCAAGGGCGGCAATGGCGGCTTTGGCAATCTTCACTTCAAAAGTGCAACCAATCAGGCCCCACGGCGCGCCAACCCCGGCCAGGAAGGCGTGGAACGTACCATTTGGCTGAAGCTGAAGCTGATTGCCGATGCCGGCCTGTTGGGTCTGCCGAACGCAGGGAAATCCACCTTTCTGGCGGCCAGTTCCAATGCGCGGCCAAAAATTGCCGACTACCCGTTCACCACATTGCACCCGAACCTCGGGGTGGTTGGCATTGATAATGCTGAATTTGTCATTGCCGACATTCCTGGCTTGATTGCCGGAGCCCATGAGGGACGCGGGATTGGTGATCGTTTTCTGGGCCATGTGGAACGCTGCTCGCTGCTGCTGCATCTGGTTGATGGGACCTCTGACACAATTGCTGAGGACTACCGGACAATCATTGGCGAGCTAGAGGCCTATGGCGGCGAACTGGCCACCAAGACCAGGGTCACGGCGCTAAACAAAATCGACGCTCTTGACGATGAGGAACGCGCCGCAGCTCAGGCCGAACTGGAGGCCGCGGTTGGCGGCCCGGTGCTGCTGATGTCCGGCGTCAGCCGCGAAGGTCTGCCCGAGGTATTGCGGGCTGTGAGAGCAGAAATCGAAGCTGACCGCATCCGGTCAAAACCCGCTGAGGAGGCGGAGAGTTGGCGTCCCTAAGCAGCGCAAAACGCATCGTTGTCAAAATTGGCTCTACCTTGCTGGTTGACCGCGATGAGGGGGTTTTGCGTGCCGAATGGCTGCGGGCTCTTGCGGAAGATGTCGCTTGGCTGCGACAGCAAGATATCGACGTTATCCTGGTGTCGTCCGGCTCCATCGCCCTGGGCCGGGCTGTCCTTGGGCTGTCTGGCGCGGATCTTCCGCTGGAGCAGTCGCAAGCGGCTGCGGCTGTGGGCCAGATCAGGCTGGCGCGGGCCTATGAAGCAGCACTGGAGCCGCATGGGATCAACACCGCTCAGGTTCTGGTGACGCTGGAGGACAGTGAAAACCGTCGCCGCTACCTGAATTCCCGTGCCACCCTTGAGACCCTGTTGGGGTTTGGAGTGGTGCCGATTGTCAATGAAAACGACACCATTGCAACCGACGAAATCCGCTATGGTGACAATGACAGGCTGGCGGCCCAGGTCGCAGTGACGACGGGTGCCGATTGCCTGATCCTGCTGTCTGACGTCGATGGATTTTACAGCGCCAATCCGGCGCTGGATCCAAAGGCCATCCGTTACGATAGGATTGAGCAGATTACGCCAGAGATCGAAGCCATGGCCGGGGAGGGTGTCTCCGGGCTGTCCAAGGGCGGAATGATCACGAAACTGATGGCAGCCAAAGTGGCCACAGCAGCAGGTTGCGCCATGGCCATCACAGAAGGTTTCCACTCAAACCCATTGAAAATGCTGGACGACGGTGCGCCTTGCACCTGGTTTGCTGCGCATACGGACCCCCAGACCGCCCGCAAACGTTGGATCGCAGCGATGAAACCGCGCGGCGAAATCACCATCGACATCGGCGCCGCAAGGGCTTTGAAGTCCGGCAAAAGTCTGCTGCCGGCAGGGGTCACCCATGTGCAGGGCAATTTTGGCCGTGGTGAACCACTGGCCATTCTCGACACAACCGGGCACAAACTGGGGCAAGGGTTAAGCCGTTACACCGGCGCCGAGGCCCGCGCCATTTCAGGGCTGCAGTCGTACCAGATCGAGACCACGCTCGGCTATCCCGGCCGCGCCGCCCTGATCCACCGCGATGATATGGCGCTCTGACTCTTCTTCTTGTTGAAAATACCTCCGCCGGAGGCAAAAAACTCTCTAGCGCCCCACATTGGGAAAGGCCTGCAACTGATGAAAGACATTGAAAACATTCCCGAACTCATGGCCGATATTGGTGCCCGTGCCAAAGCCGCGTCGCAAATTTTGGCCACCGCATCGGGCGCAGACAAGCGCCGGGCGCTGAGGGCCGCAGGTGATGCGGTCTGGGCGCAGCGGGGTGAGATCATCGCCGCCAACCAACGCGATCTGGAATTTGGCCGCGCCAAAGGCCTGTCCGCTGCGATGATGGACCGGTTGATGCTGGACGATACCAGGATCCAGAGCATCGTCGACGGCCTGCGCGCGGTTGCTGAACAGGGCGATCCGGTTGGTCAGATTTTGGAACAATGGGATCAGCCGTCGGGCCTCAATATCCAACGGATTCGCACGCCTTTGGGGGTTATTGGGGTGATCTATGAAAGCCGCCCGAATGTGACGGCTGACGCGGGAGCGCTGTGCCTGAAGTCCGGCAATGCGGTGATCCTGCGCTGCGGATCCGAGAGTTTCCACTCAAGCCAGGCCATCCAGGCCTGTCTGGTCACCGGGCTGACTGCCGCCGGACTGCCGCTGGATGCGATCCAACTGGTTCCGACCCGGGACCGCGCCGCCGTTCAGCAATTGCTGACGATGACCGACTATGTTGACGTTATCGTCCCACGCGGTGGCAAGGGACTGGTGGGGCTGGTCCAGCGTGAGGCGCGGGTTCCGGTGTTTGCGCATCTCGAAGGCATCGTGCATATTTATATCGACAAAACGGCCGATGCAAAGAAGGCGCTGGAGGTGGTGCTGAACGCCAAGACGCGGCGCACTGGCATTTGCGGTGCGGCAGAATGTCTGCTGATCCACCGGGATATATGTGAAACCCTGGGTAAGGATATTCTATCGGCCTTAATGGCTGCAGGCGTTGAAATCCGAGCCCAGGAAGGCCTGCCTGGCCCGGAGAATATGGTGACTGCAAGTGAAGCCGACTGGGGCTGTGAATATCTCGACATGATCATCGCTGCAAAACGGGTGGACAGTATCGAAGATGCAATCTCGCATATACGTCGCCATCATTCCCAGCATACAGACTGTATCATCACCGAAGATCCAGACGCAGTTCAGACCTTTTTCAGCGAACTCGACAGTGCCATCCTGATGCATAATGCCTCAACACAGTTTGCTGACGGAAGTGAGTTTGGCATGGGGGCTGAAATTGGCATCGCCACCGGCAAGATGCATGCCCGAGGTCCGGTTGGCGCGGCACAGTTGACCAGTTTCAAATACCTGGTGCGCGGCAACGGAACCATCCGTAGCTAAAACAAAAGGCGCCTCCGTCCCGACAGGGTTGTAGGCGCCTTTTGGCAGATAGGCCTGCATTAGAAATTGATCGTGACCTTATCCAGGCTTTGTTCAACCCGTACCGTACGCCCCATGGTTTTGGCGACCTCTGGCAGCATGGCAAACTGAACCAGCGCCGGGGTGATCGTGGCGTTGGATTGCCCACCACTGATCCGCGCCCAAAGATCGTCATTCACGTTGATCTTTGTCGCCTCGCCAATCACAGTCCACTTGCCATCGGCGCAATAGACCCTGGCGGTGCCGCCATAGGGCAGGGCAGTTTCAAGGCATTGAAGCGCCAGAAACGAAAGACGAACCTCCTGGCGGTTGCAGGGATCCAGCGGTGACCACTGAAACTGAAGCCGCGCGCCCTTGCACATGTCCTCCAGAATTGAAACGACCTCGGCGCGACCGAGTTGCTGATTGCCGGCACTGCCATAGGCCACTCTGAAGAAACGAATGCGTGCATTGGCATTGCCAACACTGTCTGAAATCAGTTCCAGTTCAGGACCGGCGAGGTCGCCAGACATGCCGAGCAACTCCAGGCCATTGTTGATGGCGCCCACCGGGCTGATCAAATCATGACAGATCCTTGACCCTATCAAAGCCGCCAAATCGACGTTATCTATACCCATGTCTTTCCTCCGAATTGGGCCAATCCGTTATGACCGACCTCAATGCAATTTTAACGCCCGGTATGTTTGTGCGGCACCCTGATCACCCCGATTGGGGGCTGGGGCAGGTGCAGTCAAATATCGGCGGCAAAATCTCCGTAAATTTCCGTGATCAAGGCAAGCTGGTGATCGACGGATCCCGCATTGCTCTGACACCAGTATTTGATCCGTGATAACGGTTGATGAAGAGTTAACGTTTTTGATAAATTTTGCTTAAAATGTTGCTTAATCATCGCAATGCAGTCTATCTGCGCCTGACTTCAATCTGTGTTAGCTGTTGACCATGCCAGACCACCTCCCTGCTTTTACCGTGAAGATTGCTGAAACCGCAGCGGACCTGCAGGCTGCGCAGGCGCTTCGATATCAGGTTTTTGTGCAAGAGCTCGGCGGCAGTGGGGATCTGGTTGACCATCAGCAGGGTTTGGAACGGGATGGTTTTGATCCTTTTGTCGATCACATGCTGGTCTGGGACAATACAAATGGCACCCTGGCCGGGGTTTACCGATTGTTGCGGGAAGATCAGGCAATGCGCGCCGGGCAATTCTACTGCGAGACCGAATATGACCTGACGGAGCTCAGAGCTTCAGGCCGCAAGCTTTTGGAACTGGGGCGGTCCTGTCTGCATCCAGCCTATCGCGGCGGCACTGCGATGTTTCATTTATGGTCGGGGCTGGCCGCCTATGTGGAGCAGCATCACATCGAAGTTTTGTTTGGTGTTGCCAGTTTTCACGGCACTGATCCTTCGGTTTTGGCCAATCCGCTTTCGATGCTGCGCCAAAACCATCTTGCGCCCACCAATCTGCGGGTCCGCGCCAGGACCTATCAGCCGATGGATTTGGTTTCACCAGATGATCTGAACCGCCGCCAGGCCATGATCGAAACGCCCGCATTGATAAAGGCCTATCTGCGCCTTGGCGGTTGCGTGGGAGATGGCGCCTTTATTGATTACAAATTCAACACCACCGACGTGTTCCTCATTCTTGACATCGAGAAGATAAGCAGCCGGCAAAGACGACTGTATTCAAACGGACGAGGCCGCGGATGAGCCCCGGTTGGCACAGTGAGGCTGAGCCGGATCCGATTCAGATGTCCGGGTTTGGCTGGGGGTTGGTTGTGCTGCGCTGCCTGATCTTGGCGGTGCTGGTCTTTGGCGGGCTGGTGATCCTGCTCATGGTTCGCTTGTTTGAGCGGCCATTCTTCGGGATGCACCGCCCCATTACCCCCTATATCACTCAATTTGTGTGCCGAAACGCATTTCGGATTATGGGGATCGGTTTCCGGTCCAGCGGTGACTTGATGAAAGAGCCTGGCGCTGTGGTGGCCAATCACTCGTCCTGGCTCGATATTTTTGCCCTCAATGCCCGCAAGCGGATCTATTTTGTTTCCAAGGCAGAAGTGGCAAAATGGCCGGGTATCGGCTGGCTGGCCCGGGCAACCGGTACCGTGTTCATCGAGCGCAACCCCAAGAAAGCGCGCGAGCAAACTTTGCTGTTTGAGCAGCGCCTCAAGGCGGACCATAAGCTACTGTTTTTCCCCGAAGGGACCTCAACCGACGGGCTGCGGGTTTTGACCTTTAAAACAACATTGTTTGCGGCGTTCTTCAGTGATCAGCTGCGTGACTTAATGTCGGTGCAACCGGTGTCTGTTGTATACCACCCGCCAAAAGGAGAACCGAAGAGGTTTTACGGATGGTGGGGGGATATGGATTTTGCGCCGCATTTTCTCAAGACTTTGGCGGTCTTGCGTCAGGGCTCAGTTGAATTGATCTATCATCCTGCGGTCCGCGTGTCTGATTTTACCAATCGCAAGGTTCTGGCTGCCTATTGTGAGGACAAGATACGCAGCGGCCATGCGACTGGCCGCGCGGGCCGGGAAACGGCCGATTAGGCCGCTGTTTTGTCATTGACGCTTGCACCCTGCCACAACCTGTTTTATACGCGCGTCATTCAAACCCGCAGGCGGGGTTTGGCCTGATTGGGGGAGACATCCTCAACAGACCGCCGGTTGGAGCATCCGCTCTAAGACCCCCGCCGAGGAAAAAACCGGAAAGGTAATACGAATATGGCTCTTCCTGAGTTCACTCTTCGTCAGCTGCTCGAAGCTGGCGTACACTTTGGCCACCAGACACAGCGCTGGAACCCACGTATGGGTCCGTACATCTACGGCGCGCGTAACGGCATCCACATCATGGATCTGACCCAAACTGTTCCAATGCTGGACCAGGCTTTGCAGGTTATCCACGACACTGTCGCCAAAGGCGGCCGCGTGCTTTTCGTCGGCACCAAGCGTCAGGCTGCGACACCAATCGCCGAAGCGGCTGAGAAATCAGCTCAGTACTTCATGAACCACCGTTGGCTCGGCGGCACATTGACCAATTGGAAAACTGTGTCCCTGTCGATCAAGCGCCTGAAAGACATCGACCAGAAGATGGAAGTCGGCTTTGATGGCCTGACCAAAAAAGAACGTCTGGGCATGGAGCGTGACCACGGCAAGCTGCAGGCTTCGCTTGGCGGTATCAGCGAAATGGGCGGCGTACCTGATTTGCTGTTCGTCATCGATGTGAAAAAAGAAGCGCTGGCCATCGCCGAAGCCAACAAGCTGGGCATCCCGGTTGTTGCAATCGTCGACACCAACTGCTCGCCTGATGGCGTTGACTACATCATTCCTGGCAACGATGACGCATCCCGCGCGATCGCGTTGTACTGTGACCTGGCGTCACGTGCTGCTCTGGAAGGCATGTCCACTCAACTGGGTGCCGCTGGCGTTGATCTGGGTGCTTTCGAAGAAGCCCTGGTTGAAGAAGTTCCGGCCGAAAACGCCGAAGCCTGATCCAACCGTCACAGGTTAAATAGATGGGGCAGGGTCTGACCTGCCCCAAATCCGTTTAGATTTGAGGAGAGCCAAAAGATGGCAATCACAGCAGCACTCGTGAAAGAACTGCGCGGCGCGACCGGCGCAGGCATGATGGACTCGAAAAAAGCCCTGACAGAAACCAATGGTGACATGGAAGCTGCCGTTGACTGGCTGCGTACCAAGGGTCTGGCCAAAGCAGCTAAAAAATCCAGCCGTACCGCCGCTGAGGGCCTGGTTGCCGTCTGCGTTGAAGGCAACAAGGGTGTCGCTGTTGAGGTGAACTCCGAAACCGACTTCGTTGGTAAAAATGCTGACTTCCAAGAGATGGTCGCTGGGATCTCTAAGGTTGCACTGGGTGTGTCGAATGTCGATGCCCTGAATGCAGCGGACATGGGCGGCAAGACTGTCGCTGAAGTGGTGACTGCCAAGGTTGCTACGATTGGTGAAAACATGTCGGTACGCCGCATGTCTGCGCTCGAAGGTGACGTAGTTGTGTCTTATGTACACAACGCGGTCATCGCTGGAATGGGCAAAATTGGTGTCCTGGTTGCGCTGACCGGTGGTACTGAGGCCCTGGGTAAGCAGATCGCCATGCATATTGCTGCGGTAAACCCGGCGGCTCTGAGCGAAGCGGACCTGGACGCTGCGGTTGTTGAAAAAGAAAAGCAGATCCAGATGGATATCGCGCGCGAGTCCGGCAAACCAGAAGCGGTGATTGAGAAGATGATCATTGGCCGGATGAAGAAATTCATCGGCGAATCGACATTGCTGAACCAGTCGTTTGTGGTGAACCCTGACCTGACGGTCGGAGCTGCAGCCAAAGAAGTGGGCGCCACAATCACCGGTTTTGTCCGCCTCGAAGTTGGCGAAGGCATCGAAGTTGTGAAAGAAGATTTTGCCGCTGAGGTTGCCAAGGTCGCACAGGGTTAAATTTCGGTCCGGCGTTTTTGACGCTGGGTTGTTTTGATCTAAATTGGACCCGTTCCGGACTGGAGCGGGTCTTTTGCTATTTGGCGGTAGCTGGGCAGCCAAAAAAACGGAGCCGCGTCACCGCGACCCCGTTTTTTTTTCGAAGGATCCCTCCAGATGGGGATGAGAAGGTCCCTTCTTTGGCTTCCGACCAGATACAGAAAATACGCATCTAAAACAGAAAACGAGTTGGACTGGTTCGAAATATAAACCTCTTCACCCGAATGTCCCTTTGGCTAAAGCCACCACTCACGGAACAAATGTAGGATGCTCTATTTCACCTATTGGTGGAAGTATTGAATACCATACTTTTTAAGCTCGACTAAATCGGCTTGAAAGACAAACACGCCTAAGCCTCCATTACAAACATCTGGTTTTGTAATGCAGCCTTCAAAACCGCTTGGGCAGTGGTTTCTACGCACAACGAATCTCTTGCCAAACGCAAATGCTTTTCAACCGTCGCCGCAGTTAAGCCCATCAAGATCGCGATATCCTGTGTGGTCTTGCCATCCCCGACCCATTGTAAGGCTTCGCGTTGCCGCTTCGTCAACCCACGGTTGGGAGGGGAATAGGGCAGGGATAGAATTTTCAAATGGGCAATATTGTTTATTAGAATAATATCAGTGCCGTGCTCATGCCACATCTCATCCAGATCATCCTGTGTCCTCCCGCGTTTCCCAGCCAGTGAAATGGCCCCTTTGAACCGCTTGGAAATAGAATGGAAGCTGATTGTATATCCAGCAGTCATTTCCATACGCTTGTTGAACTCAATGACCTTTAGGCCTTTTGAGCTCAGCTCCCGGTTGGCTTCCATGGCGTAGACTTGACGCCAGCTACATGCGCCCTCGTTGTCCAGCGCCCAGCGTGTCATCGGAGCGTGAAAGTAAAGCCCTGTGTGCATGAAACCATTAAGGTATTCATTGGAGTGATTGGAAAGAATGACAAAATCGTCTGGATCCCCGAGTGAGGTCTCCGTCTTATAACGGGTGTAGCCGTAGATCAGCCGATCAAATCCGTATTGTGCCATTTGGTCTATATGGGCGACCCACAACTCTTCCAGACTTCGGCAACTGGAAATGAAATGCAGATACTCAGTCAGTTTCATATTCAACCGGTCTCTTCAAGATGGGCAATTAATGCGCTGATCGCCATCGTATAACCCAAAGATCCAAAGCCGCAGATTTGTCCAAGTGCCACCTTGGAAATATGGGAAACCTGCCGGAAATCTTCGCGCGCGTGAATGTTGGAGAGATGCACTTCGATGCAGGGCAGCTCAACCGAGGCGAGCGCATCCATCAGGGCAATTGAGGTATGAGTATAGGCTCCGGCATTCACAACAATGCCGTGATGGCATCCCTTGGCCGCATGGATTGCATCAATCAGGACACCTTCGTGATTGGACTGCTGGCAAACAACCTGAGCGCCCAGAGATTTGCCCTGAGCGATACAATTGGTGTCAATCATTTTCAATGTGACTCGTCCGTAGACTTCAGGTTGTCTACTCCCCAGCAAATTAAGGTTTGGACCGTTCAAAACCAAGATACTGCGCATTTCAATTCGTTCCTTATTCGTCTTATTAGGGCGGATTATGACAGCCATTCCGGGAAGTCGGAAGAGAACTTGCAGAATACTCGCCTGCCATCAGATTAAATTGACAATTGGGGCAAAAATGCAAGCGCAGCAGCGTGGCAAAGGTCTATCAACCGTTGGTCAGAACAATTTTCCCTACTACTTTTCGATCTTGGATCATCTGCAGGGCTTTGCCGGCTTGTTGCATGTCAAAACGGGCGCTGATGCGCGGCTTTATTTTACCAGCCGCGTAGAGATCAAACAAGTCAGACATGTTTTCTGAATGGGCATTGGGATCGCGAAGCACCGAGGCGCCCCAAAACACGCCCAGGATTTGACAGCCTTTCAACAGTGTCAGGTTCAGGGGAATTTTTGGAATGCCCGCAGGAAACCCGACGACCAGATAGCGCCCCTCCCAGGCCAGAGTTCTGAGCGCCGCCTCAGCATAGTTTCCACCCACCGCATCATAGATAACATCCACACCATCATTGCCCGCAAGACGCTTGATCTCATTCGAAAACGCCTTCTGACCGCTGCGATCAAGATCGCGGCCATAGACGAGGGTTTCATCGGCACCAATAGTGCGGCAAAAGACTGCTTTTTCCTCACTCGAGACCGCCGCAATCACCTGTGCGCCAGCTGCTTTTGCCAGTTCGATCGCGGCGCTTCCCACCCCTCCGGCGGCACCTAAAATCAGCAAGGTTTCTCCGGCCCGGATCCGGGCCCGGTCTTTCAACGCGTGGTATGAGGTCCCGTAGGTAAAGATAAAACAGGCGGCGTCTTCAAAGGACATCTGCGACGGGAATTTGACGGCGCGATCAGCCGCGACACAGATATGGGTGGCAAAGCCGCCATGGCCAGTCAGCGCCAAAACACGGTCCCCCAGTGAAAACCCATCAACGTCATCGCCAATGGCAATCACCTCGCCAGAAACCTCACCACCGGGTGCAAAAGGGCGGCTGGGCTTCATCTGATACAGGTCTTGAATGACCAATGTGTCGGGGAAATTCACTCCGGCCGCATGGATCCGTACGAGCAGTTGCCCGGATGCGGGAACCGGCGTTGGCAGGGCGCTCCATTGCAACGTTTCTGGCCCGCCCGGAGCGGTGCTGAGCATTGCCTTCATTTTGTTTTCTCCATAATTTGGCCGGACATAGCCAAAGTTACGTCAAGTCTTCTGCTCCCCGATGGCGTTGTCAATGAATTTCGAAAATGCAATTCTGTACAGGATCCATAGGGTTACCTTCTCACTTGGGAGACAAATATGTTTGCAGACAAAGCCGCCCTGGATCTTGTCGCCGTCGCGGCATATTTGCGACCGCACCTGCCAGGCTTTGAGGGGCCTGTGACGGCTTCTAAATTTGAAACCGGGCAGTCAAATCCGACTTTCCTGTTGAAAACCCCCGCGTGCAACTATGTATTGCGCCGCAAACCCGCCGGTGTTTTGTTGAAATCGGCCCATGCGGTGGACCGGGAATTCCGGGTCCAAAAAGCGCTGTTCGATTCAAATGTGCCGGTCGCGGCCATGCATTTACTGTGTGAAGATGAAGATGTCATCGGATCATCCTTTTATGTCATGGAACATGTCGTTGGGCGCAATTTTGTCGAACCAACATTGCATGGTTTGGACCGGTCGCATCGAAGACAAGTGATTGAAGGCATGGGCAAAGTACTGGCGGATCTTCATATGGTGGATGTCGATGCCGTTGGTTTGGCGGACTACGGCCCGCCAGGGAATTACTTTGAACGGCAACTGGCCCGCTGGACAAAACAGTACCGCGCTGCGGAGACCGATCCTATCCCGGATATGGACAGGTTGATCCGGGAATTGCAGTCGACAATGCCAAAAGATGACGGCCAGCGGACTTTGGTTCACGGCGATTACCGCATCGACAATATGATTTTCCAAACCGATGGCACCCGCTGTCTTGCGGTTCTGGATTGGGAATTATCGACCATTGGCCACCCCTATGCCGACCTGGCAGCGGTGATCATGCAATGGCAGATGCCCCAGGGCTCCGAGGGCCGCGGTCTTGCAGGGGTCGATCGAGAAGCACAAGGTTTGCCCTCAGATCAAGAGTTTATCCACATGTACTGTGCCGATCGGGGGCTCCCGGAAATCGAAGATTTTGGATTTTACCTGAGCTTCAGTTTTTTCCGCATGGCGGCAATTCTTCAAGGTGTGCTAAAACGGGCCCTGGACGGCAATGCCTCTAACCCGGAGCGAGCCATAAAACTTGGACGTTATGTCCCACTTTTTGCCCGACACGGATTGGAGGCGCTTTGCAAGTAGACAGCCAATGCTAGGGGCGTTTTGGTCCACATGGCCCTCTAAGTCCCGACTTCTCAAGTGAAAACAACCCAAAATGGGTCCGACTAAAAGGCCGCCACAAGGGCAGGGCGGCTGTTACCGCAGATCCCCATGGGTAATTGAGACATTAAATACCTCCTGCAAGTAACTGTTATTTAATGCTTTACATAAATACTCTTAAGTTTACGCATGCCGCTTAGCCAACGATCATAGTCTGTGGTTTTCGCCCGCATATAGTCCAGAACCTTCCCATGAGGTAAGATAAGAAACGTCTCGTTTTCAATGGCTTCGATGCAAGCCGATGCCACCACCTCTGGCTCCAATATGCCATCGATGCTGGCCACGTCATCTTCCAGACCACGTATCATTTTCGACCGCACAGCTTGTGGGCAAAGCACTGAGACACCAATGCCCAAATCGCCATAAGTTATCGCCAGCCATTCCGCCAGACCAACAGCGGCATGCTTGGTAACGCCATAGGGTGCGGCGCCAATTTGATTTAGGAGGCCGGCTGCCGAGGCTGTGTTCAAAAGGTATCCGCCACCGCGCTCAACCATTCTGGGTACCATGTGCCGGGCGGCCCAGACATGAGACATCACGTTGATGTCCCATGTTCGCTGCCAGCTATCATTGTCGACATCGACACCACCAAGTGTCAGAATTCCAGCATTTGAACAGAACAGATCTATCGGCGCGATGGTCTCTTCAACACAGGAAATCAGGTGAGAAATCTGGTCTTCGCTGCTGACATCAAGCTCGAATGCCATGCCGTTGATTTCACTTGCGACAGCCTGTGCTCCAGCCAAGTCAATATCTGTACAAATGACATGAGCTGCGCCTCGCTGAGCCAGCGCGCGGCACAGCGCGCGACCAATTCCGCTCGCAGCGCCGGTGACCACAACGCAAGTTTTTTCTATGAACATTCGTGTCTTTCGGTTGTGTGGGGGCAAGCTACGCTGGATATGCACATCTTGACAATCCAAAATCACCATGGCAAAATATAACATAATACTTATTATGGGTCATTCATTTAGAGGTAGGGTGCGCGCTACCCCCAACTGCGACTCTTGTTAGAAAACAGTAGTTTATCTAACAAGAGGAATCGGCATGGGAACCGTTTATAGCCAACTTAGTATCACAGAACGACGCAGAATAGAACGCTGGAGACACGCAAAGGTCCCTGTTGACGAGATGGCACGTGTTTTGAAGCGTTGTCGATCTACGATATTTCGAGAGCTGAAGCGCAACCATTTCTCTGACCCGTGTATGCCGAAGTGTGATGGGTACTACGGTGCTGCTGCCCAGTTGGTGGCGTCCGGGCGGCGTGCGCGAGAACGTAAACTGATCAAGCATCGGGCATTACGTAAGTACGTGGTCGAACGTCTCAAAAACGGTTGGACACCTGAGCAGATCGGCAACCGCATGATTTACGACAACGCAGCACTGCGGGTCTGCCAAGAGACAATCTATCGCTACATCTACTCAAAGGAAGGCCTGAACAAAGAGCTGTGGTGGTATCTTCCAACACACCGCAAATCACGTACACCGCGGCGCGCCAGAAAGCACCTACTCCCGAAATTTAACCGCGATGTCAGCATCTTGTTTCGCCCGGATGATGTGGCCCACCGGCGTCAATTTGGCCACTGGGAAGCAGACTTGATCCTGTTCAAACAGAAGCTTGGGCAGACGAACGTTACTACTCTGGTTGAACGCGTGAGCCGTTTCACGGTGCTGCTGAAGAATCCAAGCAAGCGCACAAAACCGGTCATGGGCAAGATCATCAAGGCGATCAGAGATCTGCCCTTCATGGCCCGTAAATCCATCACCTTTGATCGCGGAACCGAGTTTGTTTCCTGGCCGCATCTGCAAGCCGAGATCGGGACCCTGACGTGGTTTTGTGATCCATCTTCACCCTGGCAGAAAGGCACAGTCGAGAACACCAATCGACGAGCCAGGCGCTGGTTGCCGCGGAAGCGTGACATCCGGTCAATGTCTGACCACGACATCAAGGAAATTAGTGACCGCCTCAACAACACACCCCGCAAATGCCTTGGATGGAAAACGCCGGCCGAAGTCTTCCGCGAAAAGATATTGGAGGAAATGCGATGAGCCCCCTACCCTGAGCTCAACAAGAGTCGCACTTCACATATCGCTCACAGAGCATCTTGTCTTCTAATTCCCTAATGGGACACATTTTTCCCCATATTCTTGACATGCCCAGTTCTTGATCCAGTTCTGATCGCTATGACATTTGAGTTCCCTGCCTTATGGACAGGGAACCGTCACGATCGTCACGCGGGTCAGAAAAAGGCCTGTAGACCGGTTTGAGCACGCCCCAGGATCAAGGCATGCACATCATGAGTGCCTTCATAGGTGTTGACCGTCTCAAGGTTCATCATGTGACGAATGACCTGATACTCCAGAGAAATCCCATTTCCACCGTGCATATCACGAGCGTGACGTGCGATTTCAAGGGCTTTTCCACAGTTGTTGCGCTTCACAATCGAGATCATCTCAGGCGCCGCCTTGGCCTGATCCATCAAGCGGCCAACCTGTAATGAGGCCTGCAGTCCAAGCGAAATCTCGGTTTGCATGTTGGCCAGCTTTACTTGGAATAGCTGTGTCTGTGCCAACGGCCGGTTGAACTGATGCCGGTCCAATCCGTATTGACGCGCTGCATGCCAGCAGGCTTCGGCGGCGCCCATCGCGCCCCAGCTGATGCCATAGCGGGCGCGGTTAAGGCAGCCGAATGGCCCCTTTAGCCCCTGCACATGCGGCAGCAATGCATCGTCGCCGACCTCAACGCCATCCATCACGATCTCGCCGGTAATCGACGCCCGCAACGACATCTTGTTTTCAATCTTCGGTGCGGTCAGGCCCTTCATTCCCTTATCCAGGATAAAGCCGCGGATTTTATTTCCGTGCTCTTCTGACTTGGCCCAAACGACAAACACATCCGCAATCGGCGCATTTGAAATCCACATTTTTGACCCGGTTAACTTGTAGCCATGCTTGGTTTTTACAGCCCGTGTTTTCATGCCGGACGGATCTGAGCCCGCATCAGGTTCTGTCAGACCAAAGCAGCCGATGAATTCGCCGCTGGCCAGTTTGGGCAAATACTTCTGCCGCTGTTCCTCACTGCCGTAGGCATAGATCGGGTACATCACCAATGAGCTTTGCACAGACATCATCGATCGATAGCCGGAATCCACCCGTTCAACTTCACGCGCAACCAGACCGTAAGCGACGTAGCTGCCGCCCAATCCGCCGTACTCCTCGGGAATCGTGGTGCCGAGCAGGCCCATCTCTCCCATCTCGCGGAAAATAGCCGGATCGCATTCCTCGTTGGCATAGGCGCTGGTAACGCGAGGCTGCAATTTTTCTTGCGCATAAGCCCTTGCCGACTCCGCAATCATCCGCTCCTCTTCACTCAATTGATCCGTCAAACGCAACGGATCAGTCCAGTCAAAACTGCTCAGATCCGGTGCGTCCTTGGCGCGAAGCGCCGGTTTGCCATTGGCCATCTATCGTTGTCCTTGCTGAAATTCGGCTTCAATGTGACTTTAACGCTGGGAAGGTCACAAAAACAGCGAGACTTTCACCCAAAAGCATGAGTATTAGTCATACATGCAGACACCGCGTCGTTTACTCCCGTCGATATCCTCCCTGCGCGCGCTTGAGGCGCTTGATCGCTTGCAGTCGGCCTCCGCCGTGGCAGAAGAGCTGTCTTTGACCCAGAGCGCCGTTAGCCGTCAGTTACAGGCCCTTGAACGACAATTGGGTACGGATTTGATAAACCGTGATAATAAGCGACTGTCATTGACCGCGGAAGCGCAGGATTACGCCGCCGAAGTGCGGCAGGCACTGACCCAAATCGCCCAATCCACCTTGAGACTGCAAACGGCTCCACTGGCTGGAACGCTGAGTCTGGCCATCCTTCCTGCCTTTGGTATGCGCTGGCTGATGCCGCGACTGCCCGATTTCTCGCGGCTGCACCCAGAGGTAACGATCAACATGGCAACGCGGCTTGAGGCATTTAACTTTGCTGGTGAACCGTTTGATGCTGCAATACATTTTGGTCATGCTGATTGGCCCGGAACTCAGTCAATCCTGTTGAAGCACGAACAATTGCTGCCGGTTTGCGCGCCGTCTTTGCTGGGAGATCTGAACATAACGTCTCCGACTGACATATTGAATCTGCCGTTGCTTCATATTCAAACCCGTCCGCTGGCCTGGAAGCTCTGGTTTTCAGGTCAGGGGGATGTCTCGTCCCGGTCGCTGTCCGGGACGATGTATGATCAATTCGCAACCATTAGTCAGGCCGCCTTGCATGGGCTTGGGGTGGCTTTGATGCCTGACTATCTGATCGAGCAGGATTTGGCTGCGGGGCGTTTGGTTGCATTGCACCCTGCCCCGGTCGAAACCAGCGGCGCCTATTATCTGGTCTGGCCCGAGACCAAATCCCGCCATGCGGCCTTGACAAAATTCAGACAATGGTTGGCCACACAATCACAACCCGAGGATCCGCTACCGCGTTGATTGGCCACATGAATCGACAACCGCAGCGCTGCCGATCTCAGCCAAGCGCATAACCGGCGCCGCGCACAGTACGCACAGGATCTTCGCCGCCGAATTGGCCCAGGGCCTTGCGCAACCGGCCGATATGTACGTCAACGGTTCTTGTGTCGACGTAAATTTCCCGTCCCCATACCCGATCCAGCAGTTGCTCGCGGCTCCAGACCCGCCCTGGTTTCTCCATAAATGTGGACAGCAGCCTAAATTCGGTCGGCCCCAGTTTCAGAGGTTGATTTGCCCGGCTCACCCGATGGGTTTCAGAGTCCAGGATGATGTCACCATATTCCAGCCGAACACCAACAGACGAAGGCCGCACCCGGCGCAGTTGCGTGCGCACCCGGGCCATCAGTTCAATCACCGAATAGGGTTTGACAACAAAGTCATCGGCGCCGGTTTCCAAACCCCGCACCTTGTCGACCTCTTCAGATCGGGCGGATAGCATTATGATCGGAATGGCCGATGTCTTGGGCCGTGATTTCAGTTGTCGGCAGACCTCGATACCGCTGAGGTTGGGCATCATCCAGTCCAGCACGATAATATCCGGCATTTGCTCGGCGACCAACAGCAGGGCCTCCTCGCCATCCCCTGCCTTTATCACACGAAACCCATCGGCCTCCAGATTATAGGTCAGCACCTCGCGCTGAGCCATTTCATCTTCGACGATCAAGACGGTCGGCTGATCAACAGACATCGGTCATATCTCCTGGATCGTCGTTGAGGTGACATCACCCTTGACGCGCGCCTCGTCCGGCTTTTCCCCGGTTACCAAATAAATCACCTGCTCTGCAATCGAGGTCACGTGATCGCCCATCCTCTCAGTATTCTTGGCTATAAAATGCAAGTGCATACAAGGTGTTATGTTGCGTGGATCTTCCATCATAAAGGTCAGGAGCTGCCGAAACAGCGCGTTATACATCTGGTCCACGTCCCGGTCACGGACGATAATATCTGCCGCCAGTGCAACGTCGCGCTGAATATAGGCGTCAAGTGCGTCCTTCAACATCCGTTCCACCTCGCGCGCCATCCGCCGCAACGCCGATGTGCAGTCCTGCACCGAAGGACCCTGCGCCAAAACCACAGTTCGCTTGGCCATATTCTTGGCATAGTCGCCAATCCGCTCCAGATTGGCAGCGATTTTCATCACTGACAACACCAGACGCAGGTCACTGGCCGCAGGTGAACGAATTGCGATAAGGCGTGCCGCCTCCACGTTTATCTGCTCTTCCATATCGTCGATAACCTTGTCACGGGCGCGGACTTCCAGTGCCAGCTCTTCATCGCTGGTCTCCAGCGCCCGCGCGGCGTCGACAATTGCCGCCTCGACCAGGCCGCCCATTTTCATGATCCGTGCCTGAATGGCCTCGAGGTCGCGGTCAAAGGCGGATGCAATATGTTGCTCTTCCATGTGTCGTCCCTTTCCGTCAGCCGATGCGGCCGGTGATATAACTTTCGGTGCGCGGATCTTCGGGGTTGGTAAAAATCTGACCTGTCTCGCCAAACTCTACCAGTTGTCCCAGATGGAAGAATGCCGTTTTCTGACTGACCCGCGCCGCCTGTTGCATCGAGTGGGTAACAATCACCACCGAAAATCTCTGGCGCAACTCGTCTATCAGTTCTTCGACCTGGGCGGTGGCAATTGGATCCAATGCCGAGCATGGTTCATCCATCAGCAACACTTCGGGCTCGGTCGCCACGGCGCGTGCAATGCAAAGACGTTGCTGCTGTCCCCCGGACAGGCTGGTGCCCGGGGCCGCCAGCCGGTCTTTGACCTCTGCCCAGATGGCAGCGCGGCGCAGTGCCTTTTCCACGATGTCATCCAGCTCACTTTTGCTGTTGAACATACCGTGGATTCTGGGCCCGTAGGCGACGTTGTCATAGATTGATTTTGGAAAGGGATTGGGTTTTTGAAACACCATCCCCACCTTGGCACGCAATTGCACCGGATCAACCCGTTTGTCATATATATCCTCGCCATCCAACAGGATTTCTCCCTTTACCCTGCAGGTTTGGATGGTGTCGTTCATCCGGTTCAAGCAGCGTAGAAATGTTGATTTTCCACAGCCTGACGGGCCGATAAAGGCGGTTACAGTCTTATCGGTGATCCGGACGCTCACATCTTTGACCGCATGGGTGTCACCATAATGGACCTGCACGTTGCAGGCCTCAATCTTGATGTCTTGCGAGTCCACGTTTTGCTCCGGTAATGTCATATCATTCATAGCCTTGCCTCTTCTTACCAGCGGCGTTCAAAGCGACGGCGCAGGATCACTGCAACCGCGTTCATAGTGACGAGAAAAATCAACAGCAGGATGATACCACCCCATGCTCTTTCGTAAAATGCAGGGTCAGCACGTTTGGCCCATTCGTAGATCTGCGCCGGCATGGCCGAATTGGGGGACATCAGCCCCGATGCAATACTGTCCGGCGCGTTTGAGGCGATAAACCCAACCATGCCGATCAACAGCAACGGCGCGGTTTCGCCCAGAGCTTGGGCCAAACCGATGATTGTTCCGGTCAGAATTCCGGGCGCGGCCAGTGGTAAAACATGGTGGAAAACCGCCTGCATGCGCGACGCTCCAATACCCAGGGCGGCATCGCGAATGCTCGGGGGGACGGCACTCAGGGCGGCGCGGGTCGAAATAATAATGGTGGGCAAGGTCATCAGTGTCAGCACCAAACCACCCACCAAGGGCGCCGACATCGGCAGGTGCATATAGTTGATAAACACTGCCAAGCCCAGGATACCAAAAACAATAGAAGGCACCGCAGCCAGGTTCGAGATATTCACCTCGATGATATCGCTGATCCAGTTTTTGGGTGCAAATTCCTCCAGATAGATCGAGGCACCGACACCAATCGGCAACGCCAGTGCCAGCACCACCAACATCATCGACAAAGAGCCCAGCATTGCGACCCCCATGCCAGCCGCTTCGGGACGTTGATCCGAGGCATCCGCGCCGATGACAAAGTCAATATTGAAGGTCTTTTCGATCACTCCGGCTGCAATGAATAAATCAACCAGATCCAGCTGTTCCGGCGAGATACTCTTGTCGTTCTTGATGCTCTCACGGGTCACCCGCCCCTTCAGGTAACCATCTACCCGGCTCGATGTCAAAAATCGAAACTGGACCGTTTCGCCGATGCGATCTGGGTTGGCGATGACAAACCCCCGCAGCTGCGCCGCTGCGCCTTTGGACAATATCCCCAACAAATGCTTCGACTTCAGGCTAGTCTCAATACTCAGCTCTTCAACCTTGGAGCGGACCGCCGATTTGATCAGCGGCGCATAGCCAAAAGTGGAGATTTTTTTCAGATCCGAGAGGGTGCGATTGCCCTTTTTGTCGAGTTTCGTTTCCAACAGCTCAACCTCAAGGGTGATGAATGTTTGCTGAAAGGCCCCCATTCCCTTGCTGAAAATAGTTGTGACCAACACGGCCAACATAAGGAAGCTGAAGGCAATTGCCGCCATTCCATAGGCCTTGAACCGGGTCTCGGCGGCGTTTCGCGTCTTGGTGCGTGGACTTTGCGTTAGCAAGGATCCGCGGTGTTTGCTTGGAGATCTATTGCTCATCAGTCGTACTGCTCTCGATAGGTGCGCACGATATACAGCGCCAGAATGTTCAACCCCAGTGTCAGCGCAAACAGCGACAACCCAAGAGCAAAAGCCACCAGCGTTTCAGGGCTGGCAAAATCGGTATCACCAGTCAACTGGCTGACAATACGGGTGGTAATTGTTGTCATCGAGTCCAATGGGTTGGCAGAAAATTTGGCGATCGCCCCGGCGCCCATCACCACAATCATGGTTTCGCCAATCGCCCGCGATGCAGCGAGCAAAATCGCCCCGACAATGCCCGGTAAGGCGGCCGGAATGACCACCTGACGTATGGTCTCGGATTTGGTTGCGCCCAGCCCCAGAGATCCGTCCCGCATTGATTGTGGAACGGCGTTGATGATGTCGTCGGACAGCGACGAGACAAACGGAATCAGCATGATACCCATCACTAGGCCTGCGGTCAGCACCGAGGTGGCGCCGCTCATCCATTCAACGCCCAACAGGCCATCGTCGCCACGTCCAAAAATCCGCACTAGGATCGGGCCGACGGTCAGCAAGGCAAACAGCCCATAGACAATGGTTGGGATGCCCGCCAGAATTTCGAGCAGAGGTTTGGCAACCGACCGGGTTTTTGCACCTGCATATTCGGACAGGTAGATCGCAGCAAACAGCCCCACCGGAACCGCCACCAGCAGAGCGATCAATGAAATATAAATCGTCCCCCAGAGCAGCGGCAGCATCGAAAGCGCGCTATCGCCCCGGAAATTGGGCGCCCAACTGGTGCCAAAAAAGAAATCGCGCCAATTGTGCAGGCCGAAAAAATTCACCGTTTCGAACAGCATGGAAAACACGATGCCTATGGTCGACAGGATCGCCAGCGAGGCGGCCAGGATCAGCAAAGCCATCACGCCGCGCTCTACCACGTTGCGGGCCCGAAAATCCTTGTGGGTCTGGCCATAAGATCTGGCAAATCCAACCATGGCCATCAAGGCGACCACAAGGGTCATCATCAATCGACCGTCATCTGACATTTCACGATATCCGCGCGCCGCCATCAGGATTTCCGGCAGCACATCCGATCCAAGCGCAATGCCCAACTCCCCAAGACGCGCCCGCAAGTCTATCGTCTCGACACTCAGGCGCTGGATTTCACTATCGGTCATAAGCCCTTGAGTTACTGCGATATCAATCCCCTCGGCGATGCGGCGAACGTCGGACATGACAAGCCCGACACTTGTGTTTTGCGGCGCTAAATCTGCGAGGATCATCGCAGTTATGCGTGTTTCAATGAACATGGGTTGTGCCAGCAGCCAAATGGCCAGGACAGCAAGCGATGGCACCAAGGTCGAAAGAGCGACGTAAAAACCGTAATATGCAGGCAATGAATGAAGCAGCGGCACCTGCCCCTTTGCCGAAGTGAGGGCGCGGCGGCGGCCTAAAAAGAAACCCGCCGTGGATAAAAGGAATAGACAGGTGATTATCCAAAAAGTAGCCATCAACAGCTCCATCGGGGTGTTGGGTTAGGGGAGATATCCAGCAGATGATCGGGGCAAAAGACCTGCCCCGATCAGAATTGCCTTTTGCAATGTCAGTTAGGAGTTGCCACCGATGGTGATCTCGTCTGACACCGCGCCTTGGGTGTTTTCCAGCTCGGGATCGGCGACCAGACCGTATTCAGCCAGCGGTCCATCAGGGCCGGCAACTTCGTCTGCGATGAAGAATTCAGTGTATTCTTTCAGGCCAGGAATGACGCCGATATGGGCTTTCTTGACGTAAAAGAACAGCGGGCGCGACACCGGGTATTGCCCGGTTGAGATGCTCTCGGTCGAGGGCACAACACCGGACATGGTTGCAACCTGCAGCTTGTCAGTGTTGTTCTCATAAAACGCCAGACCAAAGATGCCGATGCCGTTTTTATTGCTTTCGATACGCGCCAGAGTTTCGGTGTAATCCCCGTCGATATCGACCGAACGACCATCGGTGCGCAACGAGATACAGGATTTTTCGGCCGCCTTTCTGCGGGCCTTGGCAGTGTCACCTGCCGCCGCCTCCAGCAGGACATCAAAGGCACCAGTGGCGTCGCAGCCGGCCAGAATTACCTGGTCTTCGAACACTTCGCGGGTGCCGTGCTTGGTGCCTGGAATGAAGGCCTGGATCGGCTGTGCAGGGAAGCTGGCGTTCACCTCTGCCCAGTTTTTGGCGGTGTTGGCGACCATTACCCCGTTAACCAGAACCTCGCCGGACAGCGCCAGGAACCAGTCCGTCGGCGTAAACTCAAACGCGGCGCCCTGAATGTCGCTGGCAAAAACAATGCCATCATAACCGATGCGGACTTCGATAATGCCGGTCACACCATTTTCTGCGCATTTTGCGATTTCTTTGTCTTTGATCCTGCGCGACGCATTGGCCACGTCAATGGTGTTTTCACCAAGACCTTCGCAGAACCGTTTCAGCCCAGCCGAAGAGCCACCGGATTCAACTACAGGTGTCGGAAAGTCAAAATTCTCGCCAAACGCCTCGGCGACGATCGACGCATAGGGCAGAACCGTCGAGGAACCAGCGACTTGAACCTGGTCACGCGCGGTGGCTGTTGTTGCAGATACCGCGGCAATGGCGATGGCAGAGGCGGACAATTTCACAAAGGACATCTCAAGTTTCCTTGGATAGTAGACAGATCGATCACTCCATGGTGATCTTGCGGCCACTGTTAAGAGAGCTGCATGAGCCTTTTGTGACACCAGTGTAACAGCTGTGTGACAAACCCCGAGAAAGCAAAAAACGCATCAATTCATGCGCGTCAAAACCGCCCCGACCAACCGGCGGCATATTAAGGAACTGTTCGTTTGTTTCGCGCGCGAAACAATGAGGCATCAATGCTGACCTGTTGTTAGGCCGGCAGCGGCAGGGTCACAGAAAAACAAGATCCCTGCCCCAGTTCGCTATCAACCCGGAGCCGGCCACGGTGACGGCTGGTGATGTGCTTTACAATGGCAAGGCCCAGGCCGGTGCCGCCCAGCGCCTGTGACCGGTGGCTGTCTGCGCGATAGAACCGTTCGGTAAGCCGGGGCAGATGAATGGGGTCAATTCCCTCGCCATTGTCGATCACCTGTACCTTGGCAACGGCACTGCGCAGGACGGGGTCGCGCTGCTCTGTGGTCAGCACCACCCGCACCTGGTCGCCCCCGTATTTGATGGCGTTTTCAAGCAGATTGGTGAAAACCTGCTTTAGCTGATCGCGATCGCCTGTCAGCTTTACCGGATCATCGCCGAGGTCCAGTATCATGTCTACCCCGCCGGATTTGGCCAAGGGTTCCAGAGATTGCAGCGTTAGAGCCAATAGCTCCGACAAGTCTACTTGGGTTTTGGGCCGTATGCGCTCCTGGCTTTCGACCCGGTTCAAGGACAGCAAATCCCCGACCAGGCGGTTCATCCGGCCAGCCTCACCTTCCATGATCGACAAAAACCTCTCCCGCGCGATAGGATCCTCCTTTGCCGCACCCCGCAGTGTTTCAATGAACCCCATCAGGGCGGTCAAAGGGGTCCGCAGCTCGTGACTGACATTGGCTACAAAATCGCGCCGCATCTGACCGGCTTGCTCGCGTTCGCTGACATCCTGAAATGTCAGCAGCACCGCACCGCCCTCCAATGCTCCAGAGGCAGGCACATGGCGCAACGTTACTTCATGAACCCTGTCCTGCGCGCCATCACTGGACAGATGCCGGGCGGAGCGCGGTTTGTGGTTCCGCAGGCAGGCCTCGACGGCATCGGTGACCGCAGGCTGACGCAGGGCGGTGGCAAAGTGGCGGCCTTGGATCTCCATTCCCAGCAGGTCCGCCCCCTCGCGATTTGCACCGACAATACGCTCACGGTGATCCACCAACACCGCAGGCATTGGAATAGCTGCCAAAATTCCATCAATCAGTTGCTGTGACATGGGCGCCTCGTTCAAGTGTTTTGGCGGCCTGCTTAACGGCCTAATGTAACTAGGACGTGGCAGCCGCCACAGCATTGGTGAACACCGATAACAACAGCTCTGGCGCTTCCAGGCCAACCGACACCCTAAAGAATCCCTCGCCCAACCCCAGCGCTGCACGCTCAGCTGTGGTCAGCGCGCGGTGGGAGGATGACGCAGGGTGGGACAATGTGGTGCCGACATCGCCCAAAGTCGGGGCGAAATTCAGACCCTCGGCCTCGCGGGTGAAAATATTGGCGGCGGCGCGCCCGCCTTCCAGCTCAAAACTGACCATATTACAACCGCTTACGCCCAGAAGGTCCGCCGCCAGAGCATGGTCGGGATGATCATCACGCAACGGATAAAGCACCCGCTTGATCCCCGGCAAACCGGCCAGATGATCCGCCAGCAGGGCGGCTGTTTCTTGTGCCCGGTCAAACCGCAGTTCAAACGACAACATGCCGCGCTCTGCCAGCCAGCAATCAAACGGGCTGGGTGTCATGCCGGTGGTGATCGCAAACACCCGCATCTGGTCGTTGATCGCCGGATCACGCGCCACCGCATATCCCAGCATCACATCCGAGTGGCCAGCCAGAAGCTTGGTGATGGAGTGGATCACAATATCTGCGCCGTGATCGAACGGTTTGAAGCCCCGCGGCGTGGTGAAGGTATTGTCCACCACCAACAGAATGCCCTTTTCCCGACACAGCAGGGAAAGCCCCTTGATATCGGCCAGGCAAAGGGTTGGATTTGAAACAACTTCGACAAGTATCATTTTGGTTTCAGGCCGGATGTCACGTTTGACTGCCTGCACGTCTCCGGGATCAGCCAGAGTGGTGGTGATGCCCAGCCGTGGCAGATCATCCTTCATCAACCGCAGAGAGCGACCATAAAGTTGATTTGCCCCGATGATGTGATCGCCCGCGCTGAGCAGGCCCAGAACCACAGCTGAGACCGCTGCCATGCCGGAACTGGTGACAACCCCGCCCGGCATGCCCTCCATTGCGTCGAGACGTTTGGCCACCACATCGGCGTTGGGATGACCTTCCCGCGAATAGGTGTAGCCCTGCACCCTGCCCTCGTACTGGTCGTCCAGCGCATCAGGCGTTTCACTGGCATAGACCACCGACGGGCTGAGCGGCGTCACCACCGGATGGCTGGCACTGAGGGGCAGCGGGTCGGGCCGCATGATCGAGCCTCTGGAATTACGCATGCCTTAGACCTCTTTCAGTTCGGAGCGAAACCGCCGCATGTTGTCCTGATAGTGCAACGCACTGGCCGTCAGGCTTTGCTGCAGCGCCGCATCCACTGTACGCACCACTTTGCCCGGCGATCCCATCACCAGTGAGTTATCCGGAATCTCCTTATTCTCGGTAATCAGGGCGCCCGCACCGATCAGGCAGTTCTTGCCGATCTTGGCGCCGTTCAGCACAATGGCCCCCATGCCAACCAGAGTATTGTCGCCAATCGTGCATCCATGCAGCATCACCTTGTGGCCAATGGTGCAGTTCTGACCAATGCTCAGCGGATAACCGGCATCAATATGCATGACGCAGTTTTCTTGCACATTCGACCCCTCACCAACCCGTATTTCTTCATGGTCGGCGCGCAGGGTGCAGCCAAACCAGACCGAGGCGCCCTGCTCGATGACAACCTTGCCAATCAGGTTGGCATCTGGCGCCACCCAGGAATCGTCGTGAATTTGCGGTTTGTGCTCACCCAGCGCATAGATCGTCATGACTGTTCCTCAAATTCGGTCTGCAGGGTGCGCACGTGTTGGGTCAGGCTGGGTTGTTGAATGCGGCGCATACGCTCAGCTTTGACAATGGTTTTCAGGCGCTCTTCGGTTTCATCCAGATCGTCATTGATCAGCACATAATCGTAATAGCCCCAGTGGCTGATCTCGTCCCAGCTTTTCAACATGCGCTTGCCGATCACATCTTCGCTGTCCTGGGCGCGGGTTTCCAAGCGTCGGCGCAGCTCGCGGATTGAGGGTGGCAGAATAAATATCGACAGGGCGTGCTTGCCCAAGTCTGAATTTCGGATCTGGATTTCGCCCTGCCAATCCACGTCAAACAACACATCCTGGCCTGAATCTATCGTCCGTTTCACCGGGCCCGCCGGAGAGCCATAAAAATTGCCAAAAACATGCGCATGTTCCAGCATTTCGCCGTCAATGGCCTGCTGTTTGAATTCCTTCTCGTTGAGAAAGAAATAATCCCGCCCGTGCTCTTCGCCCGGCCGAGGTTCGCGGGTGGTGGCAGACACCGAAAATTCCAGGCTGGGATCCCAGGCCATCAAGCGTTTGGCCAGAGTGGATTTTCCCGCACCCGAGGGTGACGACAGGATGATCAATAGGCCGCGCCGATCTGTCATGACATGCTTTCCTTGTACTTATTCTATGTTTTGAACCTGCTCACGCATCTGGTCGATAATGGCCTTCAGCTCAAGCCCTGTCGCCGTCAGGTCGCTGTTCTGAGCCTTGGCGCACAAGGTATTGGCCTCGCGGTTGAATTCCTGCATCAGAAAATCAAACTTGCGGCCAACGGCACCGCCTTTGGTCAGCAATTTACCAGCCGCCACCACATGTGCGCCCAGCCTGTCGATTTCTTCGGTGACATCCGATTTGACCGCCAGAATCGCCAGTTCCTGTGCCAGCCGGGCTGGATCGACTCCTTCGGTATTGTCTAAAACTTTCGCCAGATTGGCTTGCAATGCCGCAGCGACGAGGGGCTTTCGAGCCTCGGCTTGGCTGGCGGCAAGGGCTGTCAACTGCGCGACCTGGGACAATTGATTGGTTAATATTTCTGCCAGCACCGCACCTTCGGCGTCACGCATTTGTACGAATTCCGCCACAAGTGTTACGAATTCCCTGGTCAATTCCTTAACCAGTGGCGCCGGGTCATCCTGGATACTGGACTGCTCCAGAACGCCCCGTTGAGACAATATATCTGCCGCACTGGTTGGCGCCAGTTTGAGGCCGACGGCCACCGCGGCGGTCTCTATCCCGCCGAGTGCCTGCACTATCGAGGCCAGGACCGCTGGGTTTAAATCCAGCGCCGTATCGCCACCCTCGGCCCGCGATACCCGCAGTGCCAGGGAGATATTTCCGCGGGCCAAAGCCTTGCCCAGTTGGCTGCGCAACTGAGTTTCCAACCCGTCAAGCCAATCGGGAACCCGCAGGCGAAGATCCAATCCCTTGGCATTGACCGAGCGGATTTCCCAGCTCCAGCTGTGCCGTCCCAGGCTTCCTTGGGAGGAGGCAAAGCCCGTCATTGATCGCAACGTCATGCGGCGCGCTCCTTATGTTTTGGTGCCAACTTGCATTGCACCTAAAGCCATGAACAAGGGCTACACAAGCTCGGATAGCGGGCACTGGTGGTGAAAATGGTTAATGCGGCACCGCTCGATGTATTAACCATTGGTTTAAGATTTAGTCCAAAGTTGAACTAGATTGTGACATGTTAACTCCAGAGTAACCATTCCAGTACTATTCTTTAAGAGCAGGTTTGCTCTGATGGAAACGGGAATGAAATCGGATGCGAACGGAGGAATGGGATATGTTTTTTGGTAGCCGCAAGGGGTCTGGGCAAAACTCGGGCCAGGACAAGGTGATTTCAATGGATCGTTTCCGCAGTGGTTGTTCCCTGTCCGCCATTCGCCAGGCCGAAGCCTACTGGACAGCGTTGCGCCAGGGCGATGACATACCCAACCGCTCACAGGTCGACCCGCGCGGGCTTGAAAATATCCTGAGCCAGACCTTTGTACTGGAACGTATTGCCCCCGGCATTGCCCGCTTTCGTCTTGCCGGTCAAAAACTGAATGAAATGGCCGGAATGGAAGTGCGTGGCATGCCGCTCACCGCGTTCTTCACTCCGGCGGCCCGCAAACAGGTCAGCGCCTCGCTGGAGCATATGTTTGATACGCCGGCGATTGTTGAACTGACCCTCACCACCGTGGCTACCCGCAGCCATCCGGCGCAGGAGGCGCGTATACTCATGTTGCCCCTGCGCAGTGATCTGGGCGACGTCAGCCGGGCTTTGGGGGTGTTTGTCTCTGAGGGCAACCCAACAAATTCGTCCCAGCGTTTCGATGTCGTTGCAACCGAATTGCGGTCAGTGACAGCCATTGCTCCGACGCATAAAAAGCCGGTCCTTGGTTCACCGGCGAAGTCGAGCAACCAGGTCAATGCCGGATTTGCGGAAACCCAAGCCAAATTTGGCGAAGAACGGAGCGTGATGGATGAGGCCCGGGCCTTGGCGAAAAAAAGCCGCCAAATCATGGAAGAGACGCGTCAATCTTTGAAAAAGCCCTGCGATCAATCAAATTCTAAACAAAATCAGGCGTCGCATCTGCGCTTGATCGTCAGCCGGGATTGATCCCGCTCCATTAATATATTAAGATATGGTTATTGGATCAAGCCGCTGGTCATAGCTCTTGGAACAATCGCGCCCCGAGGAGAAACCCGGGGCGTTTTCTTTTGCCGCCATTTTTCCATCCCCCATTTTTCCGTTTCCCCCCATAGAAACAGCCGGGCAAAAAAATGCCCGACGTTTCCGCCGGGCATAATGGACAAGGCATTCAGCCAGTTAATCAGCTGACCTGACGGGTCTTGCGTTGCAGCCGATGGCTTGACAGTTCTTCTGCAACCAAAAAGGCCAGTTCCAGCGATTGGCTCGCATTCAAGCGAGGATCACAGGCGGTATGATACCGATCGCTGAGGTCCTCATCGGTGACGGCCCGGACCCCACCGGTGCATTCAGTCACATCCTGGCCGGTCATTTCAAAATGCACCCCGCCTGGCACAGTGCCTTCGGCGGCATGGATAGCAAAGAACTCACGAACTTCCCGCAGCACCCGCTCAAATGGGCGGGTTTTATATCCCGATGAGGATTTGATGGTGTTGCCGTGCATCGCATCGCAGACCCAAGTGACATTGGCGCCTTCTTCGGCCACCGCTTTGATCAGCCGCGGCAGGTTTTCCGCGACGCCGCCAGCCCCGAACCGAGCGATCAGGGTGAGTTTACCCTCCTCGTTATCAGGATTCAGCTTGGACATCAAAATCTTAAGGTCTTCGGCCGTCGTTGTGGGACCACATTTCAGCCCAATGGGGTTCAATACGCCCCGGCAGAATTCCACGTGCGCCCCATCAGGTTGACGGGTCCGATCGCCAATCCAGATCATGTGGCCCGACCCAGCCAGCCACTGTCCTGAGAGCGAATCCCGCACGGTCAGCGCCTCTTCATATTCCAGCAACAGACCTTCGTGACTGGTGTAGAATTCAACCGACTGCAGAGTGTGCGCGGTGTCCTGGGTCACGCCGGCCGCTTTCATGAAATCCAACGTATCAGTGATCCGGCTGGCAACTTCACGATATTTTTCGGCCTTCTCGGATTCTGTAAACCCAAGGGTCCAGGCATGAACCTGGTTCACATCCGCATAGCCGCCGGTGGAAAAGGCCCGCAGCAAGTTCAGCGTTGCGGCAGCCTGAGTATAAGCCTGCAACATCTTGTTTGGATTCGGCGTTCTGCCCGCTTCGGTAAAGGCCAGCTCATTGATGATATCGCCGCGGTAGCTTGGCAATTCCACACCATCGATGGTTTCCGTTGCTGAACTGCGCGGTTTGGCGAACTGGCCCGCCATGCGACCCAGTTTGATCACCGGCACCTTGGCGCCATAGGTCAGCACCATTGCCATTTGCAGCATCACCTTAAAGGTGTCACGGATATTATTTCCGCTGAATTGCTCAAAGCTCTCGGCACAATCGCCGCCCTGCAACAGGAAGGCCTCACCACGTCCGGCCGCCGCAAGATGCAGCTTCAGGCGTCTGGCTTCACCGGCAAAGACCAGAGGTGGATAATTAGAGAGCTGCGCCTCAACGCCCGCCAGGGCATCAGCGTCTGTATAGTCAGGCATCTGAACCCGCGGTTTGGCGCGCCAGTTCGTTTTTTGCCACTCACTCATAGCTCTATCTCCACATCAGAAGTCTTACGTTAATTGAGGCCCCTCTATACTAAAGTGTAACCTTTGTGGCCAGTTGTGAAATGCGCCTACTTGACGTCCGTGCTAAGCTATGAGCACCGTGCCAAATACACCTTGGTTTATCACCCCAGGGAGTCCCCGAATATTTAAGGAAATGCGCGCCATGCAAGAGCAACGCCTGCTTGTCGAAATAGACAGCGCTCCGGATCGCCCGCGCCGGTTTGTCTTTGTTTTAATGGATAAATTTTCATTGCTTTGCTTTTCTGCATCATTGGAATGCCTGCGTATTGCCAACCGTATGAGCGGTAAAGAGCTGTACACTTGGGTCCTTTCAGGCGAAGGCGGTGAAAACGTTACATGTTCAGCGGGAACCTCATTCCAGCTGGAGCAGGATCTGAGTGAATTGCAACGCGACGATACGATTCTGCTCTGTGGCGGAGTTGAGGTCCAGCACGCCACAACAAAAAGACTGCTCGGCTGGCTGCGTCGAGAATCACGCAAGGGGCTGCTGGTTGGCGGCCTGTGTACCGCCGCCTATGTGCTGGCCAAGGCCGGATTGCTGGACGGCAAGAAGGCGACAATTCACTGGGAAAACGCCGACAGCTTTTCGGAACAGTTCGACGAGGTTGAATTGACAAAATCGGTGTTTGTCTTGGATGGCAAGCGGATGACCACGGCGGGGGGCACGTCTTCGATTGATCTGATGCTCAAGTTGATTGCCACGGATCACGGCGAGGAACTTGCCAATGCCGTCGCGGATCAGTTGATCTATTCCTCTATCCGCACGGATCAGGATAGCCAGAGATTGTCTGTGCCGACTCGTATTGGCGTCAGGCATCCCAAGCTGTCGACGGTTATCCAGCTGATGGAAACCAACATCGAAGAGCCGATCAGCCCGTCTGTTCTGGCCAAGGATGTTGGTATGTCGACCCGCCAGCTGGAACGGTTGTTCCGGCGTTACCTGAACCGGTCGCCGAAGCGGTATTACATGGAGTTACGGTTGCAAAAAGCCCGTAACCTGTTGATGCAAACCGATATGAGTGTGATCAATGTGGCCCTGGCCTGCGGTTTTGCTTCTCCCTCACATTTCTCCAAATGTTACCGCGCCCATTATGACACCACCCCCTACCGGGAGCGCGGCAGCATGGCCGCCCGCCAGCCGATCTGATATCGCAGCCAATGGATCGCAGCCAAGGGGCGGCGATTTGGGCGATTGTTGTCCCAGCGTCAACCGATAGGCGGCGCCGGGACAAAACAGATGCTGCCATTGCGCCCGGACAGAAGATCAATTCATCTGCCCGGGCGTAAAACTCGCCATTTTGAAGCAAAATCTGGCAAAAAGGGATAAGACTTTTCTTTTTAGCCCAGCTTGCCTAGGGTCGTTGAGGAACAGTTATGTTCCAAAAATGGGAGTTTTCGAATGAAAAAGTTGCTGATGGCCACCGCTGCCGTTGCACTGACCGCGGGCACAGCTTTTGCTGGTGGCCACGCCAATGAAGTGAAACTGGGTATTCTGTTTGGCTTTACCGGCCCAATTGAATCGCTGGCGCCGTCGATGGGCGCGGGCGCTGAATTGGCGATGGCCGAAGTCACCAAGTCTGGCGCCCTGCTTGATTCGGCAACCGTCATCCCGATGCGGGCCGATACCGGCTGCATCGACAACGGCCTGTCCACTGCCAACGCCGAGAAAATGCTGGCCGATGGCGTTGACGGGATTGTTGGCGGTGACTGCTCGGGGGTGACCGGTGCAATCCTGCAGAACGTCGCCATTCCAAACGGCATGGTGATGATTTCGCCCTCCGCCACCTCGCCCGGACTGTCGACCATGGAAGACAACGGCCTCTTCTTCCGTACCTCGCCGTCTGATGCGCGCGAAGGTCAGGTCATGGCTGAAATCATGACCGAGCGCGGTGTGAAATCCATCGCTTTGACCTATACGAACAACGACTTTGGCAAAGGTCTTTCCGATGCAATCAAATCCTCCTTCGAGGCACTCGGCGGTGAAGTGACCATCACCACAGCGCACGAAGACGGCAAGGGCGACTATTCTGCCGAAGTCGGCGCATTGGCCTCTGCCGGAGGTGATATTCTGGTTGTTGCCGGTTATCTGGATCAAGGTGGACTGGGCATCATTCAAGGGGCTCTGGACAGCGGTGCATTTGACACCTTTGGTCTGCCGGGTGGCATGATCGGCGATTCACTGCCGAAGAATGTCGGACCTGACCTGAACGGATCCTACGGTCAGATCGCTGGATCTGACAGCGCTGGTGCCCAGATTTTTGCAGATCTGGCCAAAGAGGCCGGTTTTGACGGAACTTCGGCATATTCGTCCGAATCCTACGATGCCGCGGCTTTGTTCATGCTGGCCATGCAGGCTGCGAACTCCAAGGACCCTGCCGAGTACCGCTTGAAAATCATGGATGTCGCCAATGCTCCCGGTGAAAAGATCAATCCTGGTGAACTGGGTAAGGCCTTGGAAATCCTGAAGGCAGGCGGCGAAATCGATTATCAGGGCGCCACCGGTGTTGAACTGATCGGGCCCGGCGAAAGCGCAGGTTCCTACCGCGAGATCGAAGTTCAGGATGGCAAAAACGTCACTGTAAAGTTCCGTTGATATCTGTTTGTTAGCCGATAAAGATCAGCCCGGGTTTTCGCCCGGGCTGATCCAAATTAAAAGCTGCAAAAATGCGGCAGGGGATGAAATGAAATGATCGTCGTCGAGGACGTGCATAAGCACTTCGGCGGGTTCCATGCCGTTGATGGTGCAACGCTGGAAATCGCCAAGGGCTCCATTACCGGGTTAATTGGCCCAAATGGTGCAGGAAAAACCACTCTTTTTAATGTGATCGCTGGCGTTCTTCCGCCCACGTCTGGTCGGGTTACGATGGATGGTGAGGATATCACCGGGTTGCCGCCGCATAGTTTGTTCCACAAGGGGTTGCTGCGAACCTTTCAGATTGCGCATGAGTTTTCGTCGATGACCTGCCGCGAAAACCTGATGATGGTCCCCGGCGGACAATCCGGCGAGACCCTGTGGAACACTTGGTTTGGTCGCAAACGCATCGCCGACGAGGAACGCGCCCTGCGCGCCAAGGCCGACGAAGTGATGGAATTCCTGACCATCGAGCAGATCTCCGATCTCAAGGCGGGCGAAGTCTCGGGCGGACAGAAAAAGCTGCTGGAACTGGGCCGCACCATGATGGTGGATGCCAAGATCGTATTCTTGGACGAGGTCGGAGCCGGGGTAAACCGCACCCTGCTCTATACCATCGCCGATGCCATCAAACGGCTGAACGACGAACGCGGCTATACCTTTGTTGTCATCGAACATGACATGGAGTTCATCGGTCGGTTATGTGACCCGGTGATCTGCATGGCCGAGGGCAAGGTACTGGCGCAGGGCACCCTGGACGAGATCAAGGCCAACGAGCAGGTGATCGAAGCATACCTTGGTACTGGCTTGAAAAACAAAGATAAACTGGCCAAGGCGTAATCGCGCTAGCCAGTACAAACGCCCTGCGCGAACAGGGTACGGGGGACATCAATGTCTGAACCATTTCTTATTGGCGATAGCATGACAGGCGGGTACGGCAAGGGGCCGGATATCCTGCATGACTGCACTATCGCAGTGAATCGCGGCGAGATTGCCGTGATTGTCGGGCCCAACGGCGCTGGCAAATCCACCGCCATGAAGGCGGTGTTTGGCATGTTGAATGTGCGGGGCGGCTCGGTGCGACTGGACGGCGAGGATATCACCGCGCTCAGCCCGCAGGACCGGGTGATCAAGGGCATGGGATTCGTGCCGCAGAACCAGAATATCTTTACCTCGCTGACAGTTGAGGAAAACCTGGAGATGGGCGCGTTTATTCGCACCGATGATATCCGCGTGACCATGGAACAGATCTATCACCTGTTCCCGATCCTGAAAGACAAGCGCAATCAGGCAGCGGGAGAGCTGTCCGGTGGCCAACGCCAACAGGTGGCGGTTGGCCGTGCGCTGATGACCCAGCCCAAGGTGCTGATGCTAGACGAACCCACCGCCGGCGTCTCACCGATTGTGATGGACGAGTTGTTTGACCGCATTATTGAGGTGGCCCGCACCGGCATTCCGATCCTGATGGTGGAACAGAACGCCCGGCAAGCGCTTGAGATTGCAGATAAAGGCTATGTTCTGGTGCAGGGGCGCAATGCCTTTACCGGCACCGGAAAAGAGCTACTGGCCGATCCCGAAGTCCGCAAATCGTTCTTGGGGGGCTGAGACATGAAAAATTCTCACAATCGCAAACCACTTTCGTACAGCCCTGCCACAGGATTGCATTCTAGCTTTATGGGGACCAAATAATGGATTTTCTCAACGCTATCGTGGCGCTTACCAACTATGTGATGATCCCTGCGGTCGCTTATGGCAGCCAGCTGGCGCTTGGCGCGCTGGGGGTCACCCTGATCTACGGCGTGCTGCGATTCTCCAACTTTGCCCATGGTGACACCATGGCCTTTGGCACCATGGTGACCATTCTGGTGACCTGGTGGATGCAGTCGATGGGGATCAACTTTGGGGTACTGCCAACCGCTCTGCTCGCCCTGCCCTTTGGTATTCTGGCCAGCATGGGGTTGCTGCTGTTCACCGACCGGGTTGTCTACAGGTTCTACCGCGAGCAAAAAGCCAAGCCGGTTATCTTTGTTATGGTGTCGCTGGGAGTGATGTTCATGATGAACGGGCTGGTCCGCTTTATCATTGGCCCTGGCGATCAGCGGTTTTCCGACGGTGCGCGTTTCATCATCTCGGCCCGGGACTTCAAGGCGATGACAGGCCTGCGCGAAGGTCTAGCGTTTAAAACCAGCCAGGGCATCACCGTGATCACCGCAGTGGTGGTTGTGATCGCCCTGTTCTGGTTCCTGAACCGCACCCGCACCGGTAAATCCATGCGCGCCTACTCGGACAACGAGGATCTGGCCCTGCTATCCGGCATCAACCCGGAACGAGTGGTGATGTACACTTGGATGATCGTCGCCGCCTTGGCGACCATCGCCGGGGTGCTGTACGGCTTGGATAAATCCTTCAAGCCCTTCACTTATTTCCAACTGCTGCTGCCGATTTTTGCTTCCGCCATTGTTGGCGGGTTGGGCAATCCGCTCGGCGCCATCGCCGGTGGCTTTATCATCGCCTTCTCCGAGGTCTCGATCACCTATGCCTGGAAAAAGGTGCTGCGCTATCTGATGCCCGAAAACCTGCAACCGGACGGATTGGTGCAACTGCTGAGCACGGATTACAAATTTGCAGTCTCCTTCATGATCCTTTTGATCGTTCTTCTGTTCAAGCCCACAGGTCTTTTCAAAGGAAAATCGGTATGAGCGAGACTTTAAAACATTCCCTTATGTTCGCCTTTGTCGGCCTGCTGATCATCCTGGATGGCACCACCAGCTATGGCATCTTCTCGGGCACCTGGAATTCGGCGCTGGGTATCCTCAACATGGGGCTGGTTTCGGCGATCATGGCACTGGGCGTCAACCTGCAATGGGGCTTTGCCGGATTGTTCAATATCGGCATCATGGGCTTTACCGCACTGGGTGGTCTGGCGGTGGTACTGGTTACTTCGGCCCCGACACCAGGCGCCTGGAGCGAAGGTGGCATCGGTATCATCATGGCACTGGTGCTGGGCGCGCTAACTGTGGTTGCCGCTGTTTTCATCACCAAGAACATGGCCGTGGGGAAACCCCGGATGCTGGCACTGGCGGTTGTCCTGATCGGCGGGTTCTTTGCTTACCGCGCGATTCTTGATCCGGCAGTCTCTGGCGTCGAGGCGATCAACCCGGCCCTGTTGGGCAGTCTCGGGGGGCTTGGTTTGCCGGTCCTGCTGGCATGGCCTGCGGGGGGATTGCTGGCTGCGGGTGCCGCCTGGCTGATTGGCAAGACGGCCTTGGGTCTGCGCTCGGATTACCTGGCAATTGCCACCCTTGGCATTGCCGAAATCATCATTGCGGTGATGAAGAACGAGGACTGGCTGGCGCGCGGTGTCAAAAACGTGGTTGGCCTGCCTCGTCCGATGCGCAAAGAGATCGTGCTGCAGGAGGATCCCGGTTTCCTGGAAACCGTTGCCTCTCTTGGTCTGGACCCGGTCACCGCCTCAACCCTCTATGTGAAAATCAGCTACTCTCTGCTGTTCACAGTGGTTCTGCTAGCGCTGTTGTGGATGGCCCAAATGGGGTTGAAAAGCCCCTGGGGCCGGATGATGCGGGCGATCCGTGACAATGAGGTCGCAGCCGAGGCCATGGGCAAGGATGTCACCCGCCGGCATTTGCAAATCTTCGTGCTGGGCTCGGCCATCTGCGGCATTGCCGGCGCGATGATGACAACATTGGATGGTCAGCTGACACCGGGCACCTATAACCCGCTGCGGTTCACATTCCTGATCTGGGTAATGGTTGTCGTTGGCGGCTCCGGCAACAATTTTGGCTCGGTGTTGGGCGGTATTTTCATCTGGTTCTTCTGGATCAAGGTTGAGCCGATGGGCGCCGGGTTGATCAATATTGTCACCTCAGGAATGGCCGAAGACAGCACGCTAAAGGCACATCTTCTGGAAAGTACGGCGCATATGAGGCTGTTTACCATGGGGCTCATTCTGTTGTTGGTTCTCAGGTTCAGCCCACGCGGGTTAATCCCCGAAAAATAGATCGGTGCCGCCCCGGATCTCTTGGGCGGCATCTTTTGTGCGGCGCGCTTCTTCTTGTTTGAAATACCTCCGCCGGAGGCACGGGCTTGGGGTCAACCAAGCCCGACCGGCAATGCCGGTTCTTTTTTCATCAGTTGACTCACCCGCGACTGGTAAAGCGGCGGCAATAAAACCGTTCAGTTCGAGGCAAAAATCCGGCCTAAATCCGGTCTAAATCCAATGATCTGCTTGCTGCAAACAAAGTTAACCTTTCTATGCCACAGTGACAGTTGTCCGATATTGCCAACGTGGCAATCATGCGGACATTCCTCCCTGTCAGACTGGGCCGTGCCAAGTGGCACGGCCATTTTTTACATTCTCCAGCCTAAAAACTGCGCAAATGCAATTTAGTTCAGCATTTCTCAGCCCTGAGAGATTTTTTTCCTCGCAGCTGTTGACCGAACGCCGCCCCTTTCGTAACGTCGCAAACAATAATAAGTCGGCCAGTCCGACGGGGAGAACAAACGAAAAAGGGAACCTGGTTGGTTCCCTTTTTTGATTTTGTTTCCAAAGTGTTCCTTCTGCTAGCAGGAAATGGTCAATTCCCTCAGATGCCGCAGATATTTACCTGACACTGCTTTCGCACCATGCTAAACCCTGTGTGGACGTCCAGAAAAAAAGAGTGTTTCATGCTTAAATCCCTGACCCAGCTTTCGTTTGCCGCGATGTTTGCGCTTGCTGCCCCATTGGTGGCTCAAGAAAGCAGCACCACTCCTGAAACCGAAGGCTCTGGAACCACGCAGTCGGCAACCACCGCCGAAACCATCGCCGAAACATCCAACGATAATGGGCTCGATCTTGGTCAGCCTGTAGATGCGGGCCCCAAGGTTGGCGAGCGGTATTCGAAAGAAAAACACGGCGACTGGGATCTTGTCTGCGTCAAGACCGATACCGCAACAGATCCCTGCTCGATCATTCAAGTGCTGACCGACGCGACCGGAAATCCCATGGCCGAGTTTACCATGTTCCGGATAAATCAGCCCGGCGGCCAGGCCGTTGCAGCCGCAACAGTAATTGTTCCGCTAGAGACCTTGCTGACGGCCGCGTTGACAATTTCAGTCGATGGCGCCCCGGGTAAACGATATAACTACAAATATTGTAACTCTCAGGTGTGCATTGCAGAGATCGGCCTGACCCAATCTGACATTGATGCCTTCAAGAAGGGCACCGCCGCGACCCTGTCCCTGCGTCCGGCCCCGGCGCCCGATCAGATCATCGATATGAAGATGTCGCTGAAAGGCTTTACTGCCGGCTATGATGTTGTGGATATTGTGGAGCCATAACCGCGCCATTCAGGCCCTGAAAACCCAACCGCGGCTCGTCTCAGAGCGGCGGTTTTTTATTTGGGGGGCAAGGCTAAACGCCACGCAGGGCCAATACTGCATTCAGCCCTCCAAAGGCAAAAGCATTGCTCAGAACAACATCCACCTTGGCGTCCCGGGCTTCATTTGGCACCACGTCCAGAGCGCATTCCGGATCTGCCTCCTGATAGCCGATGGTCGGCGCAATAACGCCATCTCGTATCGCCATAATACAGGCCAGTAATTCAACGGCACCGGTGCCGCCAATCAGATGCCCGTGCATGGATTTGGTCGAGGATATCATCAGGCGGTCCGCATGTGGGCCAAAAACATCGGCGACGGCCGCACATTCGGTTTTGTCATTTGCGGCGGTGCCGGTGCCGTGGGCATTGATATAGCCGACCTCATCCGGATTGACCCGCGCATCGGTCAGCGCCCCGGAAATGGCCCGCGCGGCCCCCTGTTTGCTGGGCATCACAATATCGGCCGCATCCGATGACATGGCAAAACCGATCACTTCACATAAGATTTCGGCATCGCGGGCATGGGCATGATCGTAATCCTCAAACACAAAAATTCCGGCGCCTTCGCCCTGAACCATTCCGTTTCTATTGGCGCTGAACGGCCGACAGGCATCTTTCGACATCACCCGCAAACCCTCCCAGGCCTTGACCCCGCCAAAGCACAGCATCGATTCCGAGCCCCCGGTCACCATGACAGGCGCCATACCGGATCGCACCATTTGAAACGCCTGGGCCATGGCATGGTTGGACGAGGCACATGCAGTAGAGACGGTGAAACTGGGCCCCTTCAAATTATGTTGCATTGATACATGGCTGGCAGCCGCATTGTTCATCAGTTTGGGCACCACAAACGGATGCACTCGGTTTTTGCCGTCTTCATAGACCGAGCGGTAATTGTCGTCCCAGGTTGAGACACCACCACCGGCAGTGCCGAGAACCACGCCAGATTTTGCTGCCAGTTCTCCGACAAATTCAAGCCCCGACTGCTCAATGGCCTCTTTGGCCGCGGTCAGAGTGAACTGGGTGAACCGATCATACAGACTTATCTGCTGTCGGTTAAAGCGCCCCTCAGCCTCAAACCCACGCACCTGGCCGCCAATTTTGATTGTCAGTCGATCGACATCGCGAAACTCCAGCTTGCCAATGCCGCATGTCCCGTTGCGCATGGCCGCAAGCGTCTCTGGCACCGAATGGCCCAAAGCGTTGATCGTTCCGGCCCCGGTGATGACAACCCGTTTCATACTATCATCCTCTGCCTGCAGGTCGTTATTTTTATTTAGAAATCATCGCTTCAAGGCTAAAAATTATCGAACCGACGTTTGAAATGTCAAAGTCACTTTTTTCAGGCTGGTTGGCGTTGAAGGGAATGGTGATGTCGAATTCTTCCTCGATGGCAAAGATGCATTCAACAACCCCCATGCTATCAATGCCAAGATCGTCGAGTGTACTTTCAAGAGTGACATCGGATGGTTCCAAAATCGCCTGCTCGGCAATGATGGCAAACACCTTGCTTTGAATGCTCATATTAGACCTCTGACCAAACGCATAACTATGGACCTATCGGCTTCGACGCTATTTGAAAACAGCCTTTTTCAGGGCCTCAATGTCGCGCATCAAACGCGGCAAACGACGCTGTGCTTTGTATATTTCCGTGTGCGTGTCCATTTTGACCGCGGGATATCCCATGACCACCCGACCGGCAGGCACGTTGGAAATGATTTTGGTGCCGCCGCCCGCCACCACTCCATTGCCAATAAAGATATTGTCATTCACCCCACATTGCCCCGCCAATACGACATTGTCGCCAATATCAACCGACCCCGAGACCCCGGTTTGACCACAGAGCAAACAATCCTTGCCGATCCGCGTGTTATGGCCAATGTGCACCTGATTATCGAGCTTGCTGCCGTCGCCGATCACCGTGTTGCGAATGGTTCCGTTGTCGATGGTGCAATTGGCGCCTATTTCGACGTCATGGCCAATGGTGACCGCCCCCAGAGAGTGAATTCTCATCCAGGTTTGTGCCGTCGCCTCGCCTTGATCAGTCAGGGATTTTCGAACGTTTTCCACAGCTGAGACCTCTGGGGTTACAAAGGAAAACCCATCACTGCCGACACGCGCCCCGGGCTGTGCAATGAAGCGGTCGCCAATCGTCGCGCGGGCGCCGATTGAAACCATCTCGCGCAGAAACGCATTTGACCCAATCACCGCATCAGTGCCGATAAAACAATGCGGGCCAATCACCGACCCGGCGCCAATACGGGATCCGGCGCTGATGATAGACAGCGGACCAACACAGACCCCATCGCCCAGATGTGCAGTGGGATCAATGATTGCTGAAGGGTGAATTCCGATGCCAAACCCCTGCCCCGGATCCAAGGTGGCGGTGACACCCGCCATTGCCATTCGCGGCCTTGGTGTAAAGATTGCCGCCCGCAGCCCCATGGCTCGCCAATCCGCATCAGGCCATAACAGCGCCGCCTCAGCGCGGCCCTGACCCAGGGATTCGGCGTATTTAGGCGACATCGCCATCGCCAAATGCTGTGGCCCTGCGTCACCGGGTTCGGCAGCACTGGTAATCTGTAGGTCCAGATCCCCCTGGGCCTCAGCGCCCAAAGCCTCGGCTATCTGACGAATGGTAAACATTTCAGGCCCTTCCCGATGGTTTGGCTTAGGCCAGAGGATTACCCCTGAACGCCGCTCAACACCACCCCTGCCCGCTGCAGCGCCGCCCAAATCTTGGCGTCGCGCCCATAAACATCGCGTCGAAATTCAGCACGGCCCTTGGTGGATATAATCGCCGTTCGGTAGATGATATGCACTGGCACCTTCTGCTCAAGCTCAACCTTGGTTTCTTTGCCGGTATTCAGGACGCGATGGAAAAAGGCCTTGGGGTCTTCGGACTGGCGCGCCAACAAGGCATAGGCAAATTCAAACGGTTGCGCCAATCGGATACAGCCATGCGAATAGGCCCGCACCTCACGCGAAAACAGGTTCTTGGCCGGGGTGTCATGCAGGTAGATATTGTACTTGTTGGGGAACATGAACTTGACCAGGCCCAATGCATTGCGATTGCTCGGAGGCTGGCGCATGGCAAAAGGGAAAGTTCTGGCGGTGAATTGTGTAAAATCAACCGCACTGCGGTCCACCTTGAGACCCCGCCGATCGGTGATTTCAATGTGGTTAACAGCGTTTGGATTTGCCTTCAATTGCGGCAGATATTCTTTGGTCACAATGGACCGCGGCACATACCAGCTGGGGTTGATAACCATATGCTCCATTTCGTCGGAGAATTCCGGGGACCGCCGGTCGCCCTGATTTTTGCCAATCACCGACCGGGTTTCAAAGGTGACATTGCCATGATCGATGATTTTTGCGGTAAAATCTGTTTGATTGACCAATACGTGACGCGCACCGCGCTCCACCGGCAGCCAGCGCTCCCGTTCCATAGCAACAATGACCGACTTCAATCGCGCAACAACCGGCTTGTTGACCTCGGCAATGGTACCCTTGCCAGCTACACCGTCAGCCTCAAGCCCGTGTTCGGCCTGAAATTGCTGGACCGCCGCCTCAATTACCCCGTCATAGCTGCCTGTGGCGCTCTGTTGCATATAGCCCATAGCGACCAGTCGGTTGCGTAACGCCACAACATCCGGGCCGCTTTGACCCAGTTCCAGCTTGCGATTTGGCACCGTGGGCCCCCAACCGCCCTGCTGCATCAGCGTCTCCAGTCGGAGCTTCTCTTTCATCAAGGTGCGATATTGCGACGACCTCGGCGCCAGTGACCGCATAAAGGCAGTGGGTGTCCCGTCCCGCATGCCGGTCAAGAAAACATTGCCATTCGTTTTGGGTTTTACCCGCACCATGCCATCGTCGATTTGAGAGGGAATCAAAATTCCGGTCTGAATATCGCTCGCATAGTCGACCAGTGCCTGGCTCAACGAGACTTCGACCATCCCTAGATCCCGCGTCGTCCTGGCGCTCTGCATCAGCTTGGTTAGTCGCGCAACCTCTACCGCCCGATCCGGCAGCCCATGGAGCGACATTGTGCCAAGCGCCGCCAACAAGGCTGACCTGCGCGCCCGGTCCAGCTCGCCGGTCCCGGTCCAGATCGGCTGATAATCATTCTCGCGATAAAACGCAGCCACGCCGTCATCAGTCGATGCCGCCTCAGCAATGGCTTGTTTAAACGCAGTCACCTGCGCCTGCGCCGGTGCCGGGCTCATCCCCATTCCTAAACCAGCAAGCGTCAGAGCAAAGACACCCGCCCGTAGTTTTGGTAAAAAAATAACATGGGGAAAACACATCATATCATAACTTCCTTGAACGGTTTACGCATCAATTAAAGGCTCTGCCTACATGAAGTTCTGGTAAATACTAGGGGGAGAAGTCCATTCACATTTACATCAGTTTTGAACGTCCTCGCTCCCTGATGCAGTGTAGACGCAGTCAGGTGGCCTCGGGCAGCCTCTGGGGAGTGTCATGATCCTGATATAGTGGTTATTATGACAATTTGCGCAAAAAATCGCCGAAAATTGGAGATAGATACAAGTTGCCACAATCCTATCTTGGCACACGAATCGACCTGTGGCATACAAATTGCATCTTGGGATGGATGAAAATAGCGCCCGTAACATCGGGTGCAGGCAGGAATAGCGTACGGGACGGCGCAGTATACGATGGTAGAAACCAAAACTTCGGGGATAACCCGACGGAGCTTATTGGGTGCTTTCGCGGCAACCGCATTTGTTGCAGCTCCCACTTTTTCAAAAGCAGCAGGCCTGTTGCGTGGTTCGGGTGATATCCGACGCATTCGAATGTATTCGGGCCGAACCGGTGAACGAATCGATATGATCTATTGGATCGATGGCAAGTACATCAAGGATTCAATCAAGGAAATTAACTACTTCATGCGCGACTGGCGCAATGATCTGATCAAAGAGATCGATCCGCGCACCATCGACATCATGGCGGCATCCCATAACCTGTTGGAGGTGAATGAACCTTATATGATGTTGTCGGGCTATCGCAGTCCGCAAACCAATGCCATGTTACGCCGTCGGTCGCGTGGAGTTGCCAAAAACTCACTGCACATGCGGGGACAGGCTGCCGATCTGCGATTGGCCTCCCGCTCGGTCAACCAGATGGCAAAAGCAGCGCTGGCCTGTCAGGCCGGCGGTGTCGGAAAATACCGTGGCTCCAATTTTGTGCATATGGATTGCGGCCAGGTCCGCAGCTGGAACGGCTAACTCGACAACGCCCATATTAGGCCCATGACAAAACCCGTACACCAATCGCCTGCGGGCTTTTGAGGTGTCATTTCCGGCATATTCAGCAAGACCCAACAGTCTGCAGCGCCGTTTTTACATCTGTCTCAAGTGTCGCCGGTGGATCAATGTCAGTCATTGAAATTACCAAACTCGGGCCCGGGCGGAAATATCTCCCATGAAGGCCAACGAGACGAAATTTTCCATTGAAGTGCTCGGTTCCGACAGCTATACCGCCGTTGAAACAGGCCACTGTAGCTCATCTGTGTAGAGCGCTGCCCTATGAAGGCGCTCGACAGGACTCGGAACCAGTTGAAAAGAAAGAATAAATATAGCCTTTAACTGCTTGCGTGCAGATGCCCGCACAGGTACAAGGTTGCTAGTGGTCCCATAGCTCAGCTGGATAGAGTGCTCGCCTCCGAAGCGAGAGGTCGCTGGTTCGAATCCAGCTGGGACCACCATTCCTCAACATGTCGATCCACCTTCGGCCCAGCACCCCCATTGTTTTTTTGATGCAAGGCTGACTCACTGTCGCCAAACAGCCGCGGTGACTGGCAATAATGTCCCGTGGATATGACGCAGATTGGTTTGGTAGCGGTATGCGGTCTGACAGATGACCTGAGATCGTCCTCTCGGCCGTTGCGCTCTCCGCCTCCGGACCCGACAGAAACCAGTCTGGGACAATGATAAAGGATCAATAAAATGACAGGAGAGGTGCGGCGCTTGCAACAGAGCAAACATGCCGGATAATGCCGACATCCCGTGCTCAGACCAACTGGCCCAAGCACGAGAGTAATGAGCGTTTACTTTTTTACATTCGTCCAAATCTTGTCGTATATTGCTTGGGTTTCCTCGCCACACACTTCGATGAACGTAGCCGGTCCAGCATCTGCAGGTGGATTTGCCTCTGGCAGAGTGCGAAGGGCATCGTCCAGCAGTGGCGCAACGCCTTTAACACCAGCAGAATATTGGGTCCAGTTTGTCAGTGTTGCGACATTTTCCGGATCGAGCAGGAAGTCCATGAATTTGAGCGCGTTATCGCGGTTTGGAGCGTCCTTCAGCAGAACAACGTTGTCCATCCAGGCAATGTAGCCCTGCTTCGGATAGGCGTATTCTACGTTTGCGCCTTCTTCACGCGCTTTGGCCGAGAACCCATTATAGATCATGCCTGCGGCAGCGTCACCGGCGACCAACACTTCTTTCGCTGTATCGGAATTGAAGGATGCCCAATAAGTTTTGGCCTCCTTCAGCATCGCGTCCAATGCCTTCAACTGCTCCCGGTCGGTTGAGCACTGCGGAATGCCGAGATGCAACGATGCCATCGCCATAACTTCACCCTGGCTGTCAAGCATGTTGACCTTGCCACTCAATTCGGCCGGCGGATTAAACAGGATATCGGTGGTGTTAATGTCGCCCTGATAGACGTCACGGTTCACGGCAAACGCTGTTGAGCCCCACTGGTAGGGAATCGAGTGCTTTCGGCCCTGATCAAAATCGACGTCCAGCCACACTGCTTCGATGTTTCCTTTGTTGGCAAGCTCTCCCTCGGCGATGGTGCCCAACAGCCCCTCATTGGCCATGATCTTGACCATATAGTCGCCCGGCACCGAAACATCATAGGTCCCGATCCCACCCGCTTTCAGAGAGGCTAACATGGATTCGTTGGAATCATAGGTATCCATCACCACGTCGATGCCGGTCTCTGCCGTAAACTTGTCCACGAGCTCCTGCGGCATGTACTCGAACCAGTGGTAGACAACCACTTTTCCATCGGCCAGGGCAACGCTGGCTGACAAAGCGATAGCGGATGCTGCAACCGTAGTTTTTAAAATTGTTTTCATGGGTTTCTCCATCTGTTGGGTTACTTTGTATTGTCTGACTTGCTGACGATGTATGAGATCGTGACCATGATTATCGACACCGCGAGCAGCATGGTTGAAATGGCCATAATGTTGGGCTTGATGCCCTGTTTCACCGCGCCGAAAATGGCAGTTGGCAGTGTTTCAACACCGGCGCCCTTGACGAAGTTGGTGATGATGAAATCGTCCAGCGAAACGATGAAAGAAAGCAGGTATCCAGAGACAATGCCGGGGGCCATCAAAGGAAGCAAGATCCGGGTGAAGACCTGTCGTTTGGTGGCATAGAGATCCATCGCGGCCTGCTCGTAGCTGTCCTCGATGCCTTGCATCCGTGCCGCGATCGGCAGGTAGGCAAAGGGGATGCAAAAGGCGATGTGGGCCAACACGATCGTCAGTAATCCGCGATCAAAGCCGATGTAGTTGAAAAAGATCAACGTGGCCACGGCAGTCACGATTTCCGGCACCATCAGCGGCAAAGAGATCAACCCGATAGAGGCGGTACGTAGCCGGAACTTGCCGCCCCGCACGATGGCGGTCGCTGCCAGAGTCGCAATCGCTGTCGCGATTGTCGAAGCAATAATGGCAATCACAAAGCTGTTCCAGGCTGCCAGCTTGAATTTCGCGCTTTCGGGACCGCTGAAAACATCCACGTACCAACGAAGCGACAGCCCCTCCCAAACGGTGATCGATTTTGACGCGTTGAAACTGTAGATCGTGACCACAATCAATGGTGCATATAGAACCACCAGGCACAGAATCGTCATGGCCCCAAAGCCACGGTACGATTTGATGTCATATTTTCTCAGTGCCATCACTTAACCCTCCCGCTTTTCTGCATTGGCCTGTCGGCGCGCGAACACAAGTAAGATGATCAGAACCATGGTCAGCAGGATCATCGAGGCGGCAGCACCAAATGGCCAGTTCCCGGCATTGCCCTTGAACTGCTCCTCAATGAGCGAGCCGATCATGAAGTTTTTTGCCCCTCCCAGAAGATCTGGCGCGAGGAACGAGCCCAGTGACGGCACGAACACCAGAATACAACCTGCGATCACTCCCGGTTTTATCGCGGGCAACAGAATGCGCCGCAGGGTCACCCATTTGGTGGCATAGAGATCAGCCGCGGCCTCGCTCAAGGCAAAGTTGTAGCGCTCAACGGAGGCATAAATCGGCAATACCATGAATGGCAGGTAGGAATAGAACAGCCCCAACTGCACCGCGAAATTTGTGTTCACGATGTGAATTGGGTTGTCGATAAGTCCGGTGGACAACAAGAAATCGTTCAGCGGCCCCTGATCGCGCAGTAGGAATTTCATTGAAACTGTACGAATCAGCAGGTTGACCCAATAGGGAATGGTGACCAGGAAGACCCAAATCGGTCTAACTTTTTCAGCCCGTGTCGCAATGAAGTAGGCAGTTGGAAACCCAATAATCAGGCTAAGAATCGTGGCGGCACCTGCCTGCCAGATCGAGCGCCAGAAGATGGTGATATAGGTCCACTCGATTTGTGGCGCTTCATCCCCGAACAATCCGCGATCAAAGAAGAACTGATCATAGGCCGCGAGGCTGAATTCCCAGATCACCCCACCCCTGAACTCTTTGGTCAGGAACGAGTAGATCAAGATCATCGACACCGGGGCCAGAGACAGCACCAAAAGCACGAGCCAGGCCGGCATGAGCAACCAGGTACGCGCTTCTTTGTAGGTGTCGGTGGTTGCGCCGCCGCCGCTTTCTGCTTGCGCTGCCATCAGTCCACCAGGAGGCGTGCCGCCCCCAGCTCCATGTTGACGAAGACTTCGTTTCCGCGTTCAAAAATGCGTTTGTTCCCGCGATTTGAGTTAGACGTTCTGACGGTAAAGTTTGGCCCGTCCGCAAGGTTAATGATGGTGGTAATATCGGTACCTCCAAAAACATTCTCCTGCACCCTGCCCTTCAGGCTTTCGCCTTCCGCCGGGTCGTCTGAAATAAACAGGCGCTCCGGACGCACTGACATATGAACCTGTGCCCCGACAGCAATGCCATCAACCTGGTTGCAGGTCAGTTCGTGCCCGCCGCCAAGATGGCAGGTCGCACGACCATTGGCGATATTGTCCACCGAGACCTCCAAAAGGTTGGTTTCTCCAATGAAATCGGCCACAAACATGTTGTGCGGGCGCTCGTAAATGTCCCGCGGCGCGCCCAACTGCTGCAATTCGCCCTCTGACATGACGGCGATGCGGTCGGACATGGTCAGCGCCTCTTCCTGGTCGTGGGTCACGAAGACGAACGTGATACCGGTCTCGCGCTGCAGGTGTTTCAGCTCAAGTTGCATCGCTTTGCGAAGCTTCTGATCCAATGCGGACAAGGGCTCGTCCAAAAGCAAAACTTTTGGCTGCGGTGCCAGCGCACGCGCAAGTGCCACACGCTGCTGCTGACCGCCCGAGAGTTGCGACGGTTTGCGACTAGAAAATTGCGACAATTGCACCAGCTCCAGCATTTCGCCAGCACGGCTGCGGGCCTCCGCCCTGGACCTGCCCCGCATCTCCAGGCCAAATGCCACGTTGTCCAGCACCGTCATATGCGGGAACAAAGCATAGTTCTGGAACACGGTGTTCACCGGGCGCTGGTGCGGCGGCAAATTTTTGATCTCGTCACCATAGAGATAGATCTCGCCTTCGGTGACATCCTCAAACCCAGCGATCATACGCAAGAGCGTTGTTTTTCCGCAGCCGGAAGGGCCTAGAAGAGTGAAAAACTCGTTGTCCAGGATGGAAAGCGATATCGTCTTCAATGCGGTAAAATCGCCATAGCGCTTTACTGCGTCGCGGACGTCAATGGCTATTGATTGGTCTTCTGGCATGGTCCCTCCATCGGCGCAGCCGTATTGCAGCCGTATTTCAGTCAGTATAGAAAGGCGGCTGGTCGAATTTAAGAACTGTATTCCTCAGCGCTCATTAGCTTCAGCCTAACAACGATCGCAGGGCCCGAATACGCCAGATCAACAGCTCCAAAACCCTGCAGATCTCACAGGTTTTCCAGGCTCCGTCGGCCGTGTTTTACTTGCCGTGAACCGTTCTGTTCGGGCGCCTCCGAGGCGTCCGCTTTCGCCAAGGCCACCGGAAAATGCCACCGGTCACTGATGGTTTTCGCAACCAAGGTATCGGGCGGCCTCAGGTGTCCAAAGAGGGCTCGGCGGATGTCAGATGGCAAGCCTTCCTCGCCCTGACCCTGGCCTTGGCCCTAAATACTAATTTCGTCCACGATACAATCCATCATGCGATCGCAGGCCGCTAGCTGTTCCCCGGAAATATATTCATCCGCTTTATGGCCCTGCCCTTCCATAGAACCGGGGCCACATACGATTGTCGGAACACCAAGACCTGCAAAAACGCCAGCTTCAGTGCCAAAGGCAACCTTGGTGAGCTCTGGATTACCTGCCAGACGCTGCGCCAGGGCAACCACAGGAGCGCCCTTGGAAACATCGAGGCCAGGATAGGCATTGTACCGGTTCAGGGCGATTTTCGCCTCGGGATAGTCGGGCTGATATCGTCCGGCCACACGGCTGGCCGCGTCCCGGATCAGATCCATGATCATGTCTTGTTGGTCTGCCGCGAGATGGCGATATTCAAGGATCAACTCCGCGTGGTCGGGAACGATATTCAGCGCAACGCCGCCAGTGAGTTTGCCAATATGCACCGTGCTGTAGGCGATGTCATAGTCTGTATCGCGCGCGCCTTGCGTTGCAAGCCACCCCTGCACCTTGCCAAGTTCGACAACAAAATCTGCGGCGAGATGCAAGGCGTTCACGAAGTTAGGCGCCAGGGCGGAATGTCCACTTTGCCCGTTACAGGTCGCTTTGATCGCAGCCTTGCCCTTGTGCCCGACCGCCACACGCATCTCTGTCGGTTCCCCGACGAAACAGGCGCGCGGAGTCCCAAGGAGCGGAGCAAGCCGGTCAGCCATATGCTGGATCCCGACACAGCCGATTTCCTCGTCATAGGAAAAAACGAGTTTCAGCGGCTCTTTCAGATCGCTCTTTGCGGCCTTATCCGCAGCGCTCAGCATACAGGCCAGATAGCCCTTCATATCAGTAGTGCCGCGCCCGTAGTACTTGCCATCTTGGTGTGACAACCGGAACGGATCGCGGCTCCAGTTCTGCCCCTCGGTCGGAACAACATCGGTATGGCCCGACAAAATCAGGCCACCCTCGGAGGGGCCAATTTCGGCAAAAAACCCCGCCTTTTGACCGGTGGCATCGGAAATGCGCGTCAGTCGAAACCCACGCTCACGCAGATAAGTTTCGATGAAACCGATAATGTCGAGATTGGACCTAGAGCTGACCGAGTTGAACCCGATCAGCCGTTCGAGGTTTTCTAACGTCAGAGACATTTATGCACTTTTCCTCCTCAATCGTATGCCAGCTCGGTGATTTCACGGCGGAAGGGCAGCGTATCACCGGGATCCTCGCCATCCAGCTCCCGCGCATACCGGTGACCGGCATAGGTGGCCCAGGCGATTGGACCCGGCGCATTGGCGTCACCGATGATTTTGACCGATTTAATCCCAGCGTCCTGCCATTCGGATTCACGCGCCTTCAGGTCGTTGAAGACCTGATTGTTTTCCAGGCGCGATGACACCATCACCACGGACTCGCATCCAAACTGGGTGGTGGTGTCGGTATAGACGCAGTTGGACACCACATGGCCGCTGCCAATTTCGGTTACGCCCCGGTTCAGTACGATCTCGACGCCCATTTCAGCCAGGTTCTTATGGATTGCATGCTGTTCCAGGGTGTTGTTGGTCCAGTCCGACAGGTAGGCCGCAGGTGTGATGATCGTGACCTCACAACCCTCCTTGCGCAAAAGCTCTGCCAGAACGCCGCCCATGTAATAGTGGTCATCATCATAGATCACCACTTTGCCCGAGGGCAGCTTCCCGGCCATGATATCGTCCGGTGTGAAAACCGGCATGGAAGCATCGATGGCAAAGGGAACCACGTGCTGACGGCTCACCCCGTCGCGCCGCCATTTTGAACCGGTCGCGATGCAAATGTTCTCGAAGCCAAATTCCAGGATGTTTGCCGCGTCCAGTTCACTGTCGAAATAGGTTTCGACGTTTGCTTTCTGGCTTATCTGATATTCACGGTATTCCAGCACCCGTCCCCAGGCACTGAGCCCGGGAAGGAGGCGCTCGCGCGCCACGCGGCCGCCAAGTTCGGTTGTGGCCTCGGCGATGGCAACATCATAGCCGCGCTCGGACAGGGCACGCGCGGCCTCCAGCCCTGCGGGACCGGACCCGACGACCAGAACATTGGAACTGCCGCCTTTCGCGTTCATCGTTTCAGGGTGCCAGCCCTTGCGCCATTCTTCCATGAATGTCGGGTTCTGGGTGCAGCGGCTGATCGACATTGTCATGTCACCGGTGATGCAGATGTTGCAACCGATACATTCACGGATGTCCTCGATCCGACCCTCTTCGATTTTCTTCGGCAAAAACGGATCAGCAATCGACGGCCGCGCGCAGCCGATGAAATCGAGCAGGCCTGATTTGATCTGTTTGACCATCGTGTCGGGAGAGGTAAACCGCCCCACACCCACGATGGGTTTGTCTGTCAGATCGTGAATGCCCCTGACCAGCTCCTGTTGCGCGCCCTCACCTGTGAAGCGCGACGGACCGGAACAATCTTCCCAGGTTCCCTGTGCGAGATCCCAAAGATCTGGCAGATCCTTGTTCATTTCGACAAAATCGCGCACTTCGGCGTTGGAAAAACCTAGGTCGCCGATGGTCTCATCAAGGCTGACGCGAAGCGTGATGCCCATAGTGTCGCCAACAGCATCTTTGATATCGGCTATAACCTCATTCACAAAGCGTGACCGGTTCTCCAGGCTGCCGCCATATTCGTCACTGCGCTGGTTTGTGGCGCGGCTGAGGAAGTGTTGGAATATTCCAAACCCATGCGCACCGTAAAGGCAGATCAGGTCAAAACCGGCCAATTTTGAACGTTTGGCAGCGTTCACAAACCAGCGGCGCAAATCGCGGATGTCGGTCTTGTCCAGTGCGCGGGCCTGCATCGGATCGTTGGTAAAGGTGCGGATCGGCATGGCGGAAACCGCCATAGGCACTTCTTTTGAGTACAGATTCGGTCCATTGATACCGGAATAGGCCAACTGAATACCCGCAAGCGCGCCATGTTCTTTCATCTTCTCCGACATCTTGCGAAGCTGTGGGATGTCTTTGTCTTCCCACAACCGCAGCTCGATGAAGGGCGTGATTTCCGATGTATGGTGCATCTCGCATTGTTCGGTGAAGATCACCCCCCAACCGCCTTCGGCCTTGATGCCGCGCATGGCAGCCGCGGCCGAGGGGTCGCGGTAGCCACCACCGTTGCAGTGTGGAACCTGGTAGAGCCGGTTCTTGGCGGTGACAGGACCAATCTGCATCGGTTCGAAAAGTATATCGTAGCGGGGATCGCGCAATGTTGCCTCCTCAGAAAGCGGGTTTGCTTAAGAATAGCGTGCCGCCCAAAGATCGAAAGACAAGCTTGTGAAAGCATTGATTAGGGGGAAGCTAACCGCCCCTTGGGGGACTGTTTCTAACCACTCAAGCCAGTAAAGCTGCCACTTTGAAGCCGATCATAGCAATGCTGGACGAAAGCGCGCACGACACTGGCGGCTTCCGCGTCGGTTGACATTAACAGCCCCATTCGCATCGGTCGCACCGCTCCGACAAGGGGAATGAATTTCAGAGGCTTCCCGTCCGGCGAAAAATCATTCAGTGGGCGTACATTGGCAATCGAATAGCCAAACCCGTTCGCCACAAGGCTGCGCATCACAGCCATATCCCTTGTCCGTTCGGCAATTATAGGCTTGGCGTCAATCTGGGTAAAGAACGACAGAAAATAGTCGGTACTAAACGGCAGATCCAACAGGACCATCGGGTGGTTCTTTAGCTCCGCCACGGAAACCGCTGGCAGATGCGCCAATGGGTGCGTTTCATTGACGATGGCGTAAGGAGGCAGCTCCAACAGAGAAACAAATTGCAGATCGGCAGGCAATTCGAGGTCATATGTCAGTGCCACATCTATTTCAGCTCGCCGTAGGGCACTAAATATTTCCGATTGGTTTAGTTCGTGTTGGCGCACGCGCACTTCGGGGTATTCGGTTTCGAAACTTCGCCGCACGGATGGCAGAACAACCTGTGCAAACGTAACCATGCATCCGATGGACAACGGACCGCGTACAGACCCGGAAATATCGCCGGCCAGTTCGATCAATCTGTTGGCTTCCTGAAGAACAAACTTTGCCTGCACCATCATGCGCCGCCCTGCCAGTGTCAATGACAGGCCCTGCGCATGTTGACGAACAAAGAGAGGCAGTCCGAATTCCTTTTCAAGTTGGTTGATTGCTGCCGAAATCGAGGGCGACGACACATTGACCTTTTCTGAGGCCAGAGCGATGCTTCCGGCCTCTCCGACAGCAACAAAATACTCTAACTGTCTGAAAGTGTATCTCAGCATCGCGTTTCCCCGATCCCTTGCGTTGTATTAGGCTTTGTACTTTATCCAGGTTGTCTTCAAAGCGGTATACTTATCAAGAGCGTGCAAGGAAAGGTCGCGCCCGAAGCCGGATTGTTTCATGCCGCCAAATGGCGTCTGAACCGACAATGCATCTACTGTGTTGACTGACACGGTCCCAACGTTCAGCCGGTCCGACACCCGGCAGGCCCGGCTAAGATTGTCGGTCCAGACCGAGGCGGCCAGCCCGTAGATACTGTCGTTCGCCATTGCAACGACCTCATCTTCACTGTCGAAAGCAATCATCGACAAAACCGGACCAAAGATTTCATCCCGTGCAAGTGGGTCGTTATGGGCAACGTCGTCAAAAATGGTCGGCTGAATAAAGCACCCTTTGCCATCCACTGTGACACGCTCACCTCCGGCGACAAGATTGGCTGTCTTCTTGCCTTCCTCGATAAACCGCATGATGCCCCGGGTTTGTTTCTCGTCGACAATCGCGCCCATTTTCGAAGCCGGATCAAGCGGGTCGCCGGGCTGGGTCGCGCTTGCCCTTGCGATCATCTTTTCCACAAACTCATCTTTGATCGAGCGTTCGACATACATCCGTGAATTTGCTGAGCACACCTCGCCCTGATTGAAGAAGATACCAAATGCGGCCATATCCGCAGCCGTGTCCAGATCCTCGCAATCCGCGAATATCAGGTTGGGGCTCTTGCCTCCGGTTTCAGGCCAAATCTGTTTCAGGTTGGACTGACCGGAATACTGCATGAACATCTTGCCGATCGCAGTCGAGCCGGTAAACGCCAGACAATCCACATCCATGTGCAAACCCAACGCTTTGCCCGCGGTCCCACCAAAGCCAGGCACCACGTTGAACACGCCATCAGGCACGCCGGCCTCTGCCGCCAGTTCGGCTAGGCGCAAAGCTGAAAGCGGCGATTGCTCTGCGGGTTTGAGCACCACTGAATTGCCGGCAGCCAAGGCCGCTGCGGCCTTCCAGGTCGCCATGTCCAGTGGGAAGTTCCACGGAGTTACCGCGCCGACCACACCAAGGGGTACGCGCTTTACCAGCGCCAGATCACCCGGTCCGGTCGGGGCTACCTCGTCATAGATCTTGTCGATGGCTTCGGCATACCATTGGAAAAAATGTGCGCTTCCGGGTGCGTCAACGGTCACCGCATCGGTGACCAGCTTGCCCATGTCGAGACTGTCCAGCAGTGCCATCTCTTCCAGATGGGCACGGATCAGATCCGCCAGTTTCAACAGCACCGCCTTGCGGTCCCCCGGTGCCATGCGGGACCAGACACCCTTTTCAAAGGCGCGACGGCCTGCCGCGACAGCCAGATCCACATCTTCAGCGTCACATTCCGCAACGGTGGTTATAACTTCGCCTGTTGCCGGGTTGATGCTGTCGTAGCTCTTCCCGGAAACCGCATTGACGAATTTGCCGTCAATAAAGGCCTGGCCCCGAAAGGAAAGCTGTTCCGCACGGGATTTCCAATCTTGATAGGTGTAATTCTGCATGTCTGTTTTCCTGCCTTCACTGGTCACTGGTCACCGGGCACGCCATAAGACGGTGCCTCACGCGGGTCGAGCGCGCGCTGGATGTAAGCGTCCAGCTGTGGCTTGTAGATGTCCCATGCCGTGGCTATGGCTTCGATTGGGCAATCCTCAGTCCAGTCACAGCGCAGATCCGCCACCGGCCAACTGACCTTGTCGACGATTTTCATCCCGGCCGAATGTAGCGACCCGGCCTCGCCCCCGGCCGCAAGGCCTGCGCGCATGGCCGCAATCAACCGGTCACCAAGATGGCCAGACGATGCCAGGAACGCATCAACAATGGCCTGTGGCACGCCTTCGTTCGCCAGCAGGTTCCCGCCCGAAGCGACATTTTGGCCCTGGGCCTGTGTCCAGATTCCCAGCGAGTGGGGGCCGGAGTGAATGGCGGTTCCGCCGCTGCGGCCCACTGCCAGCACCTGTCGGTATTCGATGAATTTGCCCTGCGCCACCACCGTTTCGATGGCTTCTTTGGCGGTCAGACCGCTTTGCATCAAATCCAGCGCAAGCGGGCCAAGCGTCGGGTCGGTCACATTCTGCGAAGCCACAGCGCCGACACCGGCGCGTGCAAACGCGCAGCGTGCCGCCACCGCAGGGGAGGAAGAGGAAATTGCGATACCGAACATACCAGTTTTTGCACAGCGGGCGACAAGCGAAAATGTCATATTCTTACTCCGGAATTACAGCGGTGGCGTCGATTTCAACCAGCCAATCAGGCCGTGCGAGGGCCTGAACCACCAGCCCGGTCGAGACCGGGTACACCCCTTTGATATATTCGCCCATAGTGCGATAGACCGACTCGCGGTGGCGCACGTCAGTGATATAGACCACCACCTTGACCAGATCCTCCATCTGACCGCCGGCTTCTTCAATCAGCTGACGGATGTTCTGCATCACCTTGTGGGTTTGCTCAACGGGATCGTGGCTGTCGATATTTGCCGCATCCTCCAGGTTCTGCGGGCATTGACCGCGCAGGTAAACGGTCTTTCCACCCTGGGTGACGACGGCCTGACACAGGTCGTTGTCCAGGTTCTGTTCCGGGTAGGTCTCGGATGTGTTGAATTTCCGGATCCGTGTATGGGTCATTTCGATCTCCATCAAGTTAGGCATTATGAGCGAAGAAGCAGTAGCGGAGCTACGTGAGACTGATGTTTTGCAACCGAGATGGGCACTGCGGTTGACGGGCAGATCACCCCACTGATGTTTCGGGCGTTTGGGACGCAATGTCGTTCGAAAACCAGCTCGACACCGCCGAGTCCCTGGAGCTCAAAGATTGTTCTCCCATCACCTTGTCGGACAGACCGGCGACGTCTTTGACAAAGGCCAGCGGTCCGTCCCAATCGAAGTTTTGATATACAGCAGCAAGATGCGCAAAGGGCGGAGACTGGGTGAAGAGCTGGAAAGACAAGCGATGGCCCGCAAAATCTGAGTTGAGCATGTCGCGGGTCAATGCCAATAGCTTGCGGCGGTCTTCGGCGGCCCATTCGTCATTGATGGTATAATATTTGTCCATCCACGGCTTGGTCTCTGGATTATGAAAGGTTGCGGCATCCGGGGTTACACAGATCTGTCCGCCACAAAGTTCGCGGGCGATGTGCATCACCTCATGCAGTTGCGAACAGGCGAGGACGCGGCCCGCATAGAGCAGCGACTGGTTCGGCATCATCAAGCCAGCCGGAGATTTCTCTGCCAGAGCGATGGCGGCGGTCAGATGCGCATTGATCCCCTCGCGATAGCAAGCCAGGGCAGACAGCTTTTCCTGCACACCCTGATATTTGTCCAGACCGGTCTGGCGTACGTTAAACAGGGCAGCGCCGATCATCATGTCGGCGAACTTCAGGTTGCGCTGAATAAAGGCAAAGGCCGTGTATCTGTGCAGCGAGGCGCGCATGAACTTCGCCGCTTTGGTATGGCGGTAAAACAGCACGTTCTCCCATGGGATCAGCACGTCGTCAAAGATCACCAGCGCGTCGACCTCATCAAACTTGTTGGCCAGCGGGTAGTCTTGAGCCGACGCACGCCCGGCAAAACCGGTGCGGCAAATGAATTTGAGGTTGGGCGAATTCAGGTCGCAGATGAAACCCACCGCATATTCCGACAGCTCCTCCGACCCCCAGTTGGCGATGGTTGGCTTGGTGAACGCCTGGTTGGCATAGGCTGCTGCGGTTTCATACTTTGCCCCGCGCACAACGATGCCTGCGTCGGTCTCCCTGACCACATGCAAAAGCATGTCCGGATCCTGATCCTGCGCCGGTTTCGAGCGGTCGCCTTTTGGGTCAGTATTCGCGGATATCTGGAAAGGATCCCCCTTTACCACATTGGAAATATGGGTTTCGATGTTGTTGGCAAACTGCGGGTCGATCTCGTTCAGCACCTCCGCACCATCAAAAAGCGACCACATTTCGCCGACGGTCTCATCACCGACACGGGTCACCACACCACCGATTTTGTTCATCACGTGGTCGGTAGCGCGGCGTTTGGACCACCAGTCGGTCTGGCTATAGGGCAGCTTGTTCCCGATGGCAGACGTTTCGCCGCCTTCGGTATAGGTCAGTATCCCCTTGCTGGTCTCTTCATGCTGCATGTCGTAGAGGCGTGCGCGGATATCAACCAGCGGTTTAAACTGAGGGTGAGTGGTGACGTCATTGACGCGTTCACCATTGATATAGACGTCACGTTCTCCGCGAATCGAATCCCGATACTGCGCACCTGTACGTATCATTTTGGCCTCCTGAGGCAGCGACCGCCCCAGAAAGAGAGTTGCGGATCGCGTTTCACCCTTAGAATTTCACATCGGGTTTCTGATTTGAAAGAACGGTCTGTCTAGTCGCTGATAAGCTTATGCCACCTTCCCCGCCACGCAACTAAGATATCAGCTTTCTGATGGCCCGCTGTATTGCAGGTATTTGCGCTGGGTTGCGATATGGTCCGCCACATGTTTGGCGTCGTGCCAGACTCCCCAGATAAAACTGGACCCCCGGCAGGATTGCCAGGGCAACCCCAGAAAATAGACCCCAGGCTCTGAAGACAAGCCTTTTTGGTGCTTTGGCTTTCCCGCCTCGTCAAAGGCATCGACCTTCAACCAACTGAAATCCTGAGAAAATCCAGTTGCCCAGACAATTGAGGCTACGCCGGCTTCGGCCAAATTCAATTCGCGAACCGGATCGCTTACACTTTCCGGGACGGGACCAAAGTCGCGCGCGTCAGGATCTTCCGGCAAGTCGAGCCCATTTCGGGTGACATAAGCGTCGGCTGCATCAAGCATCGACAGATAGCCGGCATCGCCATTGGCGACATTCTCGGCAAGATCTGCTTCGAAGGACAAAACGCCATCTTCAAATTTCTGCGTCATACCAACGAGTGTTATTCCTTGGGCGGCCAGATCCCGAAAGTCGACCGTATGGCCGCCGCGGGCACCGCTTACGCAGATAGTGAAACGTTCTGTACCTGGCTTCATCGCAGCCGCATCCCACATGCCGAGAACGCCAAGCCACCATACATTGTCGCGTCCGCGATAGGCGCGTGGTGGACGATCATGTGGGCCCACGGAAAGGTAAACCTTCTTGCCGGCACGCATCAGCTCATCCGCAATCTGCACACCTGACGACCCGGCACCGACGACCATCACAGCACCGTCAGGAAGCTGATCAGGGTTGCGGTAATCGAACGAGTGCATCTGTAAGATGTCCGTTTCCTTCGGAACAACCGGCGGGACGATCGGGCATTGGAACGCACCTGTGGCGGCCACAATGTTTCTTGCTTCAAACACTCCGTCAGAGGTTTCAACACGAAAACCTGGGCGATTGGCAAGCTGCTCGGCCTGTTTTACTTCCACACCACAGCGAATCGGAGCGTCGATCATATTCGCATATTCCACGAAATAGTCCGCCACCCTGTCTTTCGACACAAAGGCATCAGGATCGGTATCGGAAAACTCCAGACCCGGAAAACGGTCATGCCAGGCAGGGCCATTGGCAACCAGCGAATCCCAGCGCCCCGTGCGCCAGCGTTCAGCAATTCTATCGCGCTCAAGAACGACGTGCGGTACGCCATTTCTGGTCAGGTGTTCGCTCATGGCGACACCGGCCTGGCCAGCGCCAACGACGAGCGTATCTACTTTTTCAATCGACATATTTTCGTCCTTCGAACTTGCCATTCCACAATTTTCAGCGGGTCTGCAAACATCCTAACCGAACCCTCAAATAGTCGAAAATATGGATTCAAAAAGCATTGCTTTGGCTAAGGCTAATCAACTCGAAAACAGGGGCGGTTCAAACGGCCGTTTTAATTTCCAACTGAATAATCAGGCCCGAGAGGTCAATGGATGGGGATCGTTATTAACACGCCCTTCTCCTCACGACGCGGGCGGCCTGCCTTGCGAAGGGTTTGCCTTTTCGACGCCCGCATTGCCCCTCGTTGCCTCCTTCAACGCCAATACGGCTCAAAAGAAACCGGAACCAAACCGTGGAAAATCCAAGCCCGGCCCTAATCAGCTGCGACCAGGGCCAGGGCTGCGCTGACAATACTGTCTTTTGACGGCAGGCTGGCGGCATATGCCGGCCCGGTTGCAATGAAGCAATCGCCAGCCACATGCCGGGCAATTGCCGTGGCGCCGTTTTCGGCGAACAGGGTCATCAAGGCTTCGGACTGACTGCCAGTACTGCGGCACTCATCGACGATCAGGATGTTGCGGCAATCCTTGCTGGCCGCCAGAATCGCCTCAGCCGGAAGCGGTGCCAGCCAGCGCATGTCGATGACGCGGGTCTTGATCCCTTTGGCGGCAAGATCTGCCTGCGCCTGCACCGAAAGGTAGCGCCCATTGCCATAGGTTACGATTGCCAGATCTGTCCCATCCCCGTGTACGCCCACATCGCCCAAGGGGATGCTTTTGCTCACCGGCGGATAAAACTGCATCCAAGCGTCGTCTTTTTCACTGTGAAGATCGCGCATGGAATAAAGCGCAATCGGCTCAACAAACACCACCACCCGCTGCTCTTCGCGGGCAAGTCGCACACATTCGCGCAGCATCATCGCCGCCTCAGCCCCATCAGAGGGACAGGCAATCACCAAACCTGGGATGTCACGCAACACCGCCAGAGAGTTGTCATTGTGAAAATGACCGCCAAAGCCTTTCTGGTAACCCAGACCGGCGATACGCAGCACCATGGGATTGGTAAATTGACCATCCGAGAAAAACGACAGAGTCGCCGCCTCGCCCCTAATCTGATCTTCGGCGTTGTGCAGATAGGCTAGAAACTGGATTTCCGGCATCGGGACAAAGCCGTTATGGCCCATGCCAATCGCCAGACCCAGAATCGATTGCTCATCCAACAAGGTGTCGATGACCCGATCCGGGCCAAATCTCTGGTGCAATTTCTGGGTGACCCCGTAAACGCCGCCCTTGCGCCCAATATCCTCGCCCATCATCACAATTTCAGAGTGCTGCAGCATGAGATCGGTGATCGCCCAGTTGATCAGGCGGCTCATTGGCTGAGGATTCTCCATTGAGCGGTGATCACTGCCAAAGGCCCGATCACGGGCGTCCGGGCTTGGCGCTGGTGATGCCAGGCAGGCGCGTTTTGGTGGCACCAGGCTGGTGGCAATTTGCTCAGCAGTTTGCAGATGTGGACGGGTAATCACTTCGGCAGCGACGGCCTCCACATGCAGGCAGGTTTCCTCATAAATCTCCAACGCCTGTTGCGGTTGCAATGCGCCGGCATCCCGCAGCAAACGCACGGAATGCAGCAGCGGATCATTGGCCTCGTCACTCTCCACTTCGGCTTTACTCAGGTAGGTGGTCGGCACATCAGCACCGGCGTGGCCGTATAACCGCACCGTCCGCAGATGTAAGAAGGCTGGTTTGCGTTTGCGTCTGACGTAGTCGGCCGCCGCAGTCGCCACCTTATGAGTTTCGTAAATATCCAGCCCGTTGGCCTGAAAATACTTGATGCCGGGGCGGTGCTCCATCGACGCCTGGATCCAGCCAGTTGGGGTTTTGGTGGAAATCCCAATGCCATTGTCCTCGCAAATCAATAACAACGGCAATGGAACCGATTGAACCGAGGTCCAGCCGGCCGTGTTGATGGCCCCCTGCGCCGTCGAATGGTTGGCAGAGGCATCGCCAAAGGAGCACATCACAAGCGCATCATCAGGCAGCTGGCGATGCTGAGGTGGATTTCGCCTGGCGGCGCCAATCGAATAGGCCGCTCCGACGGCTTTGGGAAGATGGCTGGCAATGGTTGAGGTTTGCGGTGGGATCATTAATTCCTTTGATCCCAGCACCTTGTGACGGCCGCCCGATATTGGGTCTTCACTGGAACAGGCAAATGACAGCAACATATCGCGGACAATATCCTGATCCGGGACCTGATCTGCACGGGCAATCTGAAAGGCGGCGTCCCGGTAATGCAGGAATGCCATGTCACTGGGACGGAGCGCCTGCGCAACCGCCGCCATCCCCTCATGGCCGCTTGAGCCAATGGTATAATACCCCTGACCGTTTTTTTGCATAGTGCGGCTGGTTAAATCCAATGCCCGGCTCAGACATTGAGCTCGGTAAATCGACACGGCACAGTCACCCGAAACGGCGGCCAGCGGCGCGGCACCCTGCGGCAAATCCTCAGACGCCACACGCCGGCGGAAATTACTGTTAACGATCTGCGCACGATCCATTTGAAACCCTCACTGAAGTCGACCCCGTCACCCCGTATCGGACAAATTCGGTCAAACAACCAATGAAATAACCGCTATAATGTATGACAATCAGGAATAGTTAACCCAGGCCTGACAGGGTTGAAACGGTTTAGAATAAAAAAGGCCAGTCCCTGTCGAGACTGGCCTTCGACGCTTGTTTCTTGACCAACTTATCCGCGGCGACGGCGGCCACCACCGCGGCGGCCTCGGCCTTCTTCGCCATCTGCTGCCGGTGGCTTGTTGTACTTGATCCAATTGCCACCGTGCGGGTCGTTATTGGTGAGCAGGTTGGCGGCACGAATAGCGGTCATTTCACTTCCCGCAACCGGTTTGGTCGAACCCATGCCAAACATTGCAACAAAGGCTTCATCCTCCATACCCTCGGGTAGAATAATGCCTGCTGCTTCCACAATTGCCCGCTTCTCGGCTATCTTCTTTTGCGAAATCGGCAGCGCCACTGGGTTCATAATGGCACTGGTCATACCGGCCGCAATTGCCATCGGCAAAAAGGCGTTGTTGACGCCGTGGCGATTGGGCAAACCAAATGAGACATTGGACGCGCCGCAGGTGGTGTTCACCCCCAGCTCATCACGCAAACGGCGGACCAGAGCAAACACCTGCAATCCGGCGGTCGCCATCGCACCAATCGGCATCACCAGCGGATCGACTACGATATCATGGGCCGGAATGCCGAAATCAGCCGCCCGTTCGACAATTTTCTTGGCGACCGCAAAACGCACGTCGGGGTCCTCGGAAATACCGGTGTCGTCATTGGAAATCGCAACCACAGGTACATTGTATTTCTTCACCAACGGCAGCACCAGCTCCAGCCGGTCCTCTTCTCCGGTGACCGAGTTCAACAGCGGGCGTCCTTCGGCGGCAGCCAGACCGGCCTCAAGCGCGCCAGGTACCGAGCTGTCGATGCACAGTGGAACGTCAACCAAACGCTGAACCATGTGAACGATCTTGGCCATCAAGGGCGGCTCAGTCTCATTTGGGTTCGGGTTGGAATTGTACACCACGCCGGCATTGATATCGAGAATATTGGCGCCGGCCAGCACCTGCGCCAAAGCGTCTTTTTCAACGGTCGAGAAATCGCCCGCTTCCAGCTCGGCCGCCAATTTCTTGCGGCCGGTGGGGTTGATCCGTTCGCCGATCACACAGAACGGTTCATCAAAGCCGATGACCGCAGTTTTTGTCTTAGATTCTACAACAGTACGGGTCATTATTGATCCTTAGGAGTTGACTGGCTTTGCCGAAGCGCCGCCATTATTGATCGCCCAGTTGGCATTGGTTTTAATACCGCCCAAAGGGAAAAAATGCACATTTGTGACGTTAAAGTCTGGGTTGGCCGCCTTGTGCGCCGCCAGTTTTGTCAGCACGTCAGTTGGCTCGTAGGGCAGCAACAGCTTGGTGACATCCATCGCCCGTTTCTGCAGCACCTTGAGCGACGCCCCGACCCCACAGGCGATGGCAAATTTGATCAGCGTCTGCAGCTTGGCCGGACCTGCGATGCCGATGTGGATCGGGATATCAACCCCGGCGGCCCGGATGGCGTCGGCCCATTCGATAATCGGATCCGCCTCAAAGGCAAACTGTGTCGCCAAGGCCATTTTGGCATCGGTACGGTCTGAGAATTTTTGTTTCCAGATCAGCGCTTCTGCGACATTCTTGGTGGAACCATCGGGATCAATGTCCTTGTTGCCCTCGGGGTGCCCAGCCACGTGCAGATTGGTGAAGCCAGCTTTGTCGAACAGACCGGTCGCCAACAATTGCATCGAATCTTCATACTCACCCAGTGGCTTTTTCACCCCACCAGCCAGCAGCAAAGCCTGCTTGACGTCCGCCTCGCCCTGGTATCGCTCAATCCAGTCACTCAGGGTTGCCCTGTCCTGGATGATCCGCGCCGGAAAATGTGGCATGACCGGAAAACCCTGATCATTCAGACGCTTGGCCGTCGCCACCATGTCCTCGATCGGAGTGCCTTCAATATGAGCCACATAGACACGGGTGCCGACGGGCAGCAGGTCGCGGAAATCGTCGACCTTGGCAGCCGTCCGCGGCATGACCTCGATCGAGTAGTCCTGCAAAAAAGCCTCAACCTGAGGATTAACGGGCTGTGCGCCACCGGCGTCACGCTTTTTAAAGTTCAACAAAGCCATCACGGCCTCCCATAGTCGTGTCGAGCCTAGGCCCATCCGTCGTTCTGAATCAATGTCTTGAGCCGGGCCTGATCGTATTCCACCTCAAGCCGTTTGGCTTCGGACGCCACAATCTCGGCCGGATCTCCATCTAAAGTATAGGGTTTGGCCTTACGCCATTCGGCCAGATAGGCGTCCGAGTCCTTGGCATTCACCTTCATGGCGGCGCGATCAATGGCTTGCTCAAACCGTTCCTCAAGCTGATGCTTTGCCCCCCGACGTCCCCTGCCGACGATAACCTGGGCCGGAATATCCCGCCAAAAGACAATTGTAACTTCAGGCATTGCCGTTTCCTTTCAGATAGCTCTGTTCCTTGTGGTTCTAGTCCGCATAAGGGCGGCAAGTAGGTCGAATTTCGACAAACCGGGAGTACTGAGCGACGTTTTTGATACAAGGAAATTACATTCTTGCCTGCGCAAAGGCCACAGCTCGGAATCGTCATATTTCTCATCTGGTTTATGAGTTTGATGCGCACCCGGTGACGCAAGTGAGTGCCAGGTGCTCACGGCGTCTTGCGTGTGCGCCGCTGCGCACCTATGGTCAAACACAACACGATAATCGGAGGGCGTGACACATGGCGCCCAGGCGTTCCAATGGTACGGGCGCGTTCCCCAAGGTGGTTGAGACCCCCGTGCCAGCCCGCCCCAATCCCGACGCGTTGTATGCTGCGTTGGATTTGGGTACAAATAGCTGCCGGATGCTGATTGCCCAACCCAAGGGCAGCGGCTTTCATGTGGTGGACAGTTTCTCCAAATCGGTGCAGCTTGGCGCCGGGTTGGAACGGACCGGGCGACTGTCACGGGCCTCGATGGCGCGCACCATACAGGCGCTAAGAATCTGTCAGCAAAAACTTAGGCGAAATCGTGTCACCCATATGCGGCTAGTGGCCACCGAGGCCTGTCGCAGGGCAAAGAACTCTCGGGAATTCATTCGTCAGGTGAAACGCGAAACTGGGCTCACCCTAGAGATCATTCAGCCAGAAGAAGAGGCCCGCCTGGCGGTGATTTCCTGTGCGCCGCTGGTGTCGACGCAGACCGAACAACTGCTGGTGGTAGATATCGGCGGCGGCTCGACCGAACTTGTGTGGATAGACATTTCTTCGGTCCCCCGGCGTGACCGCCCTGCCGCCATTATGCGTTTACACACTGGGTTTCACACCACTGACAGCCGTTTTCCCAATGCAAAAGTAGTGGATTGGATTTCAGTTCCGCTCGGTGTGGCCACGCTACGAGACCAGTTCATCGACGTTGATGATGACGCCGCACGGTTTGCTCTAATGAGTTGGTTTTTTGAGGAAAACCTGTCCGAATTCGCCCCTTATAAAGACGAGCAGGTTCGCGCTGGTTTCCAGATTGTTGGCACCTCAGGCACGGTCACGACGGTTGCCGCCTCTCATCTTGGCCTGAAACGCTATGACCGAACCAAGGTGGACGGGTTGCGAATGACCAGCGACCAGATCGACAGGGTGATCCGCGGTTATCTTGAATTGGGCCCGCTGGGCCGAAGACGCGACCCCCGTATCGGCGAAGATCGTCAGGCCCTGATCATGTCAGGTTCGGCGATTTTGCAGGCTCTGTTGCGTTGCTGGCCGACCGACCGGCTGTCGGTGGCCGACAGGGGGCTGCGCGAGGGATTGCTTTACGCACAGATGAGTGCCGCTGGAGTGCTGGACGATAGCCCGTTTTGAATTCAGTGGCAGCCGGGACTCCTGGGCAGCGCTATTGTGGTGACCCTCACATCCTGCATTCACCGAACGCGAAATGGCATTTGAGAAGTTCGCTGCCAAACATTGCAAGCCTTCGGTTCATACCATGAGTAAGAAAATGGGATTATGGCGCTTTTGACTGTGGCACTGACGCAGTCAAAAGGTTAAAGCCCCTTTTCCTTTGCCTCGCGTTGGCCTAAGCCGACATATAACTCATGAGGGCTTTCAAACCCTGACCGCCTGACGGCATGAAACGGATCATTGTGATGGCTAAAACACCCACCGGCAAAAATACCTCGGGACGCGGACAGCGCGACCTGAAAGTCAAGCTAAAGACAGCGCGCGGGCGGACGCTCAGTTCCAGCCGGTGGCTGCAACGACAGCTAAATGACCCCTATGTAAAACGTGCTCAAGCCGAGGGTTACCGAGGAAGAGCGGCCTATAAGATCATGGAAGTAGACGATAAGTTCCGCTTCCTGGTTCCGGGTGCCCGGGTTGTCGATCTGGGCTGCGCCCCCGGTGGCTGGTGCCAGGTTGCCGTGAAACGGATCAATGCACTGGGTGAGAGAAGAGACAAAGCTGTTGGTACGATTTTGGGTGTCGACCTGCAGGAAATGGAAAGTCTGGCCGGAACAAACCTTTACCAGCTCGATTTTATGGATGATGGCGCCGACATTCAGGTCAAAGAATGGCTGGGCGGCAAGGCTGATGTGGTAATGTCGGACATGGCTGCGGCCAGCTGCGGCCATAAACAGACCGACCACCTGCGGATCATCTCACTTTGTGAGGCTGCGGCCTATTTTTCCTTCGACGTGCTTGAAGAAGGTGGAACCTTTGTCGCCAAAGTGCTCGCCGGTGGTGCCGAGGGTGAATTGCAGAAGGTTCTAAAACAGAAATTCACCAAAGTCATGAATATGAAGCCGCCGGCCTCACGGTCTGATAGTTCAGAAAAATTTGTGGTTGCCATGGGCTTTAGGGGCTAAAGCTATACGCCCTGATTGCCGGGCAGCTGCAGAGAACGCGCGGCCAACGTGCGGAACATCAAAGTATCCACCCCCTCGCCCTCGCTACGCCGAGACACTCTCAGACGCATATCGACCTGCTCTGCGGCATTTTTTTGCCGAATCAATTCAAAAAGCTGCGAATGGCGGATTTTTGTGCTCAATCTCATCATCAGATCCCTCTCCGACCAAACATTGGCCTACATTATGGTAAAGGCTAGGTTGCAACTACGCCGGGGGGATGACCGAATTAAGGCAATTGAGCCATTTTATCCAAGCCGTGGCCGATCCAGCAACACCGCCCGCAGCGGCAGCGTGCATCTGAGCGGCGGTCTGTCACGCTCCTTAAGTGCCGCCTTCCGGATTTGCCGCCGGATCCTCAGCGCCAAGTGCCTGGATCAAAGCACCGTTGAACTCGGCGCCCAAAATTAGAATTGCAGCGTTGAAATATAAGAAAATCAGCGCGGCCATGGCCCCGGCCAGCCCGGCATAGGTCGTGGAATACCGTGCAAAACCACTGACATACACTGAAAACCCCCAACCAGCGCCCCACCATAATACCATCGTCAACACGACCCCCGGCAAAATGTGGCGCAGCTTGTGGATATGGCCGGGCAACCAAATATGGCAGGCCAGCACCGCAAGCAGAGGTGTCAGGGTCACCAACAGCCCATTCAGGCCGCCACCCCAACCGCTCCCAACCGTGACCTGCGGAAAAAAATCTGCAAGATAGCGGGCCAACAAAGGCAGCAAAAATTCAAAAAAGGCGGTTGCCATGATCCCGGCCCCTCCCAGAATGACAAAGGACAGGCATAACAAACGGCATTTCCAGAATGGTCGTGGGTCATCATCCCGATAGGCCTGAACCATGGCCAAACGAACGGCATCGACCCCGTTGGAGGCGAAATACAGTGCCAGTACACCGCCCACTGTCATCAGCCTGGAATTGGATGCCGCTAAGACGGCATAGAGCTCATTCACAATCGGCTCGGCAACTGCCGGCGGCCAGGATCCAAAAACAAGATCCACCATGTCTTCAAGCTGCACATCCTGGGAAAGCACCCCGGCCACCGCGCCAGCCAGAGCCACTGTAAACAGAACAAAAGGGAACAGCGCCAGCATCATAGACATCGCGATGTGGCTGCTGAGCACCCAACCTTGCTTGCGGTTAAAGCGCAGAACCGCAGCCAATAACGCCGACGGCAACACCTTTAGTAATGACATTTGCATCAGAATTGGCCCAATCTGCCTTACCCTGCGGGAAACGGTCCTCGGCCAGCATTTCCCTGGAAGACCACACATTCAGATAAGTCGAGTAACAGCCCTTGGTGCAACCTCATTGTTCGGATTTTCACTTTGCAAGGAGGAACAGCAGCCGGGTCCTTTTCTTGAGTGGCCTCTTTTTTGTGGTAAAACACAGAGGAGAAAGGCATGCTTTCAGTGACGACTGAAGCCCCTATGAAATCTACTTACAGCCAAATACTCGTCTCAAAAAATTGCAATAATCCGTTGTGTATAAGGCGAAATATATGTTGTCTATTACCCTCAGCACTCTGTTGATCCTGGCCATGTGGATCGCTGCTGGATTATCAGCTCTCAGCGCCGCCCGCACCTCGCGCACACCGCAGGGGGCGATGGGCTGGGTTGTTTTTTTACTCGCCCTTCCGATCCTCGCCCTGCCCGCCTATTTGTTCTTCGGCCATCACCGGTTTAAAAGCTACCGCGATGCCCGCATCCAATCGGCGCGCGCGGTGCAAGGGATAAAGAACTTCTCTCAGGCCCACGCGGTGGATCCGGCGCAGATGTCGGTCAACCCAGCCCCCTTTGAAGCCGTCGCCGGACTGTCGGTTTGTGGCGGCAACGGCTTTGAACTTCTGATCAACGGTGAGGCATCTTTTCAGAGTATTTTCAATGCCATAGACGAAGCTCGACACTATGTTTTGGTGCAATTCTATATTGTCCGCGATGATGGGTTGGGGCGCCGCCTGAGGGATCATATGATCGCTGCCGCGCAACGTGGGGTGGCCGTTTGGTTTATCACCGACGCAGTGGGCAGCCATGCTCTGCCGCGGCGCTATTCAAACAGCCTGCAGGCCGCGGGCATTAATTTGGTGGATCCAGGCACGCGACGCGGGCCCAAACACCGGTTTCACCTCAATTTTCGAAATCATCGCAAGACAGTCATCATCGACGGCAACACCGGCTTTACCGGCGGCTTGAATGTGGGCGATGAGTATCTGGGGAAAGATCCAAAATTTGGCCCTTGGCGCGACACCAATGTGCGGATTACCGGGCCCGTTGTGCTGCAGCTTCAACTGGCATTTGCCGAGGATTGGCATTGGCTGACTGAGGAGCCATTGCTGGACTTGCTGGACTGGTCTGCCACGATCGCAGAACAGGATCTGGCGGCATTGATCATCGCCACCGGCCCAGGAGATAGCACGACCGAAACCGGATCTATGATGTTTTTCTCTGCAATTTCAGCAGCAAGGCATCGGGTTTGGATTACCTCGCCCTATTTTGTCCCTGACCTGGATGTCATTGCCGCCCTCAAACATGCGGCGCTGAAAGGTATAGATGTACGCATCCTGTTGCCCGACAGCATTGACCATTATGCGCCTTGGCTGGCGGCATATTCCTATTTCGATGAGCTCCGCGCAGCTGGGGTTAAGATCTTTCGCTACACCTCTGGGTTCATGCATCAAAAAGTTGTTCTGGTTGACGAAACGATAGCGGGTATTGGCACAACCAACCTAGACAATAGATCCTTCCGCTTGAATTTCGAAGCTATGGCATTTTTCTTTGACACTCAGGCGGCACAATTGGTCGCAACGATGCTGGAGCAGGATTTCACCCATGCGGATGAAATTACCAAAGGGCTGGATCAACAAAAATTTCTGATCCGTCTCGCAGCACCGGTCGCGCGCCTCTTTGCTCCGGTACTCTAGTTGTCGCCTTCAACCTCCTGGGTAACAACAAACACTTTACCAATAGATCCAACAAGAAAAGCAGTGCTAATGCCAAATCCCAACAGGCCAGTGACGGCTGAAAATGCCGCGAATATTCGAAGTCCCGGACCAAGCACCACATCCCCATAGCCCAAAGTCGTGTAGGTCACCAAGGAGAAGTAAACGGCTGTATTCCATTCGGGCAGCGCGCCAGAGAGCACAAAGCCGGACGACCAGATCCACACCTGCAGGGTATGTGCGAACACCACATAAGACAAAGCAACAAAGATGAAAATGGTTGTATGTCTTGGCCTTAATACTTGGCCAAATCGCTTGGAGAGCCGCCTCAGCGCTTTGGCGCAATGTAAAAGGATCGCCGTTTCCAAAATAAGGCACAGTATCAGAACAAGACTTCCCCAAATGAGTTGTTGCAGCAGGGACATGTCGCTTTCCTTGTGGGTTCGACCGTGAAAATTGATCAGACTGGTTTCAATTGTCCATTTATATCAGGTCATTGTCGTCAGACGCAATTGCCAAACAATGCTCGGCGCCCATTTGCAACTCTACTTTGGACGTATTCTGTCCTGTTCTCAAGAAACCCGGCGATGCAGCTTGTGCTGGACAGTTTCGCTCTGCAAGTATTCAGTGACTTGGATCGGATGATGCCACAAGCGAATTTGGGAATGGTCAACGACATGCTATTATGCATCCGAAATCTAAGTAAATGTTATCCGGGCCTGCCGCCCTCCCGCGCCGTGCTTCGCAAGGTTTCACTGGATCTGGAAGCCGGAAAAACTATCGCATTAACTGGCGAAAGCGGTTCAGGAAAAAGTACGCTTTTGCACCTGATCGCGGCTCTGGACCACTATGACAGTGGCGAAATCAAAATTGATGGCACCAGCCTGACCGGACTTACCGATAGAGCCAGAGCAAAACTGCGGAGAACCGACGTTGCTATGGTTTTTCAACAATTTAATCTCGTCCCTTCACTCACCGTTGAGCAAAATATCTTGCTGCACGCCAGTCTTGCTGAGCGTGTGGATTTAGATTGGATCACAACACTGACACGCCGCCTGGGTCTTGCAGATTTGACCAATCGCTATCCAGAGCAGCTTTCAGGTGGGCAACAGCAACGGGTTGCCATTGGCCGGGCTTTGGCCGTACGCCCAAAACTCCTGCTCGCGGATGAGCCTACCGGTAATCTGGACGAAACGGCCAGCGCCGAAGTCCTGAACCTCATGTTGGAATTGGTCCGAAAAAGCGGCACCTCGCTGTTTCTGGTGACACACTCTGTGCAGATCGCCAACCAACTGGACCGCCGGATTCACCTGAGTGAAGGGAAAATTCAATGATACGCGCTGCCCTTGGCGCATTGTTGTCGCATTGGAGGTGTCATCCGCTGCAACTATTAACCCTGGTTGCTGGCCTGGCATTGGCCACGGGATTATGGTCGGCGGTGCAGGCCATAAACGGCGAGGCGCGGGCATCCTACGGGCGGGCTTCGGCCCAATTGGGATTGTCGGGAATGGATATTCTGATCCCAAAAACCGGCACTATTCCAATGACTCGCTACGTGATGTTACGCCGGGCCGGTTGGAAGTTGGCGCCTGTCATCGAGGGCCGGTGGTCACTGCGGAATGGATCGGTCAAACTGCTTGGTATCGATCCACTGAACCATCCCGCATTGCGCGCGATATCACCTATAGAGGCGCCTCAACTGGATGCGCTAAGCTCACCGGGTAGGTTATTTCTACACCCCAGCACGCAGAGCCAATTGGACGGTCATCCAGATTTACCGCCCGTTACTCACACAGAGAACCTGCCAACGGGCGTCGTGTTGAGTGACATCTCCCTAGCTGAGGCCCTTTTGGGACTTCACGGACAAATCACCAGGCTGATCATTCTGGCAGATCAACCGATGGGGTTGAAACCGCTAGCGGAGCTTGCGCCAGAGCTGTTGCGGCGCGCCGCAGTCGACACCGAGACCGGACGGCTCACCGATAGTTTTCACTTAAATCTTACGGCCTTTGGCCTGCTGTCTTTTGCAGTTGGCCTGTTCATTGTGCAGGGCACCGTCGGCCTGGGCATTGAACAGCGGCGCAATTTATTTCGAACATTGAGGGCCATGGGCGTCTCGCTGCGACTCTTGACCGGGCTACTAATCGGCGAACTTATGGTCATTGCCCTGGCGGCGGGGGGGCTGGGATTGATCCTGGGGTATCTGGTGGCCGGCGCCCTGCTCCCCGACGTAAGCGCAACGTTAAACGGACTCTACGGCGAAACGGTTGAGGGCGGCATAACTTTGCGAGCGAGCTGGATTATGTCGGGACTTGGCATGGCGATCTTTGGCACCTTAATCGCCAGCGCCCAAGCCTTTGCAAATTTTTACAGAATGCCACTGCTATTGGCGCCCGGAGTTCAGGCCCGCAGCCTGGATGCACGGTCCAGCCAACAGGTAATGGCCATCGCCGGCTGCGGGCTGATCGTCGCGGGCAGTCTCGCCATCCTGTTGATTGATGGGTTGGTGGCTGGCTTCGCTCTGCTTGCCGGGGTGATGTTGGGCTCTGCACTACTGCTGCCTCTGCTGCTGTTTGCAATACTTTCTGCAGGAGCCCGAACTGCGAGGAGCGCATTATCCGAATGGATCTGGGCGGATATGCGGGCGCAACTGCCCGGAATATCGCTTGCAATGATGGCCCTTCTCTTGGCGCTGGCGACAAATATCGGCGTCGGAACAATGACCTCCAGCTTTCGCCTTACCTTTGTCGGTTGGATGAACCAACGTCTTTCGGCGGAAATTTATGCAACAGTGAAGGATGAGCAACAAGCCGGGGAATTCACCGATTGGCTGGCCGACCGGGACATCACCACATTGCCAATCCGCTGGGCAGAAGTTTCTTATGACGGGGCTCCTATTCGGATTTACGGTGTCATTGATCATGACACATACCGGGAAAACTGGCCTGTTCTTCAGGCTCAGCCCGCCGCCTGGGACAAGGTATTTGATGGCGTCGGAGTGATGATAAATGAACAACTGGCGCGCCGTCAGAACCTATGGCCTGGCGATATGTTAACACTCACCCAGGATTGGCAGATACCTGTGACCGGAGTGTATTCGGACTACGGAAATCCACATGGTCAGGCGATAATCTCGTTGCCAAGCTTACTTCAGCGGGTGCCCGATGTTCCCAACCGCCAATTTGGACTGCGCCTGCCCCCCAAGGACGCCTCCGATTTGATCAAGGAGATACGACAGTCATTTGATTCAGCGTCCATATCCGTGATTGACCAGGCGGACATAAAGGCCAGGTCTCTGGCGGTGTTTGACCGGACTTTTGTCGTCACCGGGGCGCTGAATCTGTTGACCCTAGGGGTTGCAGGCTTTGCTATTCTGACCAGCCTGCTGACGCTTTGGACCATGCGCTTGCCGCAACTTGCGCCGATTTGGGCCCTGGGTGTTTCCAGGCGACAGTTGGCATGGTTAGAAGTATTGCGCAGTCTCGCTCTGGCCACTCTAACCGCTTTCCTGGCGCTGCCACTTGGCCTTGTTCTGGCTTGGGTGTTATTGTCGGTCATCAATGTCGAGGCCTTTGGCTGGAAGTTGCCAATGTATGTGTTCCCGATGGATTGGTTGCGGTTGTTGGGGCTGGCTCTGATCGCCGCCGCCGCCGCCGCCGCGGTTCCCGCCATCAAACTGGCGCGTATCAAGCCTGCAGATCTGCTCAAGGTGTTTGCCCATGAACGTTAGATTGGTGATTGCAGGCGTGATTATCTGCCTTCCCCATATGGGCGCAACTCAGGGCTTTGCAGGGCTTGGCACTCAGGTTGAGGGATTTGCAATTCCCGACCGACAGAACACACTGGAATTCCCGTTGGATCATGGGTCCCATCCGAATTTTAGAATTGAATGGTGGTACATGACGGCCAACCTGAATGGCGATGACGGTGGTGAGTATGGTGTTCAGTGGACGCTGTTCCGTATCGCCCGTGGCCCAGGTGATCGCGCCGGCTGGTCCAGCCCACAAATATGGGTGGGACATGCCGGTCTCACCACTGAGGACGCCATGTATTATGACGAACGCTGGGCCAGAGGGGGCATCGGTCAGGCAGGTGTTTCCATCCAGCCGTTCACCGCCTGGATTGACAACTGGGCGATGGCCAGCCCAGATCAAACGCTGCAAAATCTGACAGTTACCGCCAGTGGTGGGCGTTTCGCCTATAATTTGGCGATGACTGCGCGCGGCCCTTTGGTGCGACATGGCGACAACGGCTATTCGGTGAAATCTGCCGGTGGCCAGGCCAGCCATTATTACTCGCAACCCCGATACGATGTCACAGGAACACTGACCCTTGCTGACGGATCTGTGGAGGTCACAGGACAGGGATGGTTAGATCGTGAATGGTCAAGCCAACCGCTGGCCAAGGATCAAAACGGTTGGGACTGGTTCTCGCTGAGTTTTGATAGCGGCGCCAAATTGATGGGTTTCATCCTGCGCGGTGACAGCGGCGATTATAGCTCGGGCACTTGGATTGATGCCGAGGGCAGTGCCACTCCTTTGGCCCCCGGCGCATTTCAGGCTGTGCCATTGGATTACAGCATAGTTGAGGGTCGAACTGTTCCGGTTACCTGGCAGGTCAATCTCCCGGAACACGAAGTTTCGGTTATGATTCAGCCAATTAACGAGCAAAGTTGGATGGGAACCTCGGTGCCGTATTGGGAAGGACCCGTCACCATCTCCGGCAGCCACACGGGGCGTGGTTATCTGGAAATGACCGGATATGAATAGGGGCGCACAAAGGCGCCCCCATTCGTTTCAGCGTACCACAAAGACCGAGCAAACCGAATGCCGGACCACCCTGGCGGCGTTTGGTCCCAACAGGTAATCCTGTAAATCCGGCTTGTGCGCGCCGATTACAATCAGGTCTGCCCCAGCCGTTTTGGCTGTTTTCAGGATCTCCTGATAGGCGGTGCCGGTTGCCACCAGATGGCGGATCTTCGCATTCAGCTCAGCCCCCACCACCTGTTCACAGACTTCACGTAGCCGTACAGACGTTTCCTTGACCGCTTTCTCGTGGTGATGCTCTTCGAAGAATCCCGACACCCAGCTTTCACCAAAATCGGGCAACACCGTCACCACATCCAGTTGCGCACCGTCTTGTTCAGCCAGCCTGGCCGCCTGAACAAGGACTTTAGTGTCAGTCTCGGCATTGCCAAGATCAACCGCACAAAGGATAGACTTGCTCATGCTGGTACTCCTTCTTTGCTAGCCCGTCCGCGCTGCAGCATGGCAACCAGGGCCAGCAACAATAACGCAGGCAGGAACACCAGTTCCTTGGGCAGTTGATCGGCTGGCGCCTGAACAGAAGTGATCTGAACCGGCTCATCCCCATAGAAATCAAAAACGCTGTCAATTTTGGTTAAAAACGGGGTGCCAAACATCGGCTCTTCCAGTTTCATCAGACCGTCTTCCTCTAGCATCATGAAGCCATAGGCGTCAGCACGGGTTTGCCCGTCACCCTGGTCGTCGATCACCATCACCACAGTGGTCGATTTGACCTTGGAGGTGTCATAATCGGGGCCTTGGATCGTAATCCGCAGCTCACTACCCGGTTCAGCTGCTGTCAGCGCCTGTACAAGTTCGGTCGGCGCGACGTCGGTATGGGCGGGCATTAGCCGGTCCATAACGAAGTCAGGCCTGAACAGGACAAAGGCAACCAGCACCAACGCAACACTCTCATAGATACGGGATTTGGTGAGGAAGTGGCCCATAGTCCCTGCTGTGAACACAAGGATGGCAATGGTCGCTGATATCGCCACCACAATCCCTTGAACCAATGTGACATCAATCAACAGCAGGTCGGTGTTGAAGATGAACACAAACGGCAGTGCCACCGTGCGCAGGCTATAGAAGAACGCGATGAAACCGGTTTTGATTGCGTCGCCGCCTGATACCGCTGCTGCGGCAAAACTGGCTAGCCCGACCGGCGGTGTCACATCTGCCATGATACCAAAATAGAACACAAACAGGTGTACTGCGATTAGTGGCACCACCAGCCCTGACTGTGCGCCCAGTTCGACCACCACACCGGCCATCAGCGAGCTGACAACGATGTAGTTCGCAGTTGTCGGCAATCCCATACCCAGAACAAGGGAAAGCAGCCCAACCAGCACCAGCATCAGGATCAGATTGCCGCCCGACAGGAATTCGACCAGATCCGCCATCACCTGACCAATACCGGTCAGGGTCACGGTGCCGACAATGACACCCGCCGTGGCGGTGGCCAGTGCAATACCAATCATATTGCGAGCGCCTTCGATCAAGCCGTCCCACAAATCGACAACACCTTCTTTAAAGGCATTGGCTGTTTCGCTTTCGCCGCGGAACATGGATTTGATCGGTTTTTGCGTCAACAGGATCACGAACAACAGTGCCGTCGCCCAAAAGGCGGACAGCCCCGGTGATTTCTGTTCGATCATCAGGAAGTAGACCAACACAATGATTGGCAGCAGGTAATGCAGACCAGCCTTGTAGATCTCGCCCACCACCGGCAGTTCAACCACCTTGGCGTTTGGATCATCTGGCACCAGGTCTTCAACCCCAGAGGCAACCCACAACAGCCCCACATAGGCCGCAGCCACCAGGGCAGACAACACCAGATTAGATGCGCCGGGCAACAGGTAAGTCACCAGCTGAACCGGATATTGCACGCCGTAGCACAGCGCCGCAAAGCCAGCAAAGAACAGTGCCATGCCGCCAATCGTTCTGCCCATCGACACCACCCGGTTGCCCAGGGTTGGCATGTTGCGCTTCACCGCCTCCAGATGCACGATATAGACCAGCGCGATATAGGAAATCGTCGCCGGCAGGAACGCGTGGGTGATCACCTCGACATAAGAAATGCCGACATATTCCACCATCAGAAAGGCCGCAGCCCCCATCACCGGCGGCATGATCTGACCATTCACAGACGACGCGACCTCAACCGCACCAGCCTGCTCTCTGGAAAAGCCCACCCGCTTCATCAGCGGGATGGTGAATGTACCGGTGGTCACCACGTTGGCAATCGACGAACCGGAGATCAGCCCGGTCGCAGCCGAGCCAACCACCGCCGCTTTGGCCGGACCACCGCGCAGGTGGCCAAGGGCGCCAAAGGCCATCTTGATGAAATAATTGCCCGCGCCTGCTTTGCTCAGCAAAGCGCCAAACAATACAAACAAGAAGACAAACTTGGTTGAGACACCCAAAGCGATGCCAAACACCCCTTCTGAGGTGATCCACATATGGCTCATTGCCTTTTTCAGGCTGGCGCCTTTCCAGCGGATCACATCCGGCAGCCATTCAGACGAGCCGAAGAAGACATAGCCAAGGAAAATGACCGCGATGATCGCCATCGCCGGGCCCAGGGCGCGACGGGCTGCTTCGAACAGCAGTACTAGGCCAACAAGCGCAAACCACTTATCGACATTGTCCGCCAGACCACCTGAGGCCACAACTTTTTCGTAAAAAATATAGCCATATAGCGCAATTATGGCGCCGCCCACCGCCATAATCCAGTCCTGAACCGGGACAAAATTGCGTGGGCTGGTCTTGAGCATTGGATAGGCCGTAAAGGCCAGGAACATGGCAAAGGCCAGATGAATTTGCCGCGAATTGTTGACCACGCTTCCGGGTAACAAGACGTTGGATAGTGGTGAGGCCAAAATGACCTGAAACACCGACCAGATCACCGCGACAATTGCCAGAAACAGCCCGATTGACCCCGGAGGGTTTCGCGCGCCGGCGTCCGATGAGGACACCAGGTCTTGCAATTCATCTTCGGTAAGCGGCCGATTTTCATGAACATCAGATGTCATGGATAATCTCCCTATGGCCGTCGTTCATACGCGGCCTTGATTTTGACGCGCGGGTTTCCCTAAGCGTGAAACGGGGCGCTAAAAGCGCCCCGCCGTATTACAACAGTTGGATTATTCGATCCAGCCTTGCTCTTTGTAGTACTTTGCAGCACCGGGGTGCAGCGGAGCAGACAGACCAGCTGTCGCCATTTCCTCTGGCTGCAGGTTGGCGAATGCCGGGTGCAGCTTGCGGAAGGCGTCGAGGTTGTCAAACACCGATTTCACCACGGTATAAACCGCCTCGTCCGAAACCTGATCCGAAGTTACAAAAGTTGCACCAACACCAAAGGTCATGGTGTCCGCATCCGATCCACGGTACATGCCGCCCGGAATGGAGGCGGTCCGGTAGAACGCATTGTCGGAGATCAGGCCGGCAACCGCATCACCATCCACGGTCACCAGGACGGAATCACAGGCGGTGGTGGCTTCCTGGATCGAACCCGACGGGTGGCCAACGGTGTAGACCATCGCATCGATCTGGTTGTCACACAGGGCAGCGGACTGCTCAGATGCCTTCAACTCGGTTGCCAGTGCAAAAGCGTCCATGCCCCAGCCCTTGGCGTCCATCAGAACTTCCATAGTGCCGCGCTGACCGGAACCGGGGTTGCCGATATTGACTCGCTTGCCCTTGAGGTCATCAAAGGTAGTGATGCCTGCATCCGCACGTGCCACCACGGTAAAGGGCTCCGGGTGAACCGAGAACACAGCCCGCAGACCTTCGAATGGTCCCGCGTCTGAGAACTTGGATGTACCGTGGAACGCGTGGTGCTGCCAATCGGACTGCGCCACACCAAATTCCAGCTCGCCTTCACGGATGGTGTTGATGTTGTAGACCGAACCGCCGGTAGATTCGACCGAGCAGCGAATACCGTGCTCTTTGCGGCCTTTGTTGACCAGACGGCAAATTGCGCCGCCGGTTGGATAATAAACACCCGTGACGCCACCGGTTCCGATGGTGATGAACTCTTCAGCCATAGCTGCAGGTGCGAAGGTCGCGGCGGCCAGCAACGCGCCTACGGTCAGTTTAGTACTTGTCATGATCAAGTCTCTCCCACTTGTATTGTGCATAGATCGGGACCGCGGCCATTTTATATTCCACTGGATTAGGATCCCAGTCGATTTTTACTCGGCATGATATGCCGGTTTTTTTGCCTTGTCCCCGATCTCTCTAACGGTTCCATCCTCCAATGCTCAAGTCAAGACTATGCATTATTGCCACAGGCTGGATGGTGGTGAATTCTGCTTATTTGACAAACTCGATGCAATTTTCCCCGCCAACAGGGGGCATGCCCTTTGTGGGGCGGCCGTTTCATGCCGTCTGATGAAGGAATATATCACGCATCAAAGACAGCCACTGAAGGCTACCGCTCGCAATACTTATAACAAAAATGCATATTAATAAGACTTTCAATTATAACGGATCAATCTAAGGTGGCAATGGGACTGTCAAAACAAGTAAAATTGCCTATGATAAGTTTCCAACATGACAAGTTGCTAAAAATCCGTTAGCAACCTCCAAGATTATTACCAGACCGATTATAATTATATGTTTTCTTGTGGAGTGGTAACAGTGACTTATTTGAGCCAAGTTATTTCTGACAACCCAACAATCGATAATTTTTGGAGCCTTGAGCGATGTGTATCGCTGGCCGCGCGGTCTGAGCCGCAAGGCACGGGATCGCCTCTGCTGTTCGACGTCGAGCCGGAATTCCGCACCACTCCTCGCAAATGGGACCTGATCCTGACAGCGGCCCATGAACGGGGTATGCGGGCGCGCTAATTTCAAACAATGCCGTCTCGTAATTTGTTTAGATCACCTTATACCGATGGACCTCGGCGCGACGCCCGCATATCCTCCTGCTCTGGAAAAACCACTTCCCGAAACGAGCCAAGGAGCATTTATGCAGTACCATAGCCCAAATACATTCGAGGATGCAGCCGCATTGGCCGTTTCCGCAGCGGGTGTGACCCGGTTTCTGGCTGGCGGCACTGATGTATTGGTACAATTGCGGGCTGATATCATCACCCCTGACACTGTTATCGACATCAAGAACATCCCCGGGGTCCGCGACATAACACGCAATGATGATGGCAGCTGGACTTTGGGTGTTGCCACCTCCGGTGCCGAGATGCGCGAACACTTCGAATTGGGGCAGGATTGGCCCGGCCTGGTCGAGGCAATGGACCTGATCGGTTCAACCCAGGTGCAAGGCCGTGCCACTTTGGTGGGCAACCTCTGCAACGGATCACCGGCCGCCGATTCAGTGCCTGCCATGGTCACGGCCGGCGTTGAATTTTCAGTCACCAGTTCAGAGGGCACCCGTCGGGTCGCGGTGATGGATATTCCGGCCGGTCCCGGCCGCACTCATCTGGCTCAGGGCGACGTCATTTCAGCGGTCCATATTCCCGCACGCGGCGCGCGGGGCGGAGATGCCTATCTGCGCTTTATTCCACGCACCGAAATGGATATTGCTGTGGTCGGCTGCGCCGTCAACCTTGCGCTGGACGAGGCCGGTGTCATCACCCAGGCCAGCGTCTCGCTGGGGGCCGTAGCGCCGACCATCCTACGATTGGATGAGGCTGCTGATGCCTTGATCGGATGCACCCTGGACGAGGCCACATTGGACAAGCTAGCCACGGCGGCCTCGGCCGCCTGTAATCCAATTTCTGACAAACGCGGCACCGTTGAGTTCCGAACTCATGTGGCCGGAGTTCTGGCCAAACGCACCGCCAAAATTGCCTATGCGCGCGCGCAGGGAGTTACCAAATGAAGACCACACATGTTACCGCCACAGTCAACGGCGACACCGTCGAATACCTATGTGACCCGCGTGAAACGCTGCTGGATGTACTGCGCGACCGCCTCAACCTGACCGGCGCCAAGGAAGGCTGCGGCACCGGCGATTGCGGTGCCTGCTCGGTCACTGTGGATGATCGGTTGGTCTGCTCCTGCCTGATGCTGGGGGTCGAGGCCGAGGGGAAGACTATCACCACTGTCGAAGGTATGGCAGATGGCGAAAACCTGCATCCCTTGCAGAAAAAGTTCATCGAATACGCTGCCTTACAATGTGGTATTTGCACACCCGGAATTCTGGTGGCAGCAAAATCGCTGCTTGAAAAGAACCCGGACCCAACAGAGACCGAGGTTCGCTATTGGTTGGCGGGAAACCTGTGCCGCTGCACCGGCTATGACAAAATCATTCGCGCAGTAATGGATACAGCTGCAGACATGCGGGAGGCTTCCTAATGGCTTTGGACGATCACAAAAATACTGATTTTAAATTCATTGGCACCCGCCCTGACCGCCCAGACGGGCTGGACAAGGTCACCGGCCGGGCGCGTTTTGGCGCCGATGCCTATGCCCCCGGCATGTTGCACGGAGCCATTGTGCGCAGCCCCCATGCCCATGCCCGAATTGTGCGCATTGATACCACAGCGGCCGAGGCCCTGGAGGGTGTCAAAGCCGTGGTCACCCGGGCGGATTTTGCGGCGGATCTGTCAGGCGAATTTGGCTTTGTACTGGAAAACGTCATGGCCGGGGAAAAGGCACTCTATGATGGCCATGCGGTTGCCGCCGTTGCCGCAAGTTCGGCGCTGATCGCCCGGGATGCCGCCAAGCTGGTGCAGGTTGTCTATGAAATCCTGCCCCATGTGACCGATGTGGATGCCGCCATGGCTGCAGATGCACCGGTGCTGAACGACACTTATGCAGATGCCACGGTTCCTGCTGGTCTTCACCCGAATGTGGTGCGCTATCACGACAGTGGTCACGGCGATGTTGAGGCCGGGTTTGCCGCTGCTGATCTGATTGTCGAAGACAGCTTTAAAACCGAAGCCACCCACCAAGGCTACATCGAGCCGCATGCCTGTCTTGCGACCCTGGGTAATGATGGCAAAGGCGAGTTGTGGTGCACAACCCAGGGCCACTGGATTGCACAGAAGACCTGTGCTGCCCTGGTTGGCATCGACACCTCGCAGCTGCGGGTCACCGCCTCTGAAATCGGCGGCGGTTTTGGCGGTAAAACCACGGTGTTTATCGAGCCCGTCGCCCTGGCCTTGTCCCGCAAAGCCAACCGGCCGGTCAAAATTGTGATGAACCGGTCTGAGGTGTTTCGCGCCACCGGGCCGACCTCATCGACATCCATGGATGTCAAAATCGGCATGATGAAGGACGGCACCATCACTGCGGCTCAGGGCGTTTTCAGGTTGCAGGGTGGCGCCTTCCCCGGCGCTCCCATGGAATTCTCTGCCATGTGTGCCTTTGCCCCCTATAATCTGGAAAACGTCAAACAGATCGGTTACGACGTCATTTCCAACCGCCCCAAACAGGCAGCCTACCGCGCGCCCGGCGCCCCTATGGCATCATTTGCAGTTGAATCGGTGATTGATGATTTGTGCAAGCAACTGGGGCTGGACCCAATTGAGGTCCGCCTAAAAAATGCCTCGCGTGAGGGAACCAAGGCGTCGTATGGCCCTCGTTTCCAGCGCATCGGACTGGTTGAAACGCTTGAGGCCGCCAAGACGCACCCGCATTATACAGCACCGTTGAAACCCGGCCAGGGTCGCGGCGTGTCCTGCGGGTTTTGGTTTAACCACGGCGGCGAAACCTCTGTTAGTCTTGCGCTTTCCGAGGATGGCACCTGCCAAATTTCAGTCGGAACGCCGGATATCGGCGGCTCGCGTGCCTCAATGGCGCTGATGGCTGCCGAAGTTCTGGGCATCGCTTACGAGAACTTCCGGGTCACCGTCGCGGACACCGCAACACTGGGGTATAACGATGTCTCCCACGGTAGCCGGGTGACCTATGCATCAGGCCTTGCCACCATCAAAGCGGCGCAGGACGCTGTTGCCAAACTGTGCAAACGGGCGGCTGCCAAATGGGGCATTCCCGAGGACGCGGTGTATTGGGAGGATGGCTTTGCCAAACCTTCGGGCGCCAATGCCGGAAACTTCGATCCCATTCCATTGGCAGAGATCACCAAAGACATGGGCTCGACCGGTGGTCCGATTTCCGGCCATTTCGAGGCCACGCCAGAAGGCGCCGGAGTGTCCTTTGGCACCCATATCGTTGACGCTGAAGTGGACCCTGAAACCGGCAAAACCGCCGTGGTTCGCTACACCGTGATCCAGGACGCCGGCAAGGCGATCCATCCGACCTACGTGGAGGGGCAGTTTCAGGGTGGCGCCGCTCAGGGTATCGGCTGGGCGCTGAACGAGGAATATATCTACGGCGAAGATGGCCGCCTGCAGAATTCGATCTTTCTGGATTACCGGGTGCCGGTGGCCTCGGATCTGCCAATGATCGACACGGTGATTGTTGAAGTTCCAAACCCAGGCCACCCCTACGGTGTGCGCGGTGTTGGCGAGACCGGGATTGTGCCGCCGCTGGCGGCAATTGCCAACGCGGTTTCAGCGGCAGCCGGGGTGCGTTTGCGGCATCTGCCAATGTCGCCACCGCGGATCCTGCGGGCGCTGAAGGCGCAGGCAAGTGAGGGTTGAGGTCCATCTTTGGTCGGGGTTACGCAGCCTGACCGGTGGGCTGGAAAAAGTATCGGTCGAGGCCGCCAGCACCGGAGAATTACTGGCGGCCCTGGCCAGGGATTACCCGCAACTGGCGCCGGTGATCGAAGCCGGGGTCTCGGTCGCGGTAGACGGGCGCATCATTGCATCCAGTCTGACCGAACCGCTTGGGCCGGACAATGAGATCTATTTGATGCAGCGCTTGAAAGGTGGCTAATCCTTGGGGCGCTGCCCCAAACCCCGGGATATTTTCAGCCAGATGAAAGCCGGATCAAAGAAAAAGCCCGCCGAGGTGATCGGCGGGCTTTTTTATTGGTGATCAGTGATGCGGTTATTCCGCGGCTGTCTCCGTTTTTGTGGTGCCTTTGGCCCATTCCCTGAGGCCTTGCATAAAGGCGTAGAGAACCGGGATAAGAATGACCCCAACAACGGTGGCCATCAGCATTCCCCCGAACACCGCGACCCCGATGGCCTTTTGGCTGGCAGCACCGGCTCCCGAGGCAATCAGCAGTGGCACCACCCCCAACAGGAAGGAAAAGGCCGTCATCATCACCGCTCTGAAACGCTGGCGGCCGGCCTCATGTGCGGCCTCTTTGATCGACAGCCCTGCGGCGCGGCGCTCCATTGCAAATTCGACAATAAGAATACCGTTCTTTGCCGCCATGCCAATCAACATGATCATGCCAATCTGGGTGTAGAGGTTGATATCACTTCCGGTGATGGCAACCGCAACAACCGCGCCAAACATCGCCACGATCACCGAGAGCAGAATGGCCACCGGCATGGTCCAACTCTCGTATTGAGCTACAAGGAACAGATAGGTGAACAGTACCGCCATGCCCAGAATGACGACAACCATGCCTGAGGAGGACAGCTGTTGCTGCGCTGTGCCGGTCCACTCAAAGCTATAGCCCGGCGGCAATGCGGTGGCGGCCTCTTGCTGCATCACCCGGATCGCATCGCCGGTGGACAATCCAGCGACGGGCACCGCCGTCACCGTCGCCGAGCGGAACATATTATGGCGCTTCAGGATGACCGGCCCCAGGATGTTATCCACATCGATCAAAGTCGAGAGCGGAACCATTTTACCGCCCTGCGAGCGAACATAGAGGTTGCCGATATCCTCTATCTTATCGCGGTAGGAGCCATCGGCCTGAACCATCACCCGGTAGACACGACCAAAGAGGTTGAAATCATTGATGTAATACGATCCCAAATGGGCCTGCATGGTCAAGAAAACTTCGGCAATTGAGACATCCAGAGTTTTGGCCTTCTCCCGGTCCAGATCAACATAGACCTGTGGCACATTGGCCCTGAACGTGGTGTAGGACTGACCGATTTCGTCGCGCTGATTGGCTGCATAGACCAAAGACCCAACGGCGGCGGCCAGATCCTGGGGCGTTCCGCCAGCCGTTTGCTGCACCTCCATTTCGACGCCGGCTGACATGCCAAGACCCGAAATCGGTGGCGGGTTGAACGCCACGATGCTGGCGGCGGCCTCGCCGTTGGCGATGCCATACACTTGGCTCAGAATGGCGGTTGGGCCAAGGTCCGGCGTTGGCCGCTCATCCCAGGGGTCCAGATTGATGATGATCATGGCACCATTGGCACTGGCCCCATTCAGCATGCTGAACCCGTTGACCAGAATAGTGCTGCGTACCCCCGGGATCTGTTCGATCTGTCCATTGACCCGTTTGGTCACCACTTCGGTGCGCCCCAGTGCTGCGGCATCCGGGAGCTGGATATCGACAAACAGATAGCCGTTGTCCTCGGCAGGCAGAAACCCTTTGGAGGTTACCCCAAAAATGGTGCCTGTGCCCGCGTACATAGCCAGCACGATCGCCACTGCCAAAAACGGCCACCTGAGCAACCGGCTCACAATACCAAGGTATCCGGTCCGCAGGACATCAATTGCGCGCTCGAATTTGGCGAGCAGCCCGGTTGGCGGCCCGGAGCGGGCCTTGAGCACCAGGCCACACAGGGCTGGCGACAGGGTCAAAGCATTAATCGACGAGATCACAACCGCCACCGAAATGGTCACCGCAAATTGCGAAAACAACTCGCCGGTGATCCCCGGCATAAAGGTGACCGGCACAAAAACGGCCAGCAGGACCAGCGTTGTTGCAATCACCGGACCGGTGATCTGGCCCATCGCCTTGCGGGTCGCCTCTCGCGGTTCCAGGCCTTCTTCGGCGATCAAACGCTCGACGTTTTCCACCACAATAATGGCGTCATCCACCACGATGCCAATGGCCAGGACCAGGGCAAACAATGAGATTGTATTGAGCGACATGTCCAGCAAAAGCAAAAATGCGAAAGTGCCAATCAAGGATACCGGGATCGCCACCATAGGAATGATAGTGGCCCGCCATGAGCCCAGGAAAACAAAGACCACGGAGACAACCAAAGCAAAGGCAAGAATCAGTGTCGAAATAACATCCGAAAGAGATTGTTCCACAAAATCAGTCGTGTTGAACGGTACGGAATAGATCACATCGTCCGGAAAAGCCGTTGCCAACCGGTCCAATTCTGCCAAAACGGCTGCGGAAACAGCCAGCGCGTTGGCGCCGGGGGCTTGATAGACCGCAAGAATGGTGGCTTTTCTGCCGTCATAATACCCTGAGTTGTTGTAGTTCGACGCCCCTAATTCCACCGTCGCCACGTCCTTAACGCGTACCGTGCTGCCGGCCTCTCCCGTTCTGATGACGATATCACCGAATTCTTCAACCGATGTCAGCCGCCCCTTGGACTTGATGGTATATTGAAAGGTTTGATCGCCTGGGATCGGTGGGGCGCCAATCTGGCCAGCCGAGACTTCCAGGTTCTGCTCTTTTACAGAATTGATAAGATCCCCCGGGGTAATGCCCAAAGCGGCCATTTTCTCAGGGTTCATCCAAATGCGCATCGAATAGCTGAGCCTGTTAAGAATATCAGCCTTACCAACACCAGCAACGCGGCTTAGCGCGTCCTTGATATTGATCTCGGCATAATTGGACAGAAACAGGTCGTCATAAGTGCCGTCTGGCGAGGTGAGAGTAGCGACCAATAACATGTTGGTCGAACTTTTCTGGGTCACAACGCCCGAGGAGGTCACCTCTGTTGGCAGGCCGGACATTGCCTGTGCGACCCGGTTTTGCACGTTAACCGAGGCAATATCGGGGTCGGTACCGACTTCAAAAGTGACAGAAAGCGAATAGCTGCCAGTGTCTGACGAGCTTGACGACATATAGATCATGTCATCAACGCCGTTCACCTGCGCCTCAATGGGGGCCGCGACGCTTTTCTCGACGGTTTCGGCATTGGCCCCGGTGTAACTGGCGGTGACGCTGACCACCGGTGGGGTGATATCAGGGAACTGAGAGACCGGCAGAGCCGTATAGCCAATCAGCCCCATGATGGTCAGGACCATGGAAATCACGATCGCAAACTTGGGTCGCGAAATGAACAAGGATGAGAACATGATCTATTCTCCGGCTTGGTTGGCGAGGATCGGATCGACTTTTGCACCGGGGCGGATCCGTTGCAGGCCTTCGACGACCACTGTCTCACCGTCGCTCAGACCCTCCAGCACGATAATGCCGATGCCAACAACATCGCCGGTCTTAATGTAGCGCTGTTGCACCAGCTGCTGATCGTCAACCACCAGCACAAAGGTTCCTTGTTGATCCCGTTGAATCGCGGCTTGGCTGATAACAATTCGGTCAACTGTTTTTTTGGATTCCAGCCCAACCGTCAAATACGACCCATCAATAATCCAGCGGTTGGCGTTTTCAAATTTTGCGCGCACAGTGATAGCGCCGGTGGTCGGATCTATACGGTTGTCAGCAAAGGCAATTCTGCCACGCTCTTCCAAATCATTGCCATTGGGCAACACCACAAAAACTTCGATCAGCCCTTTCTGCTCTTGTTCGGTGTCTGCCTCCTGTTGGATCTTTTGCAAAACGTTAACAAACTGTTTTTCGTTCAGCGCAAAAGCAACGTAGATCGGAGCCTCTCGCACCAGGTTCACCAGGGAATTGCTAGTCGGTCCGACCACATCACCGACACTCACTTCGATGCGACCGATGCGGCCGGAAAAAGGGGCGTGAATTTCGGTATAGCTCAGATCCAGATCGGCTTGTTGAATGGCCGCCTTGGCGGATCGCACCTGCGCCTCAGCCACTTTTTCATTGGCCCGCGAGGTATCGCGCTCGGCCACCGAAACGGCGCCACGGCTCATCAGTTCTTCCTTACGGGCAAGGTCCAGCGATGTCAGTTGCAGATTGGCCTCTGCCTTGGCCAGATCAGCCCTGCGCGCCTCAAGCGTTGCCTCATAGGCGCTCCGCTCGATCCGGAACATCAGGTCGCCTTCCTGCACGTCCGATCCGTCCGCGACCAAAACCTCTTCGAGAAAGCCACTGACGCGTGCAATGACATCGACCTTGTCGATCGCTTCGCCGCGGCCAATGAAGGTTTCAGAAGTCCGCATTGGTTTGGTCAGCGCCGCCATCACCGAAACTTTTGGTGGCGCCGCTGCCTGCGCCAGGACGATCGGCGCGGCACTCAGGGTCAAAGCCGTGCTCAGCAGCACAATTTTTGCAAAACCTCTGCGGTTTGAGCTCAATGGGCTAACGATTTTTCTCATTACTGCGCCTCTCATTTGGTATCCAACAGGCGGCAGCCCATTCATTCAAAAGGAATGTTTTCGATACACGGAATCAATTTATCCCATAATTACCGAGCCAGCAGACAACCGCAAGAAACCAGATCCACGCAGGAGAAGAAATCCAACGGTCACCCCAATGAAATTGGCGGAAAAACTCTCATTTCACAACCAATTGGCGCAGTTCGGTCTTGATGACCTTACCATAGTTGTTTTTGGGCAAAGCCGTCAGCACCACATATTCCTTTGGACGCTTGAAGCGGGCGATATTGGCGATGCAAAGGGCATCCAGCATGGCCAGATCCACAGACTGACCGCCAACAGGTACAATGCAAGCAACAACCTCTTCGCCCCATTCCGCATGTGGCCGCCCCACAACCGCGACTTCGGCGACGCCAGGATGACCCAACAAGACCTCCTCTACCTCCCGCGGGTAGATGTTCGAGCCTCCGGAAATGATCATATCCTTGGAGCGATCATGCAGCGTCAGAAAACCGTCTTCATCCAGTGCGCCCATGTCTCCGGTCCACAACCACCCATCCCGAATGGTTTGCGACGTTGCTTCAGGATTGTTCCAGTAGCCGATCATCACCGCCGGGCCCTGCACCACAATCTCACCGATCTCCCCCACGGGCAGGGTTCTGCCGCGTTGATCCACAACTGATACACGGCTGACCATCTGCTGTCGGCCAACACTGGCCAATCTCTGGTGCCACCGGGGGTGGCTTCGATCGGCGACGGTCTCACGCGGCAGCACGGTGATTGCCATCGGGCATTCGCCCTGACCATAGATCTGAACAAATCGAGGCCCAATGACCTCGACCGCCTCGGTGATATCAGCAAAATACATCGGCCCGCCGGCGTAAATCACATGCGCCAATCCGTCACCGGATCTGCCGCTGGCTTTGGCATAATCAACCATGCGCCGCACCATAGTTGGCGCCGCAAACATCGACACCCGGTCAAACTGCGCCGCAAGATCAAAGATCTCCGGGGCATTAAAGCCACCGGAGACGGGACAAATATGCCGGCTGCCCCCGATCACATGCATAAAGTTGTAAATCCCGGCACCGTGGCTCATCGGGGCTGCATACAGCGTTGCATCGGCAGAACTATGCGACCCGACCCCGGCAAGATATCCGGCGATCATCGCCATCATATTCCCGGCGCTGATCATGACGCCCTTGGGGCGGCCAGTGGTGCCCGATGTGTAGAACAGCCAGATCATATCGTTGGCGGAGAGTGCCGCCGGCCTGGCCTGTTCAGGTGCATCGTAAAGTCCTGAGAAACTCTCCTCGCCGGCAATAATCACCGCGTCGAGGCAACTGGGCCTGACGGGTTCCAATTCAGCAGCGTTTGAGGCCGAGGCGAACACCAGCCGGGCGCCTGCATCTTCGATGATCCAAGCGGCCTCTTTGGCGTGAAGCTTGGCGTTGATCGGCACGGCAACCGCTCCGGCCCACCAAATACCGTACAGAGCCTCCAGATACTCGGTTCGGTTCTGCATCAGGATGGCCACAGGGTCACCGACAGAAATCCCCCGCTCAACAAGCGCCCCGGCAATCGATGCGGCCCGGCGGGCGAAGGTGCCGTAATCGGCTGCAAGCTCGGTTCCGCAATACAGCGCCGGAGCTTCAGGAGAGGTCTTTGCTGTGCTTAATAGCCATTCTGCCGGGTTCATATCTTCGCCTTCCAGTTTACCGCCCTTGTGTTTGTAATGTCAGGGAGTTCGCCCAATTGTAGCCTCAGGTCCGCATCGAACAAGTGGCGACCGTCGTGCTTCGCTGTTACCCCACGTCCAGTCGTGGCGACGCCAAACTGTAAGGCGCTTTATGGGGCCGCTATAGCGCCAGACTGAGAAGTAACCCGCGCGGAACGTGCAATAGTGACCTGTGAGGCGGATTAAATTAATTTCGTTATTTCAATGCATTACGGTATGAATTTGGGAATACAGACCGCATTGGTCGCATTACGCGCGTTCCGGGCTCATATTTCCCCCCTTACCGCTTGTAATTGTTTTGAATCCGTTTCACCTTCGCTTGTATACCAACAGAAACTGTCTCACCCTTTTGTGAAACAAACCCCACTGATGTCTCATCACAAAGGATGACCAATGCAAGAACCGCTGATTTTCGACGGCCACAACGACCTATTACTGCGGCTGCATCAGCGCGATATTTCTGCAGGTAAGGATGGTTTTCAGGGCTCCGGCGGACGGCATATCGATCTGGAGAAGGCCCGCACTGGCGGATTTGGCGGCGGTCTTTTTGCCATTTATGTGCCTGGGGAACAGGGCCTGAGCCGTGATATGGATGAGATGATGGCGAGCAGCTACGACCTGCCGCTGCCGCCACAAGTGAGCTGGGAGACCGCATCCAAAGTGGCGCTGTCGCAGGCCTCATATCTCATCAACCTGGAGAGAGACGGCGCGCTAAAGATCTGTCGAAGCACCAAAGACATCCAGGACTGCATGACCAGCGGCATGATGGCCGCCGTGATGCACATGGAAGGTGCCGAGGCAATTGACCCCGATTTCCACACGCTTGATGTGTTATATGAGGCCGGATTGCGCTCGCTTGGGCCGGTGTGGAGCCGCCCGACGATTTTCGCCAATGGGGTGCCATTCCGCTTTCCCAGCACGCCGGACATTGGCCCGGGCCTGACCGAAGACGGGATAAGGTTAGTCCATAAATGCAATGACTTGGGCGTCATGCTTGATCTGTCTCACCTGAACGAGGCCGGGTTCTGGGATGTTGCAAAGATCAGCACCAAACCGCTGGTCGCCACCCATTCCAATGCCTATGCACTGTGCCCGCACAGCCGCAATCTGACCGATCGCCAGCTGCATGCAATCCGCGACAGCGATGGGATGGTCGGTCTGAATTTCGCCGTCGCCTTCCTGCGCCCGGACGGCAGGATGGTCGAAGACACGCCCATTTCAACGATGCTGGATCACCTTGATTACCTGATCGAGCAGCTGGGCGAAGACCGGGTTGGCATGGGCTCAGACTTTGACGGTGCCGTGGTGCCCGGTGAGATCAAAACCATTGCCGGGCTGCCAAACCTGCGCTTGGCAATGCGTGAACATGGCTATGACGACGCACTGATCAGGAAACTCTGCCATCAAAACTGGCTGCGTGTCCTTGACCTGACCTGGACGTAACACTGACCCAGGTCCAATTCCAAAAACCAAAAAGGGAGTAATAACATGAATGCATTTACAAAACTGATGGGGACCGCCGCGCTTGGCTTTGCCCTGGGCGCTGTTGCCCTGCCCGTGATGGCAGAAACACCGGCTAATATGCTGGTCATTGCCAACCGCATTGACGACATCACCACACTGGACCCGGCGCAAAGCTTTGAATTTGCTGGCTCAGACGTGCTGCGCAATATCTACGGCAGGCTGGTCAACTTTGACCCGCTGGATCTGGATGCCGGTTATCAGGCCGATCTGGCCGAAAGCTGGACTGTTTCCGAGGATGGGCGCACCATCACCTTTACCATGCGTGACGGCGTCAAGTTCCACTCGGGCAACCCAGTGCGCGCCGAAGACGTGGCATTTTCGTTCAAGCGCGTTGTCGCATTGAACAAAACACCGTCGTTCATCCTGACCCAGTTTGGTTTTACTCCTGAAAACATGGATGAGACCATCACTGTGGACGGTAACACCGTGTCGATCACCACTGACAAGCGTTACGCCACCTCCTTTGTACTGAACTGCCTGACTGCAACCATCGCTGGTATCGTTGACGAAGCGACCGTCATGGCCAACGAAGTTGACGGCGATTTTGGCAACGAATGGCTAAAGACCAACTCGGCCGGTTCCGGCGCCTATAGCCTTTCCAGCTGGAAGCCCAAGGAAAGCGTTACCCTGACCGCCAACCCTGATTTCTATCTTGGCGAGCCGGCGATGAAGCGGGTTATCGTACGCCACGTCCAGGAAAGCGCCACCCAGCGTCTGATGCTGGAACGCGGCGACATTGATGTTGCGCGGAACCTGAACCCGTCGGATGTCGAAGGTATCCGCAAGGCCGATGGCGTCGAGGTCATGGAAGAGATGCGCGGTCGTCTGATGTATATCTCGATGAACCAAAAGCACCCCGAGCTGTCCAAGCCCAAAGTCCTGCAGGCGCTGAAGTACCTGATCGACTATGAAGGCATGCAGAACAGCTTCCTCAAGGGCGCGTACGTCACCCATCAGAACTTCCTGCCGCGCACCTATCTGGGTGCGGTGGACGAGAACCCGTTCTCGCTGAACGTCGAAAAAGCCAAGGCGCTGCTGGCCGAAGCTGGCGTTGACGGTATGGAGCTGACTGTTGGTGTGCGTGAAGCGCAGGAACGTCTGGAAATCGGCCAGTCGCTGCAGAACACCTTTGCGATGGCCGGCATCAAGCTGAACCTCGAAGTGGGCACCGGCAAGCAGGTTCTGTCCAAGTATCGCGCCCGCGAACTGGACATCTATCTGGGCGCATGGGGGCCGGATTATCCGGATCCACACACCAACGCCGGCACCTTTGCCTATAACCCCGACAACTCGGACGCGGCGCAGGCTACTGGTCTACTGGCGTGGCGGAATGCTTGGGATACCGGTGGGTTGACCGAAAAATCTGCTGCTGCCGTGGTCGAAGGCGACCGTAGCAAGCGTGAAGCGATGTATCACGACATTCAGGCCACCTTCCGCGATACCTCGCCCTTTGCGGTGATGTTCCAGAAAATCGAACCTGCGGGCATTGCTGAAAACGTCGAAGGTCTGAACCTCGGCGGCGCTATTACAGCTGTGTCATATTGGGCCGTGACCAAGTAAATGGCATCGACGCACTATACTCCGAAGAGGCAGCCCCGGCTGCCTCTTCCTTCTTGGCTCAAGGGCACGCTTGTCACCCTTGCGTCAATCTCGGTCACCATGTTGGGACTGTTGTTTGTCACCTTTTTTATTGGCCGGGTAATGCCAATCGACCCGGTTTTGGCGGTGGTGGGCGAACGCGCCACGCAGGACCAATACCATGCGGCCTATCTGGAGCTTGGGCTCGATAGATCGCTGGTCGTCCAATTCTCTTATTACGTCTGGGACGTGCTGCACGGAGATTTCGGCATGTCACTGCTGAATGCGCGGCCGGTGTCCGAAGACATCAAACGCGTGTTTCCGGCGACCATGGAACTGGCCACCATAGGCATTATATTTGGCATCGTGCTTGGCGTGCCGCTGGGGGTGATTGCCGCCGTCCGCCGTGGCAGCTGGATCGACCAGATCGCCCGCGTGGTGGCGCTGGTCGGCTATTCAATGCCGATCTTCTGGCTCGGCCTGATGGGCCTGTTGCTGTTCTACGGCATTCTTGGCTGGGTGGGCGGCCCGGGCCGTCAGGGCATTTTCTACGAGGATACCTTTCCTTCCGTTACTGGCATGATCTTGGTGGACGCCGCACTTGCACGCGACTGGGGGGCCTTCAAGGATGCCTTTTCCCATATCGTTCTGCCCGCCTCGCTGCTGGGCTATTACAGCCTGGCCTATATCAGCCGGATGACCCGCTCGTTCATGCTGGAACAGTTGTCGGCGGAATATGTCACCACCGCCCGTGTCAAAGGCATGAGCGAATGGGCCGTGGTCTGGCGCCATGCCTTCCGAAATATCCGGGTGCAGCTGATCACCGTGATCGCGCTGAGCTATGCTGGCCTGCTGGAGGGCTCGGTGCTGACCGAGATTATCTTCTCATGGCCCGGAATCGGCAACTACATCACCACCGCGCTGCTGTCTGCGGATATGAACGCAGTGCTGGGCGGCACCGTTGTGGTTGGAATGATCTTCGTCTGTCTGAACATCTTCTCCGACCTTCTCTATAAAGTCTTCGATCCGAGGTCCAAATGACCACTGAAACCCAAACACTGCGCGACTGGTTGCTGTCCGAGACACCAACTTCGCGCCGACACGCCCGTCTGGCGGCCTTTTACAAAGGCTGGCTGACGCTGCGCTCCAACCATATGGCGATGATTGGCCTTGGCATTATTGCAGCCCTGATTGGCATAGCAGTCTTTGCGCCATTGCTGGCGCCGCATGATCCCTTTGTGCAGAATCTGGCCAACCGGCTGCAACCGCTGGGCGCCGAGGATCATATTCTGGGCACCGACACCCTGGGCCGAGACATCCTCAGCCGGATGATCTACGGCTCTAGGATTACCTTATACATCGTGGCACTGGTGGCGATGATCGCGCCAATTGCCGGGCTGCTGGTCGGCACCGTGTCGGGTTATGCCGGTGGCTGGACCGATATTGTCCTGATGCGGATCACCGATATTTTCCTGGCATTTCCGCGTCTTGTGCTGGCATTGGCCTTTGTCGCGGCGCTGGGTGCCGGGATTGAAAACGCGGTGCTGGCGATTGCTCTTACCGCATGGCCCCCCTATGCCCGGATGGCCCGCGCCGAAACCCTGACCATCCGGTCATCGGACTATATCAGCGCTATTCGCCTGCAAGGCGCCGGTCCTATGCGGATCATCACCAAACACATCTGGCCGCTGTGCATCAGCTCGCTGATCGTGCGGGTGACGCTGGATATGGCAGGCATCATTCTGGCCGCCGCCGGTCTGGGCTTTCTAGGTCTGGGCGCACAGCCCCCTTCGCCGGAATGGGGCGCGATGATTTCTGAGGGTCGCCGCTTCATTCTGGACCATTGGTGGATCGCCACCATGCCCGGTCTTGCCATCTTTACGGTTTCGCTTGCCTTTAACCTGCTGGGTGATGGTCTGCGCGACGTGCTTGATCCAAAGGACAGCACATCATGACGACACTATTGGACGTAGATAACCTGTGGGTGCGCTTCCCCAACCGCAGCGGCGTCTTTGACGCGGTGCGTGGGGTGTCGTTTTCACTGGGCCGCGAAAGATTGGGCATTGTGGGCGAAAGTGGCTCGGGCAAGTCGCTGACCGGCCGCGCCATCCTGCGGTTGATCCGCTCTCCCGGTATTGTTGAGGCAGGCCATATCAATCTGCACGGCGATAACCTGCTGGATAAATCCGAGGCCGAGATGCGAAAGGTGCGCGGCGAGAAGATCTCGATGGTGATGCAGGACCCCAAGTTCTCGCTGAACCCGGTGATGACGGTGGGCGATCAGATCATCGAGGCTTACCGGCTGCATGCCAAGGCCAGCAAGGCCGAGGCCTATCGGAAATCGGTGGAGATGCTGGAAGCCGTTTCGATCCGTGATGCTGAACGGGTGATGAAGGCCTATCCGCACGAGATGTCCGGCGGAATGGGCCAGCGCATCATGATCGCCATGATGCTGATCCCCAACCCGGAAATCCTGATTGCGGATGAACCCACCTCGGCACTGGATGTATCGGTGCAGGGGCAAGTGCTGTCGATTATGGACAAGCTGGTCAAAGAGCGCGGCATGGGGCTGATCTTTATCAGCCACGATCTGAACCTGGTGTCGCAGTTCTGCGACCGGGTGCTGATCATGTATGCCGGCCGGATCGTGGAGGTCTGTGACGCCGCCAAGCTGCACGAGGCGAAACACCCCTATACCCAAGGCTTGCTGGGCAGCCTGCCCCGGTTCGACGAACCCCGCGACAGGTTACAAGTCTTGACCCGAGATCCGGCTTGGCGAGAAGCCCCCAGCGTGGAGGGTCGACTATGAGCGACGCCATTTCAATCCAAAACCTGAACGTCTGGTTTGGCAAACATCACGACCTGTTTCAGGCGGTCAAAGATGCCAGCCTATCGGTCGCCACCGGGGCCAGCTTTGGCCTGGTTGGCGAAAGCGGCTCGGGCAAATCCACCATTCTGCGGGCGCTGACCGGACTGGCTCCCCAGTGGGAAGGTAGGATGTCGATCAACGGCAATGACCTGACTGAAAAGCGCGACAAGCAGTTCTACAAAACCGTGCAGATGGTGTTTCAGGACCCTTATGCCTCGCTGCACCCGCGCCAGTCGGTGGATCAGGTGCTGTCGGAAACCCTGACATTGCACGGCTTTCGCGATATTGATGACCGGGTCAACAGATTGCTGCTGGACGTCGGCCTTGGCCCGGCGTTCCGGTTCCGCTATCCGCACCAACTGTCCGGTGGCCAACGGCAACGTATCGCCATTGCCCGCGCATTGGCGGCAGAACCCAAGATCCTGTTGCTGGACGAGCCAACTTCGGCGCTGGATGTCTCGGTGCAGGCCGAGATCCTCAACCTGCTATGTGATTTGCGGGCAGAACATGGGCTGACCTACCTGATGGTCTCGCATGATCTGGCGGTGGTGGCCCATATGTGCGAACGCGCCGCCGTGATGCAAAACGGTGAGATTGTCGAAATCATCGAGGTCGCCGACATGCGCGCAGGCAAGACACAACATGACTATACCGCGCAATTGCTGCACGCCTCGGCCAATCGGGTCACCTAAAGCCCGCTGAACTGCCCGGCCTCACGCTGGGCAGTGACAGCCCCCCTGCGGGAATATGGCATCGGTTGCATCTAACATTTTTGTTTCCCCGATTCACATTCCATATCAAATTACCATATAAGGGTTTGAGGACAGGAAGGATTTCATCATGCAACTGCCATTCAACGGAGCAATCAGCGCCTATTATGAAGACGCTGCCCCCGACGAAGTTCGGGATGCTATCCGTGGCGGAGACAAAGACGATATCCTGAGCCAAAGCTACCCACATCAGGACAGGATGCGCCGCAAGACCTATGAGATAGAAATGGCCAAACTGCAGGTTGAACTGGTGAAAATGCAGGCCGGAATAAAGCAATCCGGAGACCGCATCGTAATTCTGTTCGAAGGCCGTGACGCCTCTGGAAAAGGTGGAACAATCAAGCGGTTCCGGGAAAACCTTAATCCGCGCGGCGCCCGTGTCGTCGCCCTTGGTAAACCCTCAGAACTGGAGCAAACCCAATGGTATTTCCAGCGCTATATTGACCATTTGCCATCTGGCGGCGAGATCAGCTTTTTTGATCGGAGCTGGTACAATCGCGGCGTTGTGGAAAAAGTGTTTGGCTTTTGCAGTGACGATCAGCGCGAACGGTTTTTCAGGCAGCTTGACGGCTTTGAGCGCGCGTTGGTAGATGACGGCATCAAACTGTTCAAGATTTGGCTGAATGTCGGCCGTGCCGAGCAACTGCGTCGGTTTCTTAGACGCGAGAAAGACCCGCTAAAGCAATGGAAACTAAGCCCGATCGACATCAAGGGACTTGAGCGCTGGGATGATTACAGCGCCGCAATTGGCGACACATTGGCGCGCAGCCACAGCGATGTGGCGCCTTGGACGGTGATCCGATCGGAAGACAAGCGCCGGGCGCGACTGTCAGCTATTCGTCATGTCTTAAGCGCGCTGGACTATGACAACAAAGATGAAAGTGTCCTTGGTGCCGTTGACAAAAAAATCTGTGGAGGTCCAGAAATCTGGGATGCCTAAACGCGGTTATCATCACGGTAATTTACGCCAAGCGCTGATTGAGGCCGCATTGCGGCTGATTGAAGTCAAGGGCCCAACCGGCTTCACCTTGTCGGAAGCAGCCAAGCAGGCCGGGGTAACGCCGGCCGCAGTCTATCGACATTTTGAGGGCCGCGAGGACCTGATTGCCGAAGCGGCACGTCAGGGGTTTTCAATGTTTGCCGACTTGATGCAATATGCCTACGACAAGGGCCAACCCTCGGCCCTGGCGGCCTTTGAATCCACCGGCCGCGCCTATCTGGCCTTTGCCCGCAAACATCCGGGCCATTACATCGCCATGTTTGAGAGCGGTATTTCCGTCAATCGCACCCCTGAACTGGCCGACGCCGCCACCCGTGCCCGCGGTATTTTTGAGCGGGCAGCCGCCGAGTTATGCGAGCATATTCCACCGCATAAGCGGCCGCCGGCCTCGATGTTCTCGGCCCATATTCTGGCGCTTAGCCACGGGGTTGTGGAACTTTACGCGCGCAACAGCCCCGGCACCGCCTCGCCCTATTCCCCCGAAGATCTGCTGGAAAGCGGTATTGGCATCTACCTGCGTGGGCTGGGGTTGATCGAACCTGACACTTAACCCCTGCAATCCCAGATGCGATATGTAACACTGCCAGTCGCAGCGCAAAAACACGAGCAGTCCTTGGTACACAGAATAGCCTATTGTGGTTCAGACGAAAAAAGAGGGCTGTCGCGCGCGGTTTGGCCGCTTGTCGTTGCACTGATGCTGCCGGGATGCGGCGAAAATATCTATAACGAGCTAAAACTGATGCCGTCCCCTACGGTCTATGTCGATGGCGATCTGGATCCCTTTAACAATCGCAGTGCTCAGCAAATCCAGGCCCATACCCAACTGTTCTACGCGACGGATAGGCGGGTGGCTGGGGCGGATGACAAACAGGCCTTTTACACCAATGAAAGAGGCATCGCCCTGCGCACCGGGGTCGCCAACGTCAAAATGACCCCGCCAGCCCAGGACTGGGCAAGCCTGCATCGTATTACATTGGCTGGAGAGCGCGATATTGCGCGGACCCTCAAGGTATCAACGGTGCATGAGATCGGACCAATGCCGTTTTCCTCGAGTGATGAAAATGGGATGCCCCTGCCCGAGCAAGTCACCCGAAAAGCGGCCAGTATTTTCTCAAAAAGCATCGACCGGCAATTGGTCCTGTCAGGCAACCGGGACGTCTTTATCTATGTCCACGGCTATAATGTCGATTTCGAATACCCGACCCTGGTCTCCAAAGAGCTACAGCATTTCCTGGGGTATCAAGGCGCCTTCATCAGTTACAATTGGCCCGCAACGCCAAGTCGCCTCGCTTACTTCCGTGACCTGGAAACTGCCAGCGCCACCCGGCGTAACCTGCGCAAACTGATAGAATTCGTATCGGACAGCACCGATGCGCGCAGGATTCACCTGATCGGCTATAGTGCCGGATCCCGACTGGTGTTTGAGGTGGCCTATCAGATTGCCCTACAAAATCAGGTGTCCGGCACCCGCCGGGCGCGGCTGGGGCAAGTCATCCTGATCGGCAGTGATCTGGACCGAACCTATTTCATCCAAGCGCTTGCGGATGGGTTGCTGGAAGGAATGGATCACTTGTCGATCTATATGTCGGGCAGTGACGCAGCGCTGAACATCAGTCGAATGGTGTTTGGCCGCAACCGTTTGGGTCAGGTTGCCGCCGAAGGTGAGGTTTCACCGGGCATTGAGGACCTCTTGATCGCCGAGCCGCGACTGTCATTGATTGATTCCAGCAATGCGCCAGGGGTCGATCTGGGCAACGGCCATTGGTATTTTCGCTCGTCGCCTTGGACCAGCAGCGATATCTTTGTTTCCCTGCTCAAAGGTCTGTCGCCGGCGACGCGTGGATTGGCCCGGGTGCCGGGCAGCGCCCTCTGGCAGTTCCCCGCCGATTATCCGGATCGATTGAAGTCTGCCCTGACTGCCGAGTGACCCGGCACCAATCGTCAACAAACCGCCCCCTGGAAAAGCAAAAAGGCCGCGCAAATTGCACGGCCTTTTCAATGGGATACGGTCCAAACTTAACGCTTGGAGAACTGGAAGCTCTTCCGGGCCTTGGCCTTACCGTATTTCTTACGTTCCACAACACGGCTGTCGCGTGTCAGGAATCCAGCAGCTTTCAGAGCGCCGCGCAGGTTGGGGTAATACAGCTGCAGGGCTTTGGAAATACCATGCTTGACCGCGCCGGCCTGACCCGACAGGCCACCACCTTTGACAGTGGCCCACACGTCAAACTGGTCTTCTGTACCAGTAATCTGGAACGGCTGGCGCAGGATCATCTGCAGGACCGGGCGGGCGAAATACACTTTGATTTCGCGACCGTTGACGGTGACCTTGCCGGAACCCGGCTTGATCCAAACGCGGGCAACAGCGTCTTTACGCTTGCCAGTTGCATAAGACCGGCCAAGTTCATCACGCACAGGATCGAGTACAATGATGTCTTCGGCGACAGCTTCAACGCCTGCAACGGCGCTCAGCTCTTCGAGAGTGTTGATCTGATCAGACATCTACATTAGCTCCGCGTGTTTTTCTTGTTCATGGACTTAACGTCCAGAACTTCGGGGCTTTGCGCCTCATGGGGATGCTCGGCACCCGCGTAGACACGCAGGTTTGTCATAATCTGACGGCTGAGTTTGTTGCCCGGCAACATGCGCTTGACCGCCTGGATCATAACGCGCTCGGGGAACTTGCCCTCGAGGATCTGCTGCTTGGTGCGCGACTTGATGCCACCCGGGTGACCGGTGTGCCAGTAGAAGTTTTCTTCGCGCTTTTTGCCAGTCATCTGCACTTTTTCAGCATTGATGATGATGACGTTGTCACCACAATCCATGTGAGGAGTGAACATTGGCTTATGTTTGCCACGCAGACGCATGGCTACAATCGAGGCAAGACGGCCCAACACCACGCCTTCGGCGTCGATGATGATCCATTTCTTCTCGATATCTGCTGGGGTAGCAGAGAAGGTTTTCATGGCAGGTAAATCCTGTTTAACGTGAAGAACACCGGCACAGGTCCGATGTTCGAATTCTATGGACGGGGTTTACGGTGATCCTCAGCACCAGTCAACCGCAACTACCGAGAATTAATTAAGTGATTTCAGCAGGTTGCAAATTAGGTACTATAATACCCCACTTTAAACACTGATCTGTTCAGGTGGATTGTCCAGTAAGGCCCTTAACTGCTGCATTGCCGCCTCAAACACCTCCAGCGAGACATGGCAGTTTATCGCAATACGCACCGCATTGGGGGCCCGCCCGTCCCGCAGGGCAAATTCATCCGCGGATCTTATCTGGATGCCCTGTGCCTCGGCCGCGCGCGTAAAGGCAGCGGACCGCCAGCCAGCTGGCAACCGCAGCCATAAGAATGGCACCTGATCATCCCAGGTCAGATCAAACCCGCCGAGGGTATTTACCGCAACGCGCACATAGCGGCCCATTTCGGCCTGGACGGCGCGTGCCAGAAGTTTTGTCTTTGGATCGCCCAGCAAGATGCAGGTTAACGCGGCCAATGGCTGCGCCAGCCCAAAATATCCGTGTTCGGCGGCACGTCGCAAATCGGCGCCGCGACCCTGTGCCGACAGGGCAAATCCAACCCGCAGCGCGGGCGTCAACGTCTTTGATATAGAACTTACATGCCAGCCCAATTCCGGAGCCAACGAACGATAGCTTGGCGCCCGGGGGTCCCCCATCCGATAGCAATCATCCTCAACGATCTGAAGACCCTGGCGCCTGGCCACCTGAACAATCTGCTGACGTCGCTCCAGTGGCGTATACAGGCCAGTCGGGTTGTGAACTTCGGGACTTGTGCAAAAAATCGAGGCCCCGGACTGGCGCGCGGCTTTCTCCAGCGCTTCCGGCACAACCCCATGTTCGTCCATCTCGATCCCGACCACCCGGGCGCGCAACAATTCAGCGGCGCGGCGAAATCCGGCATAAGACAGATCTTCGATCAAAACGGTGGGTTGCGGCCCTTTCAATATGGCCTGCATCACCACCATCAAGCCACTTTGACCGCCATGTGTCAGAACCACATCTTTCTCATCCAGACTTCCAACCGGCAATTCCGACAACCATTTGACCACGGCTTCGCGCACCGGTTGATAGGCACTTCTAGTCGGGTAACTGAGAAAGGAAAGCTCTGGGCCGCTCGCAACCTGCACCAGCGCTTTGCGGATTGCCGCCACCTGCCCGACATCGGGGATTCTGGGGCTAAACAGGCTGATGTGATCAGGGTTATTCAGTTCATGAACGTGCAATTGCCTGGCCCAAACATCATCCAGCACCGGTTTTTGCTTGGTCGCAACAAAGGTGCCGCGACCAACCTCGGCCTTAAGCAAGCCCTCGTCCGTTAGAATCGAATAGGCACGCGCCACTGTTCCAGGCGTAATCCCCAGCTGAAAGGACAATTCGCGAACGGGTGGTAGCTTGTCGCCGACCAATAGGTTGCCATCATCAACCGCCGAACGAATTGTATCGGCTAGCTTTTTATACTTCGGACCCTTGGTGCCAGCAAGATCCTGAGGCCAAATTGTACTCATTACAATCCTTCCGTGGACAGCAATCATTTTGCTTTGTATCAATCGAGAGTAACATAAACGCAGGATTGTATCAACACAATATTGGAGCACCCGATGATACACAACGCTCACATGCCTCAATCTAACATGTCCTTTTTGGTCAGCCGCCCGGCGCTGCCGGTCGTGGCACAATGGGCCGTCGCGTTTGCTGTACTTATCACCAAATGGACCCTGCGCCGCCGAACCCGCAAGCACCTGCGCCATATGTCCCAACAACAGTTGGACGACATCGGCCGCAACCGTGCCGAGGCCCATCACCAAGCCACCCTTCCGTTCTGGCGCCCTTGATCCCCAGGGACGCTGGAACCACTTTAAGGCCGGGGGAAACCCCGGCCCTTTTTTTTGTGACGGGTATCACACCCAAAAGGTCGATCTTTCATCAGATTGCAAATTCCCCGGTAGCCATAAATGTTGCTATGGGAACCCTTAAATCAACGCGTCGGGGGGATTGAATATGTCATGCTGGCGCGGGCCACAGCTGCCTCCTGGCCAACGGAATGAATTAAAATATCACAAACCGCCAGCGACCGTCCCAGTTTCAGAAGTTTGCAGGTGGCAATCAGATCCCCCCCCGCAACCGGCTTGCGCATGAAATCCATCGAACAGCTGGTCGTCACCGCCAGGGCCTTGCGCCCGATGCGGGCCAGAACCATCGCATAGGCCGCACAATCAGCCAGTGCAAACATCGACGGCCCTGAAACTGTCCCCCCTGGACGCAGGTGCTTTTCCTGAACACATAACCTCATCGAGATTTCAGTCTCAGACAGGCCCTCCACGGCAAAGTCCTCCTGAACCTGTGGAAACACTTCATTCAAGAACTCCATCAATTCCGCCGCGTCCATCTGCAATGACATACTTTTCTCCTATCTCGGTGCGGCCTAAGATTGGGCACGCACGCCAAGGAGAGCAAGATGACAATTTTAAAACGCCACGACACTGGCGCCATCGCCCATCTGACAATGGACATGCCTACGACGCTAAACGCGCTGTCGGACGAAATGCTGGCGGCGCTGCAGGCGCAGATCGAATCGTTGATGACGGACACCACGGTCCGGGTCGTCATCCTCTCGGGCGCAGGCAAGGCATTCTGTGCCGGCCATGATATCAAACAGATGAACGCCGCCCGCGCCTCTGCGGATGGTGGCAAGAGCGCGTTCCAGGATCTGTTTGCCCGTTGCACTGCGGTGATGACAGGATTGCAGAACCTGCCACAGGTGGTGATCGCACAGGTGCATGGAATTGCCACCGCCGCGGGCTGCCAGCTGGTTGCCTCTTGCGATCTGGCCGTGGCCGCAGACGACACCAAATTCGGCGTCAACGGCGTCAATATAGGGCTGTTCTGCTCGACCCCGATGGTGGCGCTGTCGCGCAACATCCCCCGCAAACATGCGCTGGAAATGCTAACGACCGGAGATTTCATGACGGCCCCCCGCGCCGCCGAACTGGGATTGATCAACCACGCAGTCCCAAGTCCACAGCTTGAGGCCGAAACATTGCAGTTGGCCACTACCATTGCCAACAAACTGGGCGCGGCGGTCAGGATTGGCAAACCAGCCTTTTACCAGCAGCTGCAAATGCCGCTGGATCAGGCCTATGCCTTCACCAGCGAGGTGATCGTCGAGAACCTGCTGCAGCAAGACACCATCGAGGGCATGATGGCATTTGCCGAAAAAAGACAACCAAACTGGAAAAATGACTATAATTTCTAGAAAATTTTAGTCTTTGTTTACGATTTGCTGCGCATTGTTTCCATATCGAGCCTTCCAAAGAAGGCAAGAATATGGCAATGATTGGGCAGGGCTTATAGCCCGGTCACAATTTGGGTCGCCGCCTGTGGAAGGTCCCTCCAAACCGGTTCTCTCCCCGGTTCGACATTCCTGCAGCGGCGACCCCAATTCACTGCCTTACCAGACATTATGGGGATACTAAGTGTGCATTAGCGCATTTTGGCACCACCAAGACACCCTCTGCGGTGTTATTTTTCAGCCGCCATATTGCACCAACCGGCGCCCTGGCCTATGTCGCATCCATGACAAAAACATTGCATATCGTCGGCGGCGGCATGGCCGGTTCCGAGGCCGCCTGGCAGGCCGCAAACATGGGCGTTCAAGTGGTGATCCACGAAATGCGCCCCAAAGTGGAAACCTTTGCCCATCAAACTGGCAATATGGGCGAGATGGTCTGCTCCAATTCCTTTCGATCGGACGATGACGAGCAAAACGCCGTTGGTCTGTTGCATTGGGAAATGCGCGCCGCCAATGGGCTGATCATGGCCACCGCAGACAAACATCGGCTGCCCGCCGGCGGCGCCCTGGCGGTGGACCGCGAGCCTTTTGCTCAGTCGGTCAATGACAGCCTGATAAGCCACCCCAATATCACAGTATGCTACGACGAAATCACAAGGCTGCCCGACGATGGGCATTGGATTTTTGCCACCGGCCCGCTGACTTCTGCCGCATTGGGCCAGGCAATCCAGGCCGAGACCGGCGCTGAAGCGCTGGCCTTTTTCGACGCCATTGCGCCAATCATCTATGCTGACAGCATCGACATGTCCCAGGCCTGGATGCAATCGCGTTACGACAAAGGTGAAACCGAGGAAGAGCAAACCGCCTACCTCAACTGCCCGATGACAAAAGACCAATACGAGGCCTTTATCGACGCGCTATTGGCCGCCGAAAAAACCGAGTTCCATGAGGGCGAAACCGCCGGGTACTTCGACGGTTGCCTGCCGATTGAGATCATGGCCGAGCGCGGCCGCGAAACACTACGGTTTGGTCCGATGAAACCGGTTGGGTTGACCAATGCACATAAACCCGAAGAAAAAGCCTATGCCGTGGTGCAGCTGCGCCGCGACAACAAACTCGCCACCTTGTTCAATATCGTCGGATTTCAGACCAAGATGAAATACGGGGCTCAAACCCAGGTCTTGCGGATGATCCCGGGATTGCAGGAGGCTCAATTTGCCCGCCTTGGCGGCATCCACCGCAATACATTCCTCAACTCTCCCACTTTACTTGACGACCAAATGCGGCTGAAAACAAAGCCAAACATCCGATTTGCCGGACAAATCACCGGCGTCGAGGGCTATGTGGAAAGTGCCGCCATGGGACTATTGGCCGGGCGCATGGCCGCGGCCGAAATCCTTGGGCAAGAGGTGCCCGATGTGCCGCAGGACAGCGCCATGGGTGCTTTGATCCACCACATCACCGGTGGCGCCGAGGCCAAGACATTTCAGCCGATGAACGTCAATTTTGGCCTATTTCGGCCCGTTGACGGCTTAAAGGGTGGCCGCCGCGGCCGAAAAGACCGCTACAAAGCCTATACAGATCGGGCGAAAATTGTTTGGTCTGAGTGGGTTGAAGACTTCTCTTAAGCAACAAAGTGGGGCAGAAGGACCGTGACATTCATCACCCGTTTTGCCCCGTCCCCAACCGGCCCTCTGCATCTGGGCCACGCCTATTCAGCATTGCTGGCACAGGATATGGCCAGGGCCGAGGGCGGTGATTTCCTGCTGCGGATCGAAGATATTGACCAGTCCCGTGCCCGCGATCACTGGGAAGCACAGATATACGACGATCTATCTTGGCTGGGGCTTTGCTGGCCAACCCCAGTCCTGCGCCAATCCGATCAAAAAGACAGATACCGGACCGCTCTGGAACACCTTTGGGCATCCGGAGTTCTGTATCCCTGCATCTGCAGCCGCCGTGATATCGAAACCGCTACCTCGGCCCCACAAGAAGGAGCCCAGACATATGGTCCCGACGGCATTATCTACCCCCAGACATGCAAGAGAAACATGACTAAGGATCAAGCACTCACAGGGCAAAACCCCATCCCCGAAGAGACCGCCATCAGGTTAGACATGCAACGTGCTTGCGCCTTTTCCAGTGCTGCTTTCACCGAAACAGGATATGGCCCCAATGGTGAAACCGGTCGGATCGAATTCACAGCCCAACAGATCGTTGACTCGGTTGGCGACATTGTCCTGTCGCGCCGGGGTATGGGAACGTCTTACCATCTTTCGGTGGTGCTGGACGACGCGGCACAGGGGGTCACCCATGTGGTGCGCGGAGAGGATCTATTTGAGGCCACAAAGATCCATGTTGTTTTACAACGACTGCTGGGTCTGCCGACTCCAACCTACCACCACCACAAGCTAATGCGCGACGGCGCCGGTAAACGTCTGGCCAAACGCGATGACGCCCGCGCCATCGCCAAATACCGCGCTGAGGGGGCCAGCCGGCAGGACATCAGAAAAATGGTTGGGCTTGACTAATCGGGGTCTCTTTCAGTCGGCCAATACACCCAGCCAGCGACAAGGCCGACCAGACCGATCACGTCATTGGCTGCATCAGTTCGACCTCAACCCCGTCCCGCACTGACGTATAAAAACAGCTGCGACGATTGGTGTGGCAGGCCGGTCCGGTTTGGCGAACCGTTGCCAGCAAACAATCCTGATCACAATCCACCCTCAGGTCCACCAGTTGCTGACTATGGCCCGAGCTTTCGCCCTTGACCCAAAATGCCTGCCTTGAGCGTGACCAATAGGTGACATTCCCGGTTTTCAAAGTCATAGCGACGGCCTCCGCATTCATCCAGGCCATCATCAGCACCTCGCCACTGCTGGCATCCTGGGCAATACAAGGGATCAGGCCGGCCATGTTGTAGGTCAGGCTGCTGGTATCAAAGGACATATAAAAAAAACCTTTTGCATCTGGATAGAGCACCCTATGTATTGAGAACGCCCAGTCAGGGAAAGCCCAAGGAAGACATATGTCCAGCGAAAGTGATCTGATCAAACTCTACTCCTCGCGTATTTTGGCGCTGGCCGCAGATATTCCGCATTTGGACCGCCTTGAGGCACCAGATGCAACGGTCAAAAAGCGCGCGCCGCTGTGTGGATCGGCGATCACCGTTGATCTGCGGCTGTCTAATGGAAAAATCACCGATTTTGGTCAGGATGTTAAGGCCTGTGCGCTGGGGCAGGCCTCGGCGTCTATTGTGGGGTCTGCGATTTTGGGATGCACCTATGATCAAGTCGAAACCGCCCGCGATCAGCTTAAATCGATGCTGATGGATAAAGGCCCGGTACCGTCGTCACCTTTTGACGGGCTCGAAGTTCTCATCCCTGCCCGTGACTTCAAAAACCGTCATGCTTCGATTTTGCTGGCGCTAGAAGCCACTCTTGAAGCAATGCAACAGATCACACGGAAAAATTACGCCTAATACCTTTTCAGAGATTTTGGTTTGAGGGTATCGCCCAGGGTCATGGCGCCCTCAGGTCAACACAGCGGCAGATCCGCCATCGGGGCTCGGGCAAAAAAAGACCGCCGCACATCCGGGAAGATGGCGGCGGCAGGGTCGCTCTCTCATGCGGGATCCGGATTGCCACCGACGGATCATGAGACAGATCCGCTGTGGGGTCAGGGCAGACAGTAGACCCCAGCATCATTTGGGACAGGATGTTGGTGCAACCGGCACGAGAGCGCAATCAGAAATCCTAAATCAGGCCAGGCATATGCAGGCCGACAAGTAATATGACGATCAAAGAGGCCGCGCCCACCGCGTCCTGTAAAAGGGTCGATGGCGAATGTTGCAATGTGTTCTTGATTTGTTCAATCATAAAATTAGCCTCCAGGAAAAATTGTGTCTGTTGATCACACTCTGCGGTGTTTGTTGACCCTTTGTTCTCATTTTTAAAGGCTTCTGTAAAGAACTTTATGAGAACATTTGCGAACACAGCCCGGAACATTCACCGAAAAACTCTTAACCCACTGAAATTAGACGAATTGCTCGATCCTGTCTCATCAACCACAAAAGAACGCGCGCTGCCCGTCCACGGGGACTTTCCAGAGCTGGATCCGTTGTCAGCAGGGCCCGCGCATCGCTTTGTGCCACCGCCATCAACCCGGCCTGTCTTTCCAAATCAGCGATTTGGAACCTCGGAAGCCCCGATTGGGCGGTGCCGATCATATCGCCGGCACCCCGCATCTGCAGATCGGTTTCGGCAATGACAAAACCATCCTCAGTTTCCCGCAGTATCTCAAGTCGCTTGCGGCCACTCTCTTTCAACGGCGCTTGATACATCAACAGGCAGGTCGACTCGGCGCTTCCCCGCCCGACCCGTCCCCGCAACTGATGCAATTGAGCCAGGCCGAAAATCTCAGCTCTCTCGATCACCATAATGGAGGCATTTGGTACATTCACCCCCACCTCGATCACCGTTGTCGCGACCAGAACGGATGTATCACCCGCCTGAAAAGCGGCCATTGCAGCGTCTTTTTCCGCTGCGGGCATCTGGCCATGGACCAATCCGACGATGCCTTCCCCCAGAACCGCGCGCAATCGCTTAAAGCGGTCTTCCGCGGCGGTCAAATCCATCACCTCGGATTCCTCGACCAAGGGACACACCCAATAACTTTGGCGACCCTGGGCAATGGCTTGACGCAGGTGGCTGATGACCTCCTCCATCCGCTCGGTGCTGATCACTGCCGTCTTGACAGGTTTACGTCCCGGTGGTTTTTCATCCAGGGTTGAGATATCCATGTCGCCATATTGCGCCAGGGCCAGGGATCGCGGAATTGGCGTGGCCGTCATCACCAGAACATCGGCGCCCTGCCCTTTTTCAGCAAGTTCCATACGCTGGCGGACGCCAAACCGGTGTTGTTCGTCGACGATAGCCAGCCGGAGATCGTGAAAGACCACGTCCTGCTGAAACACCGCATGAGTGCCAACCAAAATATGGATGTCACCCCGCTCTAATGCTGCCAACTTGGCCCTTCGTTCTGCGCCTTTGTCACGCCCGGTGAGCAGCTCCAGAACCACCCCGGCATCTTCCGCCAAGGGCCGCAATCCATCCAGATGCTGGCGGGCCAAAATTTCGGTTGGGGCCATCATTACACCCTGACCTTCTGCTTCAACAACGACCAGTAAAGCCATGAAAGCAACCAATGTTTTTCCGGAACCAACATCGCCTTGCAACAACCGGTTCATCCGTTTGCCTGACCCAAGATCGGTGGCAATTTCGGCAATTGCCCGGCTCTGGGCCGCGGTTGGTTTATAGGGAAGAGCCGCAAGCACCGAAGCCTGTAGCCGACCATTCCCGATACTTGAAATTCCGCGCGCCTTACGTTCCGTTTGTCGTGCCAGCGCCAAAGTCAACTGATGTGCGAACAACTCGTCATATGCCAATCTGGCACGTGACGGAGACCTGGCATCCAAGTCGTCCAGCCCGTTTGGCTGATGTGCGTTGACAACGGAGCGGTGCCACTGCTGCCAGTTTTCTTTCGCCATCTGCGCCGGATCAATCCACTCTTCCAGTTCCGGCAGCCGCGCCAATGCACTGCGAACGGATTTGCAGATCGTTTTCTGGGTGAGGCCCTGAGTCAGGCTGTAGACGGGCTCAAACTCTGGGATCTCAGCTGCCTCATCCAACGGCACCATATGATCTGGATGCACCATTTGCGCCAATCCGTCGAACAATTCTACCTTACCGGAGACAACGCGACGGGCCCCTTCCGGCACCTGAGACTCCAGGTATCTGCTGCGACCGTGAAAAAACACCAGTTGAAAATCGATCTCAGCATCGGTGACTAGAATGCGATAGGCGCCGCCGCGATTACGCGCGGCACGATGTTCACCAATGGTCACTTCAACGGTCACCACGGCAGGTAAATCGACACCTTTTACTGTTGCCCGGGTCCGCCTATCAACAACGGAATATGGCAGTAAAAACAACAGGTCCCGCGGCGTTTCAATGGCCATTTGAGCGAAGTTCTGCGCTGTCTTTGGGCCAACGCCCTGCAGCGCTTCGACTTCAGAGAACAGGGGGAACAGGATTTCCGGGCGACCGCTCATGCCTGGTCTATCAGAGCAAGCCAACTGTCCTCATCAAGGATTTTGACGCCAAGGTCGGAGGCTTTCTTAGCTTTGGACCCCGCCCCTGGGCCGGCCACCAATATGTCGGTCTTCTTGGAAACGGATCCGGACACCTTGGCCCCAAGAGCCTCAGCCCGTGATTTGGCCTCGGCGCGGCTCATTTTTTCCAATGTGCCGGTGAACACCACAGTTTTCCCGGCGACCGGGCTTTCATTGGGGGGGGCTTCCGGTGGAACAATCTCAAGTTCGGCGGCCAACCTCATGATTGCAGCGCGTTCTGCAACGTTTGCAAAGGCGTCTGTCAATGAAAGGGCGACAGAGGCGCCGATGCCATCAATGCCTGTAAGACCCTGCCACGCGGCTGCAGACCCAGGCTGAATTTCACAAGCCGCGATCACCGAATCCCGTGTTTCCTTGATTTTTGCACGTCGGTTTGAGGATTTAGCTGCAATACGTTCTGCGTCTTCGGCCTCATCCGCCATTCGCCATGCCAGGGCTGCTGAACGCGCGGTATCAACACCCTCTACCAATTTAACCCAGCTCATGAAATGCAGTGCCAAATCCTTGGCTGCGGTTTCGCCCACATGGCGAATACCCAATGAAAACAACATCCGGCCAAAGGCTATCCGGCGCTTGTCTTCAATGGCCGCAAACAGCTTCGCAGCACTTTGGTCGCCCCAGCCACTTCGATTTTTCAGTTTGGTAAATTTGGCCGCATCCCGCCTTGCCAATGTGAAGATATCGGCCGGCTCCTGAATTTGCAGATCATCGTTCTCATAGAAGGACTCTATCTGCCTTGCGCCGAGCCCATCAATATCAAAGGCCTTGCGCGCCACAAAATGTCTCAGCTTTTCCTTGGCTTGAGCGGGGCAAATCAGTCCGCCCGTGCAATAACGCGCGGCGTCTCCCTCTTCGCGTACAGCCGGACTATGGCAATCAGGGCAAAGGGCAGGAAAGGTATAAGCCTTTGAATCGTCGGGCCGTTTACCCAGGTCTACATCGGCCACCTTGGGGATCACGTCGCCGGCGCGATACACCTGCACAAAATCCCCAACTCGGATGTCCTTGCCGCCGCGGATGTCTTCGCCTTTGGAATCACGCCCGGCGATGTAATCTTCATTGTGCAACGTGGCATTGGAAACCACCACGCCGCCAACTGTCACCGGCACCAATCGGGCAACCGGACTGAGGGCGCCAGTGCGACCCACTTGAATGTCGATGGCCGCGATCCGGGTCCAGGCCAGTTCGGCCGGAAATTTATGGGCGATCGCCCAGCGGGGCGTTGTCGACCGAAAACCAAGCCGCCCCTGCAGGCCAAGGTCATTCACTTTATACACCACACCGTCGATATCGTATCCTAAGGATGCCCGCTGTGCTTCGATTTTATGATAATGTTCGATCATCCCAACTGGGGACAGACACAACTTAGTTAAAGCGTTGGTTTTAAACCCAAAATCAGTCAGTCGCTTGATGGCGTCCATTTGAGTTTTTGCAAGGGGCGCAGAGAGTTCGCCCCAGCTGTAGGCAAAGAACCGCAAAGGTCTGGAGCGGGTAATTTCGGCGTCCAATTGGCGTAAGGATCCCGCCGCCGCATTGCGGGGATTGGCAAAGGCTTTGCCGCCGCGTTCTTGCTGGCGGATATTCAATGCCGCAAAGTCCTGGTGGCTCATATAGACCTCGCCACGCACCTCCAGCACGTCTGGCGCATTGGCAATCTGTTGCGGGATATCTGAAATAGTCAGGGCATTTGCCGTGACATTTTCACCGGTAGAGCCATCACCCCGCGTCGCCGCCTGCAGCAGTTTCCCGTTTTCATATCGCAGAGACAGCGACAACCCGTCGATTTTTGGCTCTGCGCTATAGGACAGCTGTTGCTCCGCTGCCAGGCTGAGGTATTTGCGAACACTAGCGTCAAAAGCCTCAACATCCTCATCGTCAAATGCATTGCCCAAAGACAGCATTGGCAGCACATGAGAGATTTTTCCGAATCCAGAGGCGACCGGTGCGCCGACCTGATCGACTTGGGTGGCAATCTGGGAAAGCTGTGGAAACCATTTCAGCAGGTCGAGGTAACGCCGCTTTACCGAATCATAGTCCGCATCCGACAATGTCGGAGAATCTTTTTGGTGATAATCAAGGTCAGCCAGCCGTAGTTTCTCTTGCAGATGCAGCAATTCAATGCGGGCATCGCTTTCAGAAAGAGATGTGGTTTTTGTCTTGTTGGTCTGGCTCATGTGCGCCCCCTGTCACCTGCTGTCACGGTGATAGGATGTGAGGCGCGCCGGGTCCAGATGTTCAAACCAACTCGAACAGAATTCCTTGCCGGGCAATACAGCAGCGGCGCCCTGAGGCACCGCTACCGGATAGGCTCAGGCGCCAACAGCCAAGCGTGGGCTGCTCGGCATTTGTTCCACCTGCGGATCCCGCAGAACATATCCGCGACCCCAGACCGTTTCGATGTAGTTTTCACCCTCTGTCGCAGTGCTGAGCTTCTTGCGCAGCTTGCAGATGAATACGTCGATGATCTTCAACTCCGGCTCATCCATGCCGCCATACAGATGGTTCAGGAACATTTCCTTGGTCAGCGTCGTCCCCTTACGCAGGCTCAGCAGCTCCAACATCTGGTATTCTTTGCCGGTCAGGTGCACGGATTTACCATCTACTTCGACCGTCTTCGCATCCAGGTTAACCGCAATCTTGCCGGTTTTGATGATCGACTGCGAGTGGCCCTTGGAGCGGCGAATGATGGCGTGAATACGCGCAACCAGTTCCTCGCGGTGGAACGGTTTGGTCATATAGTCGTCAGCACCAAAGCCAAAGCCTTTGATTTTGTTCTCAGTATCATCTTCACCAGTGAGAATCAGGATTGGAGTTTCGATCCGTGCCAAACGCAGTTGACGCAGCACCTCGTGGCCGTTCATATCCGGCAGGTTCAGATCCAGCAGGATCAAATCATAGTCGTACAGCTTGGCCAGATCGATGCCCTCTTCCCCCAGATCCGTCACATAGACGTTCAGGTTCGCATGGGTCAGCATCAGTTCAATGCTTTTTGCTGTTGTTGGGTCGTCTTCCACCAGAAGTATGCGCATGGTCTCTTATCTCCGCCTGTAAGCTCTTTCTCTCAAGTTGCGTTAACCTTGATGGAAAAAGGTTAACGCTCCGTTACCATAATAGTTAATAAGGGTCAGATCCTAGGTCTATCGGTATTTTTTCAATGCTGTGGTCTTTAAGGCATCCACTCCGTGATCTGCCACCGCTGCAATCCAGCTGCGAAACTCTTCCTCGCTCAAACCATAGCGTTGCATTGCCTCAGTTTGAGGCAGCAATCCATAAAGAACCCCGCGAACCACTGCGGCCTTGCGAGAGGCAACCCAACGGCTGGTGGTTTCTGGCGGCAGGTCAGCGTGGGTCATAACAGTCCCGTCCGGCAGCGTAACTGCGCGTGGCCCGTCGACTTTCTTCAAAAACATCACCGTATTCCTTATTGTACGCCGTCAGCCTTGACCGACACGACTTAATGATATGTGAACCATGCCCCTTGAGAGTCTGTAGGATTTTCCTATATTCTGCGACGTCTGCCCCAATCCCCCAGGAGTCGCCCCATGGCGCTGGATTCGTTCCCCCCGCTAAACTCACTTGGTTTTGCCAAACCACCCTCTGAAACCCGTGTCGTCGTGGCGATGTCCGGCGGTGTCGACAGCTCTGTTGTCGCAGCATACTTGGCCGATCAGGGCTATGACGTGGTTGGCGTAACGCTGCAGCTCTATGATCATGGCGCCGCGCTGGCCAAGAAAGGTGCCTGCTGTGCAGGCATCGATATCCACGATGCCCGCCGCGTCGCCGAGGAATACGGCTTTCCACATTACGTGCTGGATTATGAGAACATTTTTAAGGATGCGGTGATCGACGAGTTTGCCGACAGCTATTTGGCTGGCGCCACGCCGGTGCCCTGCATTCGGTGCAATGAACGAATCAAGTTCAAGGACCTGTTGCAGACCGCCAGGGACCTGGAGGCCGACTGCATGGCCACCGGTCACTATATCCAACGCAAGATGGGTACCCTTGGCGCCGAGTTGCATTCAGCCACCGATGCCAGCCGGGATCAAAGCTACTTTCTGTTTCCCACCACGCCGGAGCAGCTGGATTTTCTACGCTTTCCGCTGGGCCATTTGCCTAGCAAGGACGCCACCCGCAAAATGGCGACACAATACGGGCTGGCAGTGGCGGATAAGCCGGACAGCCAGGACATCTGCTTTGTGCCCGACGGTGATTATGCAAGTCTGATTGAGAAACTGCGCCCTGGTGCTGCAGAGCCGGGCGAGATTGTACATGCTGACGGACGTATATTGGGCCGCCACAACGGTGTACTGCACTATACAATCGGCCAGCGCCGCGGTCTTGGCATCGGTGGGTTGAGCGAGCCGCTATATGTGGTCAAACTGGACGTCGATGCCAAACAAGTTGTGGTTGGCGGCAAAGAGCTCCTTGCCACCCGCAAGATCCCTGTCCGCGAGATTAACTGGTTGGGGGATGAACCCTTCATGTCGCGCGAGGAATGGCATCTGTCGGTCAAAGTGCGCTCGACCCGCCCCCCCCGTGAGGCCATCATCCGGCCGATCTCGGCCACCGAGGCCGAAGTCGAGTTGCTGACCCCCGAAGAAGGCGTGTCCCCGGGGCAGGCCTGTGTGTTCTACGCCAGCGACGACAGCCGGATTTTTGGCGGTGGCTGGATCTGGCGCGGCTATTGATTCAGCAACCAGACCCTATGCCCGGTGGCGACACTGGGCAAAAGGCCTGTGCAAAGGGTCTGAGCAAAGGGTCTGGCAACGCTTAGGTCAGCCGGTCCAGTACAGCCCGCGCGGCGCGCAGCCCCGGGACTTCTCCACCCTGGCCCAATTGCTTCATCGTCAATGCCATTGCCCGCTGTTGGTCCGCAGGACCGGCCGCCACCTGTGTCAGCGCCGCGATGATTTTTTCGGCAGTACAGTCGGGGCCTAGGCATTCCGGTACAAAACGACTGCAGGTGACCAAATTCACCAGCGTCACGGTATCAATCATCGCCATAAATCTCATGATCCGCCAGGTCAGCCACTGAAACCTGTAGGCAATGACCATCGGTGTCTTTGCGGCGGCCAATTCCAGCGAAACCGTGCCAGAGGCCGCCAGCGCCAGATCAGCAGCGGCAAAAGCCGCCCGTTTATGCGCCTGCGCTTTTTCGGGTTCGAAATCATTGGGATCGAACACCAAAACGTCGCTGGGCCAGTCTTGCAGATTTTCACGGACGAGCCCGGCAACGGCCGCAGCCGCAGGCACAACCACGCGCATCTTTGGGTTGGTTTTCTGGAACCCGCTCAGGGCCTCGCCAAACACCGGCGCCAATCGGAGCACCTCTGAACGACGTGAGCCGGGCAAGGCCAGCACAAAGGGCGCATCGCCCAACCCCATCTCGCGGCGAAACTCAGTGATTTCAGCCGGTGTCGCCTGCGGCTCAGCGACCACCGGATGGCCGACAAAATCGCAATCCATCCCCGCAACCTGCATGAATTTTGGCTCAAAGGGCAGCAATGCCAGCACGTGGTCGATGACCCGTGCCATTTTCTTGGCGCGCCCCGGACGCCAGGCCCAGACCGAAGGTGCGACGTAATGCACCGTCCGGATGGCGCTGGATTTTTTCACAAGTTTGGCAACGCGCAACGAAAAATCCGGCGCGTCGATGGTAATCAGCACATCCGGTTTGCTGGCAATCACCGCCTCGGCCACTTCGCGGATCCGCCGTTTCAGATGCAGATACTTAGGCAGCACTTCGGCGATCCCCATGATCGACAGCTCGTCCATGGGAAACTGCGATGACAGCCCCTGCGCCGTCATCATCGGCCCGCCGACACCGGCGAAACTCACGCCGGGCGCCAGCTCATGCAAGCCAGCCATCAAAGCGCCCCCCAACCGGTCGCCCGAGGGCTCACCGGCCAGAATGAACACCCGCAGGCTCATGCCGGGCGCAGCCATAAAAACAACCCCAGCCGATCGGCAGTTGCGATCACCTCATCCTGCGCCAGTACAATGACGCCGCCCGCCTCAAGAACAATGCCGGACAGGCCCGCCTTGGCGGCCATTTCAACGGTGGCGGGACCAATTGTTGGTAAATCGGCGCGGCGATCCTGTGCAGTTTTGGGTGCCTTGAACAACAATCCACCCTGCCCATCCGGGCGATGCTGCAAAGCCTGCAACATCCAATCGGTTCCAAAAGTATTTTCCACAGCGATGGCCTGCCGACCTCGAACGGCACAGGATTGTCCAATGTCGGCAGCACTCATCGCCGCCAAAATTTCGGCCCCGCGCAGGACATCTGCCTTATCCAGCTCGCCCGGCTGAACCACAGTTGGTACACCCGCTGTCATCAAAAGATCCGGCGCCACGTCCTGCGCGGATTTCACAGCAAAACCAGATGTCTCAAATATTTCGATCACCGCACGCAAGGCGCCGTCATCGCCTGCAGCCAGTGCTGCCTGCAACACCGGCACCAAGGGATACGTCGCCGCGTCAATTGCCGATGGATCAATCCTGGGGCGGCCAACCGCACCCGCCATGCAAATTTCGGTGATGCCGCGCGCGGTCAGTTCGGCCAGAAAACTACCCAAATGTTCCAGCCGGAAATGCAGCTCTGCCGTAACTGAGCTTGGTTCATTCCCAGCCATGCAGCAAATCAAGGGGCGCGTTGCCAATTGCGACACAATTTCACCCGGCAAGGCCCCGGTTCCTGCGATCAGTGCCAGCATGGCTTACCCTCCCGGCGTCAAAAAGGAGCGATCACTGTCGCCGGTAATAAACGCCACGATTTCCTGCACATAATCGCTTTCGCTCTCATCGCCCAAACGCCGGGCCCGCTCCTGAAAGGTGCCCTCGCCTTGGGCCAGCATCTGAAAGGCCGCCCGCAGCGCGGTGATATCAGAGCGGGCAACACCACGCCGTTTGAGACCAACCAAGTTCAACCCGTCCAGACCGCCCCGTGGCGCCTGCACCAAGCCATAGGGAATGACATCATTGGTGACCATTGTCACCGCGCCAACGATGGCGCCTTTGCCGATCCGCACCCATTGATGGATACCGGACAACCCACCGATGATCACGTCGTCATCCAGCACACAATGTCCGGCAACTGCGGCCGAATTCACCACTATGACCCGGTCTCCGATTTGCGCATCATGGGCGATATGGCAGCCGGCCATGAACAACCCGTCATCGCCAATCCGCGTCACGCCACCACCACCATCGGTGCCGGCATTCACCGTCACATGTTCACGGATCCGGTTGCGTTTGCCGATCAGAGTGCGGCTATGTTCGCCCTTAAACTTCAGGTCCTGCGGCACTTCACCAAGCACCGCAAAGGAGAAAACAACCGTCTCATCACCGATCTCGGTGTTTCCGGTTACAACAACATGGCTTTTCAGCACCACCTGATTGCCGAGCACCACCTCCGCGCCAACAACACAGAACGGGCCGATCTCGCAGCCCTGGCCAATGATGGCACCCTCTTCGATCACCGCACTGGAATGGATTTGGCTCATCGCGTTCAGTCCTTTTGCAAGTCAACCATGGCCGTGAATTCGGCCTCGGCGGCGGCCTCACCATCGACAGTTGCCTTGCCGGAGAATTTCCAGATTTTACCGCCCGGCTTGCCACGCAGGGTAACGATGTTCATTTCAAGCACATCCCCCGGCCCCACTTTACGGCGGAACTTGCACTTATCAATGTTCATAAAATAGATCAGCATATTGCTGTCGATCATATCAAAGGCAGTGCCGATCATCACGCCGGCAGTCTGCGCCATCGCTTCGACGATGGTGACCCCTGGCATGATTGGCGTGCCCGGAAAATGACCCTGGAAATGGGGTTCGTTCATGGTGACATTCTTGATGCCACGGGCCGAGCTGTAGCCATCAATGTCGAGCACTTTGTCGACCAACAAAAACGGATAGCGATGCGGCAGGATCCGCTGAATCATTTGAATGTCAGCGCTTTTCAACTCGGCGGTCATAACGGTCATCCTGTTGTTGTCATAGGGTCTGCGCCGTCACTAGCAAGACAGCGTCTTTTGGGCAAGCTGCCGCAATTATTGTTGAGCGTCCTGCTCCAGCTGAGAACCGTCACCCAGAACCGCATCTATCCGTGAAATCGCAAGATCGGTGATGTCCGCGGCGTAGGCACTGAGAAAAACGGAGGACTGGTCCAGAATGGCACCGGCCCCGGATTCCCGCATCAGTTGTTGCAAAACCGGTAAGGAAACCGTGAAAAATTCGCGCCTGGCCGTCTCGCCGGTTGCATTGATCTCCCGCAGTTTCTGCTCTTGCAGCCGCCGGGTTTCTTGAACTTTTTCATCAAAAGCATCAGCCAATGCCCTGAACGCCGCCGGATCCATAGAATGGCGGCGCTCGGCGAGGGTCTGTTCTTCGGCCCGCAAAACAGCCTCAATACGTCGATTTTCAGCCGTCAGAACGGCGCCCTCAGCTTCGATCCCTTCGGCAACCCGGCGCCCAAAAGCACTGCTGGAAAACAACCGATCCGGATGAATTGTCAAAATGGCGCTTTGCGGAATGCCCAGTTGCATTTCGCTATTCAGATCCAGTTCATAGGGTCCCTGAGCAAGCGCCTGCAGCGGCGCAAACAGGGCACCCATAAGGGCCAGCATTTTTGCCAGCCCTCTGTGGTGACCCTGTTTGCCACAGCGAGGCATTGTCTTAGAACCGCGCCTGGATTGTCAGATCAAAGCTCTGTTCCTTATCAAAGGTTTCCTTCTGCAAGGCCTTCGAGAAGTTGAACCGCAAAGGTCCAAAGCCAGTTGTCCACAGCAGAGAGATCCCGATCACATGGCGGAAAGAGCCGCCCTCACCAACAATATTGTTTGCACTGGAGGTATCAACATTGGACAGGTCCCAAAGATTGCCGATGTCGTAGAAAAAGCCGCCGCGCATGCCAAGTTCTTCGGGCAAGCCAAGCGGGAATTCCGCATCAAACCGGGCCACGGCATAATAGTTACCGCCGAGGAAATCGTCGTAGGTGGCGCCAGATCCAATGGTTGACCGGTCACGGGCGCCAATACCGCCTGGCTCAAAGCCACGCATAATAGTCGGCGACAGAATATACCGGTCTATCGATCTGCTGCTGTCATTGCCAAGCCAGCTCAACGCACCCGCTTCAAAGGTGGCGCGCAGGGTTACTTCTTCGTTGAACACCATTCGCTGAGCAATGAATTTGGCATTGGATTTAACATATTCGCTGTCGCCGCCCAGACCGGAATAGTCCGCACCAAGCTGAACCAGGAACCCGGCGTTTGGATCCAACCCGGTGATCCGGCTGTCGTAAGTATAGGTGAAACCAACACTGCTCGACGTCCGCTCGCCCTGCGCAATTTCGTCAAGGACAATCGGCCCTGCCAATGGATCGCCATTGGAATCATTTCCCCGGCTGACCATTTCATCACGATCCCAGGTATAGCGGACCCGAAGAAGGGAGCTCTCACTGGTCTTAAAAGACAGCGCCGGGGTGATAAAGGCCCGTTTGGTGTCATACTCCGAGAAGCTTGAATCGGTTTTTGAAACACCCAGATCCAGAGAAAACTGCAAATCACGCCCCAACAGGTGCGGTTCGGTAAATCCAAAAACATATTCTTCGGAATCCTGGGCAGTCGAAATATTGAACGACAAACGCTGACCCCGACCCAGGAAGTTGTTTTCCGTCAGCCCGATGGTCACGCCAAACCCGTCATCAACAGAATAGGCACCGCCCAGTGTCAGCGACCCAGTCGGCTGCTCCTCCACATCAACATCCACCACAACCTGGCTGGCTGTGCTGCCCTCGCGGACATCAACTTCGGCAGACGCAAAAAAGCCTAGCGCCCGAATACGCTCTGCGCTCTCACGGATTTCACGAGGATTGAACGGGTCCCCTTCGACGGTTTTGAACCGCTGGCGGATCACCCGGTCAAGCGTGGTTGTGTTGCCCTCGATATCGATCCGCTCAACAAACAGCCTGGGGCCGCGGGTCAGCACAAATTCGACATCCAGTGTCAGATCCCGGTCATTTCTGGAGATCCGCGGTTCTACCCGCAGAAAATCAATCCCTTGTCGAATGGCCAGCGTCTCTAGACGCTCAATCGAGTTTTCGACCAACACAGGGGAATAGGTGACGCTGGATTTGACCCTTAGTGCGTCAAAGAACAAATCCGGATCCGCTTCGCTGATTTCACTGGAAACTGAGATCTCACCAAATTTGAACTGCTGCCCTTCGGTGACATCCACCACCAGGAAAAAAGCGTCTCTTTCATTGGTCACTTCGGCATTGGCACTGTTGACGCGGAAATCGACGTAGCCCCGTGACAGATAGAAATCACGCAGAACCTGCTTATCAAACTCGATGCGATCTTCGATCAAAGTGTCCGATTGAATAAACGCCCGCAAAAGACCTGCCTGCTTGGTTTCCATGACACGGCGCAAGCGGCGATCTGAATACACCCGGTTACCGACAAATGAAACGCGCTCAACCTCGGTGGTGTCGCCCTCGGTAACTTCAAAAACTAGGTCAACACGGTTGTCGCTGCGCCGAATGATCTTGGGGGTAACCCGCGAGGCAACCCGACCCTGGGCACCATATGCCTCAGCGATATTGGCGGCGTCGCGTTCGGCCTGCGATGGGTTAAACACCCGGCGCGGCGCAGATTCGATCAACCCGATAAGATCGTCATCTTTTAGACGGCGATTGCCCTCAAAACTGATTTGGTTGATCGTTGCAAACTCAGTGACCTTGATGGTCAGTGTATTGCCACGCGGCACCAATTCAACGGTTTCAAAAACCCCACTGTCAAGAATACGCTGATAGGCATCGTTCAGTTGCCCCGCACTCACAGTTTTGCCACGCTCAATCCCGGTATAGGCGACAATCGTCGAGGTCTGAATGCGCTGATTGCCTTCGACCTGCACCGAGTTGAATTGGTAATCCTGAGCCTCAGCAAACGCCGGTGCAAAGGCAAACCCCATAGCGACAGCAAGTGTTAGTGCTGACGCTTGTCTATACAACATATTGGTGCGCGATTGGCACCCCCCGCAGGATTTACCCACACTTGTCCCCCAGAGCATATCAAATAACCCAATTTTTTAAGCAGCTTTAAAACTGCGTATCGGGTTTGTGCCCTGTTGTCAAAAGCTAGAAAAGGGCGAACAGGACTGAAATTGGGTACTGCATACATCCATTTGCCGTTCAGAAGCAGAGACAGCGATCCAGCAGCCGGCGATCAACGCCAGAAAAATAACAAACGCGGACAGCGCCCGATCCCAATTCAGCCGCATCAGCAGGCCCAAACCGCGATATGAATATTGTAATGTCTGCATGATCCAGAGCCCCTTTTGCCATCAGCCTCCGCAGATTTACTAAAACGTAGTTTCTGCCGCGCGCCTTGCCAAAAGATTAACAGGGGAATGTGGCTACAATTGGACGGTCGCCGCTATCGACGACCGTCCAAAGATCGTTGTCAGCAGAAAATGTCATTGCCCAAGGCAAACACCATCAAAGACAGGATCGCGGCGAAGCCAAATGTCATCAACACCCGCATAGCCATATCGCTGGGTTGCTTTTTGGTGATTGCCTCATAGGCATAGAACATCAGATGGCCGCCATCGAGCGCCGGGATTGGAAACAGATTCAGCAATCCAACCGCAGTAGAGAGAACTGCGATAAACCAGATAAAGCTCTGCGCACCCTGACTGGCCATCGCCCCCGAAGTTTCGGCAATGCCTAAGGGACCGGACAGGTTACAAGTGCTGATTGCGCCTGTAATCATATGCTTCAGCCCGGAGAGCGAGGTATCGATAACCCGCCAGACCTGCGACGCCCCCGCCGTAACCGCCGTAATCGGTCCAGTGCCGACAGACACCGGCTCAAAAGCCAAACCGACGCCGATTATTCCAATCCGCCATTCGGTGGCAAAACTGCCATCGGCCTGCGGTTCGTCAACGCGACGCGGCGCCAGGGCCAGTTCCAGGCTCTGATCTTGCCGCCAGATATCAAGCAAAAGCACCTTGCCATTCGCCGCTTCAACAACGCGCTTCAACTGGGTAAAGGCCACAATCTCTTCGCCATCAATGGCGGTGATCACATCGCCTGACATGATACCGATGCTCGAGGCGGCACTGCGCGGCACCACCATGTTGACCACCGCTGGGGCAATGTATGGCCCATCAACAACCATTTCGACGCCATCCCGCATAACAGCATATGCCAACGGCTGCTGCGAGGGGATTTGCTGCCGGAAGGCGCTCCATTTTTCAGAGTCCGAAATGCTCGGCGTGTCTATACCGGCGATCGACAGGATCTCGTCGCCCTCGCGCAATTCGTTGACAAACCCGGGCATCGGCACCAGGGCGCCCACCGTCAGCGGGTCCCTTGGTTCACCGCGGATCATAAACACACCCGAGAAAATCAATATGGACAGGGCAAAGTTAAACAGCGGACCGGCTGCTACGGTGGCTGTCCGCGCCCATAGCGGCGCGCCGTGCATCGTGCGTCGCAGAAAGCTCGGATCAGCTTCGGCCTCGGCCATTGCCTCTTCGTCCTTGCCCGAGGCGGCATTGGCATCCCCCAGAAACTTGACGTAGCCACCAAACGGCAACAGAGCGACCTGCCAGCGGGTGCCGCGCCGATCAACGCGGCTCCACAGCACCGGGCCAAAGCCCAGCGAAAACACCTCGGCGTCGATGCCAGACCAGCGTCCAACGATGTAGTGACCATATTCGTGCACCGCCACGATCACCGACAGCGCCACCACAAAACTGAGCACTGTGTAAAGAAAGCCGCCAAACTGCGGAATGAGAGAAACTACGTCCAAAATACTACCCTGTTCGTTCTACCAAGGCCAAATCAACCCGTTGCCGGGCCAATTGGTCAATCTGCGACACGTTATCAAGTGTCATTGCGTCATCAATGAGGCTGGATTGCCCCTCAAAATACGCCATCACCTGTTCAACAATGGTGGCCATATCGAGAAATCCAATCCGGCTCGCGATGAAGTGATCCAGCACCCGTTCTTTGGCACCGTTGAACACCGTCCCCATCATGCCACCGCGAGCCATCACTTGATAGGCCAGAGCCAGCGCAGGGAATCGTGCCGGGTCCGGGGTGACAAAGTTCAACTGGCCGATCTTGGCCAGATCCAGCCGCGCAACCGGCAGCTTGCGACGTTCGGGCCAATGCAGCGCATAGCCAATCGCGTGCCGCATATCCGGTGCGCCCAGATGCGCCATCAGCGCCCCGTCGCGAAACCCGACCATGGCATGCACCAAGGATTCAGGGTGCACCAACACTTCGATTTGATCCGGTTTGACGCCGAAATACTCATGTGTCTCAATGACTTCCATCGCTTTGTTAAACATGGAAGCGCTGTCGATGGTTATCCGTTGCCCCATGTCCCAATTGGGATGCGAGGAGGCCTGTGCCAGTGTCGCCTGCCGCAACTGCTCCAGTGGCCAATCGCGAAAGGCGCCGCCAGAGGCGGTTATGATAATCCGCTCAACCGCCTCCATGTCCTCGCCCACAAGCGCCTGAAACACCGCCGAGTGTTCGCTGTCCACCGGCAAGATCCGCGCCCCGTGGCGTTTGGCGGTGTCCAACAGCAGCGCGCCAGCACAGACCAGTGATTCCTTATTGGCCAAGGCCAGTGTTGCGCCCTGTTTCAACGCCTCCAGCCCTGGGGCCAGACCAGCAATGCCAACAATGGCAGACATCACCCAATCAGCGGGCCGCGCGGCGGCTTCGACCAGAGCCATTTGACCGGCGGCGGCCTTGACGGTGCTGCCGGCCAATGCGGCACGCAAATCGTCCAGCCGGTCGTCATAGGCGGTAACCGCAATGTCAGCATTCAGGGCAATGGCATCCGCCGCCAGTCTGGCAATGTTGGCTCCCCCGGTTAAGGCCACCACATCATAGCCAGCCAGGTCACGCCGGATCAGGTCGATGGTGTTTTGACCGATCGACCCGGTGGCGCCAAATATCGATATTTTACGCATTACAGTGTCCCGCTGGGCAGGCCCCAAAATGTCAGAAAGATAAGCACCATGGCCGCCGCCCCCAACATTCCGTCAAAGCGGTCAAAAAAACCTCCATGGCCGGGGATCAGCGCACTGGAATCCTTGACGCCCATTTTGCGTTTCAGGGCGCTTTCAGCAACGTCTCCGGCTTGACTGGCTATCGACACCAGGAAAGATAGCACCACCAACCCCGGTCCTAATCCCAGCTCCCGGGCAAACCACATGCCAACAGCGACCGCCGCAATCCAGCCGGCTGCAGTACCTGACCAGGTTTTCTTGGGGCTGACACGGGGCCAGAATTTGGGGCCGCCAATAAGCTTGCCCGCAAAATACCCGGCCACGTCAGTGACAACTACAACGCACACCAGCCACAGAACCCACTGGATGCCCAGAACATTTCGCAACCAGATAAACCCGAATCCGGCAATCAGAACCCACAGCGCGAAGCCAAAATAATAGAGCCTGCGCTGTGACACTTGCGAAAGCCCCACCAGCGCAGGCGCAACCAGTAAGGGCAATGTCCAGATAGGCGCAAGCAAAGCAGCAGCCAAAGTGGCAGCGCCGGACAGCAAGCCCAGTTGCAAGGCGACCGCACGTTGCTCAGGTGCCAGCATCCGCACCAATTCCCAGATCAGAACGCCACAGCACAGCGCTATCAGCACATCAAACAGCAGCCCACCTGTGAAAACAGTAAAACTCCCCAGCACCAACATGACAATGGCCGAGATAAACCGTGGGGCAAGATCCGCCCAGCGACCGTTAGTATTCATGTTTTCACCGTCCCAAATCGACGTTCCCGACGTCCAAATTTTTCGCAAAGCCGGCCAAGCTCTGCCGCCGTGAAATCGGGCCACAATGTATCGATGAACTCATATTCAGAATAGGCTGACTGCCAGAGAAGGAAATTGGATATCCGGGCCTCGCCGCTGGTGCGTATCACCAGATCAGGATCTGGTAAAACATAAGTATCTAAGTACCTTGGCAGAGTTTCTTCATCTACCTCTTCGGGGTTCAGCGTCCCGTTCGCCACGTCATGCGCCAGCCGCTTGGTGGCGCGGGCCACCTCATCGCGGCCGCCATAATTCAGCGCAACCGTCAAATGAGTGCCGTCATTGCCCGCGGTCTCAACCTCAAGCCGATCCATCAGCTTGACCAGTTTGGCATCAAGCCTAAGGCGGTCGCCGATGAACCGCACCCGGACGTTCCTGGTCGCCAGAGCCGCCATTTCCCGGCTGATGTATCGCCGGAACAGGTTCATCAACCCGGCCACTTCGGTCTGTGTCCGTTTCCAGTTCTCGGTCGAAAAGGCAAATATCGTCAGGTACTCGATGCCAAGTCCCGGGCAGGCTTCAACAACCTCCCGGACCCGTTTGGCACCCGCATGATGGCCAAACAACCGCGGCCGGCCGCGGGCCTGCGCCCAACGTCCGTTGCCGTCCATGATGATGGCAACATGACGCGGCCCATCGCCGCCCGGCGACAGGCTGCCGCTGTCCTGCAATGGGATATCAGGGTTTTTTGACATGCTAGGACGTCAGACCTGCATGATTTCTTCTTGCTTGGTCTCGAGACTGGAATCGACCAGCTTGGTCATTTTATCAGTCATTTCCTGCACCTCGGATTCCCAGAACTTCTGATCATCCTCAGACATGCCGTCAGATTTAGCTTTTTTGATCTGATCCATGCCGTCGCGCCGAATATTACGGATCGACACACGGCCGTGCTCGGCATATTGGCCCGCAACTTTGGTCAACTGGCGGCGGCGTTCTTCGTTCAGTTCTGGAATTGGCAGCATGATGATGGTGCCATTCAGTTGCGGATTGATACCCAGGCCGCTCTCGCGGATGGCCTTTTCAACCTTGCCAACCAGACCCTTGTCCCAAACGTTGATGGTAACCATTCGTGGCTCGGGCACGTTGACTGTGCCGACCTGGTTAATCGGTGTTTTCGACCCGTATGCGTCAACCATGATCGGCTCGAGCATCGAGCCCGAGGCACGGCCGGTTCGCAAACTGGCAAATTCAGTTTTCAAATTTGCCATAGCGCCGTCCATACGACGCTGCAAATCATCGGTATCGAGAATAAAATCGTCAGACATGCTGCCCATTCCCCGTCTTCAGGTGATGTTTTCTAGGCTCATAAGCCATTGGCCGCGCAATGTATAGCAATCTTGCTGCTGAATTTCAGCCTCAGCTGATAATTTCAACCCTCAAATTCAGCAGTTCCAACGCAACCCAATTGCCGTCACCCCGGAAAACAGGCTGGAATATTCGAAAATTCCAGACCCATTTTTCCGGGATTTTGGTTAGCCAGAGACTCGGGTGTAGGTGCCCTCGCCCGCCAGAATACCACGGAATCCGCCGGGCTCATCCAGAGAGAATACAATGATGGGTAGGTTGTTGTCGCGCGCCAGAGCAATCGCAGAGGCATCCATGACGCCCAGACGTTTGATCAGAACATCGTCATAGGAAACAGTGTCATAGCGAACCGCATCGGCAAATTTTTCTGGATCTTTATCGTAGACGCCATCAACCTTGGTGCCTTTGAAAATCGCCTCACAGGACATCTCGTTGGCGCGCAGGGTGGCGGCGGTATCGGTGGTGAAATACGGGTTGCCGGTGCCCGCGGCAAAGATGCAGACCCGTTTTTTCTCAAGGTGGCGCACCGCACGGCGGCGGATGTAGGGCTCGCAGACCTGATCCATCGGGATCGCCGAGATCACCCGGGTAAACACCCCAAGCTCTTCCAGCGCGCTTTGCATCGCCAGCGCATTCATCACCGTCGCCAACATGCCCATATAGTCAGCGGTGGTGCGTTCCATCCCCTGAGCAGAGCCGGACAGCCCGCGGAAAATATTGCCGCCGCCAATCACCATGCAGATCTCGACGCCCATGTCATGCACCGACTTCACTTCTTCGGCGATGCGCTGAACCGTTGGTGGATGCAGACCAAACCCCTGATCCCCCATCAGCGCTTCGCCGGAAATTTTCAGCATCACGCGTTTATAAGTTGAAGCGGAATGTCCGCTGGACGGATCGGTAGAAAGGGGCATATTGCGCTCCGGAATGTGACGGGGTTAATCTGCCGGGCAAAATGGCGCAAATCAGTGCCATGTTCAATGCAAGTCGGCACAGTTTGATGGTAAAACCGTGTCGTATTTTGCTCAGGCCAGGACAAGACAGATGACGTTGCCCAATATTTCCCCGGACCAGCCGGTCTTGATTGCTGGCCCCACCGCCTCGGGCAAGTCCGCTTTGGCGCTGGAGATCGCCGCGCAACAGGGCGGAGTGATCATCAATGCGGATGCCAGCCAGGTCTATGACTGCTGGCAAGTGATCACCGCCCGCCCCTCAATCGCCGAGACGTCCGCAGCGGAACATGCGCTCTATGGTCACCTGCCATTTGACGCGGCCTATTCCGCTGGCCATTGGCTGCGCGAGGTCAAACCGCTGTTATCCGGCCCCCGGCGCCCCATTATCATTGGAGGCACCGGTCTCTATTACACCGCTTTGACCGTTGGCATGGCGGATATCCCCGCCACCCCTGCTGCGGTGCGCTGCGCCGGGGATGATCTTCCAGTCGAAGCTATGCTCGCCGCTTTGGATGCCGAAACCAAGGCCAGGATTGATGTGAAAAACCGGGCCCGGGTGCAACGCGCCTGGGAGGTTCAGCAGGCCACCGGCAAACCTCTTTCGGCCTGGCAGGATGATACGCCGCCACCACTACTGCCGGTCGAGACCTGTGCAGCTCTGGTGTTCGACGTTGACAAGACCTGGCTCGAATCCCGCATCCGCCGCAGGTTTGACCAGATGATAGACCAAGGCGCCCTCGATGAGGCCCGGGCCATGCGGCATCGCTATGATCCGTCCTTGCCGTCCTGCCGGGCGATTGGCGTGCCCGAATTGATGGCGCATTTGAACGGCGATCTGACATTGGCGCGGGCGCGCGAGAAGGCCTCGGTTGCCACAAGGCAGTTTGCCAAACGGCAGCGCACCTGGTTTCGCTCAAAAATGAAGCACTGGACCGCATATTCACCGCCAGGGTGACGTTTGGTTTCGCGGTCTTCTGCATCTTGTCAGAATCGAAAGATCCTGCGCAGGCTGCTGTCGCAACAAGACTTTTGAATTCATGAAATGCCCTACGACCCCAGTCCCCTCGAAGAGATCCAAGTTGTGCCGCTGTCCGGGCTGCATCCGGATGGGCCGTGGCAAATTGGCCTGGCGCATGATCGCGACATGCATGTTCTGGTCTGGATTACCCGCGGCCAGGGCCGGGTATTACTGGATGGAACGCGGCGCGGGTTTGGCGCCCATAATGCCCTGTTTGTCCCGGCCGGCGGCCTGATGTCATTCGAACTGGGGCGCGGCTGTCTGGGTCAGGCTTTGTTGGTTCCGGCCTCCAATGCGATGGCCCTGCCCCATCGGCCACAGCATTTGCGGATCAACAACCTGGGCGAACAAACCAACCTGACGGCTCTGATGGACGTCATGAAGACCGAACAGACCAGCCGCGCAACACTGTGGCATCGCGCCATGCAGGCCAATGGTGAACTGATCGGCATTCTGCTGCGCCGACAGGGCCACAACGACGAGGCCACTGCGCCCAAACACAATGCCTCGCGCCGGTTAACGCAGGCCTATTGCGCCCGCGTTTCCCAGTATTTTGGCGAAAACATCACCATGGCTGACCATGCTGCCGCTTTGGGTGTTACCGCCACTCACCTCACCCGTGTGGTCAAGGCCGAAACCGGCACAACGGCGGCCGGCCTATTAACCGAGCGCCAATTATACGGCGCCCGCCGTCTGCTGATTGACAGTGATCTGCCGATACAGGAGATCGCTGCGCGGCTGAATTTCAGCAGCCCCGCCTATTTCACCCGCTTCATAACCAAGCACACCAACCAGCCCCCCCGAGCCCTGCGCAAACGATCCCGCATTTGATTCTCTGGCACGCCGTTTCAAGGTGAAATTCAGCCATTGCGCCGCGACTGTAATGGACACATGTGACCAGAGCCCCCTCTGTCAAGTCAGGAAACGACGAAAAAATGTCGCTATCCTGCACAAAACTGTCTAAACAGAGCATTGACCTACAGGCGCAACTAAGGCCGTATATTCAATATGGGGAAACTAAAATTATAAACCGCATCTTATTTGGCCTGATCTGCATTTCGTGAAGATGCGGATTTCAGTGCTTTTTTCCCATTGGTGCGACAGGGAGAGTTTTCATGTCTAACGAGACCAACGCCGGCAAACCCATTCATTGGGCCGCAGAAATGCATGCACAGGAAGTATCCGACGGCAAACTGGATCGCCGCGAATTTCTGACCCGCGCAACCGCACTGGGAGTATCGTCAGCCGCGGCTTATGGGCTGATCGGACTGGACGCTCCGGCCCAAGCCATGAGCCACGCAAAAGCCGGCGGCACCCTTCGGGTTCAAATGAGCGTCCGCGAGTTGAAAGATCCCCGGATCTACGCCTGGTCCGAAATGGGCAACCAGTCGCGCGGCACGCTGGAGTATCTGGTCGAATATAACTCGGACGGCACCTTCCGTGGCATGTTGCTCGAAGGCTGGGAAGTCAATGAGGACGCCACCATCTACACCCTGAACGTCCGCAAGGGCGTAAAATGGAACAACGGCGACGATTTCACCGCTGCTGATGTTGCTCGCAACATCGAGGGCTGGTGTGACAAGGCCCTGGAGGGCAATTCCATGGCCGGCCGGTTCGCCACCATAGTGGATGAAGCCAGCGGCACGGCGATTGCCGGTTCAGTCGAAGTTGTCGACGATCACACCGTGAAACTGCACCTGCCCAGCCCGGATATTTCGCTGATCGCCGGCATGTCGGATTATCCGGCTGCGATCACCCACGCCAGCTTTCATAACACCGACTACACTGCCAATGTTGGCACCGGACCCTATCTGATCAGTGACGTTGAAGTTGGCGTTTCTGCTGTTCTGGTGAAGAATGAGGACCACATTTGGTGGGGCGACGCAGTCTATGGCCCGGCCGCACTGGACCGGATTGAATATATTGATTTTGGCACCGATCCGTCGTCGTGGATGTCAGCGATTGATTCCGAAGAAGTCGACATGCTGCACGAGTCGGTCGGTGAATTCATCGACGTTCTTGATGGCCTTGGCTACCAAAAGTCCGAGGTTGTCACCATGGCAACGGTGGTCATTCGGCCCAACCAACTTGCCGAGTTTGACGGCAAGAAGGTCTATGCCGACAAACGGGTGCGCCAGGCGCTGCAGATGGCGGTCGACAATTCGATCTGCCTGGAACTGGGCTACGGAGACCGCGGTGTCGTCGCCGAAAACCACCATGTCGGCTCAATCCATCCAGAATATGCCGAACTTCCAAAGCAAAAGGCCGATCCAGCTGCGGCGCGGGCCCTGATGGAAGAAGCCGGAATGATGGATTTCGAACATGAAATCATGTCCATCGACGATGACTGGCGCAAGAACACCACCGATGCGGTTGCCGCACAACTGCGCGATGCCGGTTTCAAGGTGAAGCGGACAGTGCTGCCCGGTTCGACATTCTGGAACGACTGGACCAAATACGCCTTCAGCTCGACCAACTGGAACCACCGGCCTCTGGGCGTGCAAATCCACGCGCTGGCCTATCGTTCGGGCGAGGCCTGGAACGAGTTTGGCTGGGCCAACCCGGAGTTTGACGCCTTGCTGACCGAAGCTCTGGCTTTGGCAGATGCAGACAAACGTCGCGAGGTCATGGCCAAAATGCAGGCCCTGATCCAGGATGAAGCCGTCACGGTCCAGCCCTACTGGCGGGCCATCTACCGCCACATGCGCGAGGGCGTTGTCGGCGCCGACATGCATGTGTCGTTCGAACACCACCAATACAAGTGGGGTTGGGCAGCATAAGCTGTAACCGAGCTTACAAATATCTGAGCCGCCCCCCAAATCTGGGGCGGTTCTTTCCCGGCACCCGCTAGACTAAAAGGCCCGCAGCAGACGGGCCAAAGCGCAGCCCAACCAACAGGGGACCTAATGGGATCGTTCATCCTTCGCCGAACAGGCATGATGATTGTCACCGCTTTATGCCTGACCTTCATCGTGTTTTTTCTGACCAATCTCTATCCGAACCTTGAAAAACTGGCCAAGACCCAGGGCAACTTCCGCATGTCGGACGAGGCGGTGGCAAGCTGGCTGGACAAAAACGGCTATGCGCAGCCGACAATTGTCAAATACAGCCAATGGCTGGGGGTGATGCCGGGCTGGACGCGCACCTCCGAAGATGGCGTCACCGGCCGTTGCGTGCTCGGCACGGTCAGCGCAGCAGAGGCCGCCCAGGCCCCCAGATTTTGCGGTATCCTGCAAGGCAACTGGGGCTATTCGACGGTTTTTCGCGATGACGTCTCTAACATTGTCGGCAAACGCCTAGGGCTAACCGGCGCCCTGATGTTCTGGGTTTTGATCCTGATGGTGCCCACCGCCCTGTTGATCGGGGTGCTGGCCGGAATGCGCGAAGGCTCGGTGACCGATCGCTCGCTGTCGACGGTGTCAATCTTGACGACGGCCACACCGGAATATGTCTCTGGTGTGATTTTCATCGCGGTTTTCACCTCGTCAACTGTGGGGCTGAAATGGTTCAAAGGCACCGCAACAAGCGCCACCGCAAAAATGCCCAGCGATTATTCTTTGGCCTTTGTGCCGGAATGGGCCGAAGCTTTCTGGTTTCGTGTGGCGGTGGCCCCAACCTTGGAAAATTTCTTTCTGCCGGTGCTCACCATCGCGCTTTACGGTATGGGATATATCTCTCGGATGACCCGCGCGTCGATGACTGAGGTAATGACGGCGCAGTATATCCGTACCGCACGCCTGAAAGGCGTCAGCTTCTACAACGTGGTTGTCAAACATGCCCTTCGCAATGCCTTGATCGCGCCTTTCACGGTGATCATGCTGCAGTTTCCATGGCTACTGAACGGCGTGGTCATTGTGGAAACTCTGTTCAATTACAAAGGCTTTGGCTGGGCACTGGTGCAGGCCGCCAGCAACAATGACATCGAACTGTTGCTGGCCGTCTCTGTGGTCTCGGTGGTGGTGGTTTTGGTGACCCAGCTGATTTCCGATATCGGCTACGTCTATCTCAATCCACGCATTCGAATTTCTTAAGGGAGGAAGAGCAATGGAACCTCTCAGCACGTTTGAGATTATCACCCGCATTCTGGTGCAACTGTCACCGGTATGGATCTCACTGGTTTTGCTTTATGCCTTGTCGATCGCCTTCAAACGCCGGTTGGGGCTGTATGGCAAACTGTTTGACAGCCCGATTGGCATGATCGGATTTGGTCTGGTGATGTTCTGGGTGTTCACCGGCGTCTATGGCGCCCTGGATATGATTGTAACCCATGATGCGTTGTCCCAGGTCTCGGGCATGAAAAACAAGGTCCCGGGAACCGCAATACGCGGCATCGAAGAGGGTGAATATGGCTGGTATCTGCTTGGCGGCGACAACCTAGCCCGAGATGTGTTCAGCCGGTTGATCAAAGGCGCCTGGGAAGTCATCAAAATCGCGCCGCTGGCGGCGATCTTTGCCTTTATGGTTGGCATCACCCTTGGCCTTCCGGCGGGGTATTACGGTGGCAAGCTGGATATCGCCCTGTCCTTCCTGGCCAACCTCATTCTGGCTTTCCCGGTGATCCTGCTGTTCTATCTACTGGTGACACCGGAAATCGTCGCCACCGGGGTGCCAAATTATATGGCCATCGTATTGTTCGTCTTTCCGATCATTTTTTTGGCAGTGCTGCTGAATTCGCGCTACCACACCCGCCCGGCATTGCGGACACCATTGCTGATCGGGGTATTGGGGGTGGCGACCTGGATGTATCTGCAACTGGTGTCAAACGGCGGCTATCTGATCAATACCCCGGACTTTAAAATCATTGGTCTGCCACGGGTGCTCGATTTCTTTGACATCGACCCAGGGCTGCTGGTGGTGTTTGTCTCGGTTGTTTTTGTCAACTCACCGACAGTGTTTCGCATCGTGCGCGGGCTGACCATGGACATCAAAACCCGCGACTATGTTGCCGCGGCCCAGACCCGTGGCGAGGGCCCCTGGTACATCATGCTGTGGGAAATCCTGCCCAATGCACGCGGGCCCCTGATCGTCGACTTCTGTCTGCGCATCGGTTATACAATCATCCTGCTGGGCACCCTGGGCTTCTTTGGACTGGGGCTGGCCCCGGAAAGCCCGGACTGGGGCAGCACCATCAACGATGGTCGCAAGTTGCTGTCGATCTACCTGCACCCGGCCCTGCCACCGGCACTTGCTCTGCTGAGCCTGGTGCTGGGGTTAAACCTGCTGGCTGATGGTCTGCGCGAAGAAAGTCTTAAGGACTGAAACAACAGGCTGGGGGCGCTGCCCCCAGACCCCCGGGATATTTTTAGCCAGATGAAGGGACCCTGTGTCCCCGGCATCAGCAGGGAGATGACAGATGAGCAAGATGGCAGCGTATGACGGGCCAATCCTGGAGATTGACAAGCTATCGATCTCGTTTTTCACACGACTACGGGAAATTCCGGCTGTGATGGATTTTTCAGTCTCGGTGATGCCTGGCGAAGCCGTCGGACTGGTGGGAGAGAGTGGCTGCGGCAAATCCACCGTGGCGCTGGGGGTGATGCAGGATCTGGGCAAAAATGGCCGCGTCGTTGGCGGCACTATCAAATTCAAAGGCCGCGATCTGGCGCAGATGAGCGCCGAAGAGTTACGCGATATTCGTGGCAATGAAATTGCAATGATCTATCAAGAGCCTATGGCCTCGCTGAACCCGGCGATGAAGATCGGCAAGCAGCTGATGGAAGTGCCGATGATCCATGAGGGCGTCAGCAAGGACGACGCCTATGAGCGGGCGCTGGAGGTGGTGACGGATGTGCGCCTGCCTGACCCGGAACGGATCCTCAATTCATTTCCACACCAGCTGTCGGGTGGCCAGCAACAGCGCATTGTTATCGCCATGGCGCTGATGTCAAAGCCTGCCCTGCTCATCCTGGATGAACCAACCACCGCATTGGACGTAACAGTCGAAGCCGCAGTGGTTGAACTGGTCCGGGATTTGGGCAAAAAATACGGCACCTCGATGCTGTTCATCAGCCATAATCTGGGGTTGATACTGGAGACCTGTGACCGGCTCTGTGTGATGTATTCGGGGGAAGCGGCCGAACGCGGCTCGATTGAAGATGTGTTCGACGACATGCAGCACCCTTATACGCAGGCCCTGTTTCGCTCGATCCCGCTGCCCGGCGCAGATAAGAACGCCCGCCCCCTGGTGGCGATACCGGGAAACTTTCCGCTGCCGCATGAAAGACCACCGGGATGCAACTTTGGCCCGCGCTGTGACTATTTCGAGCCAGGCCGCTGTGATGCAGGCGATATTTTGATGGCGGCGGTTGATGGCAATGACCGGCATCAAAGCCGCTGCCTGAAGTTCAACGAGATCGACTGGTCGGCGCCGATTGTCCTTGCTGAACCGAAGGCAAAAGCCAAGATCGGCGATGTGGTGCTGAAAGTCGACAATCTGAAGAAATACTATGAGGTCGCGGCCAATGCCCTGTTTGCTGGCGGTGAGACAAAGGTGGTCAAGGCCAATGAGACGCTGAGTTTCGAGGCCCGTGAATCTGAAACACTGGCCATTGTCGGGGAATCGGGCTGTGGTAAATCCACCTTTGCCAAGGTGCTGATGGGACTGGAGACCGCCACCGAGGGGGAAATCCTGCTGGATGGCATCAATATCGAGCAGGTGCCAATCGAGCAGCGCGACACCGACACCGTGGCGGACATTCAGATGGTGTTTCAAAACCCATTTGACACGCTCAATCCCTCGATGACGGTGGGGCGGCAAATTATCCGGGCGCTGGAAATATTTCGGGTCGGCAAATCCGAGAGGGACCGCAAAAAGCGGATGCTGGAATTGCTGGATCTGGTAAAGTTGCCGAGGGCCTTTGCCGAGCGGATGCCCCGGCAACTGTCGGGGGGGCAGAAACAACGGGTGGGGATCGCCCGCGCCTTTGCCGGCGGCGCGCGTATCGTGGTGGCGGATGAGCCGGTGTCGGCGCTGGATGTCTCAGTTCAGGCGGCCGTGACGGATCTTTTGATGGAAATCCAGCGCAACGAGAAAACCACGCTGCTGTTCATCAGCCATGATTTGTCGATTGTGCGCTACCTGTCGGACCGGGTTATGGTGATGTATCTTGGCCATGTGGTGGAGATCGGCGATACCGATCAAGTCTTCTCGCCGCCATACCATCCCTATACAGAAGCCTTGCTGTCGGCGGTGCCCATTGCTGATACCTCAATCGAGAAGACGCATATTGTGCTGGAAGGTGATATTCCATCGGCGATGAACCCTCCCTCCGGCTGCCCATTCCAAACCCGCTGCCGATGGAAGGGCGAGGTCCCCGATGGATTGTGCGACCGCGAGGTGCCGACGGTAAAGCAACTGGCAGCGGGACATCAGATCAAGTGCCATCTGGCGGATGATATTCTTGCCAAAATGGAGCCGGTAATTAAAATCGCCGCTGAATAGCCGCGCCTATAGGGTCAACAGCTGGCAGACATCTTATCCTGGGTCTGCCAGGCTTGGATCCATTCCGGCCCACCCAATGCATCGACCAAGGGCTGAAGCTGTTGCTCATAAGGTTGCCACTTTCCTAATGCCCGGGTGTTGATTTTTTCACGCGCCTGCTCCACCGATGCCGTCCGGATCGCCCCTTCTGCGTCCTGTGGTGACAGACAGTCCGGTTCCCAGGACAGCCCGGCATGGTCTAACAGAGCCCTGATCTGGATTTCTGGATTGGTCACCAGCCCTTGATAAGATTGGATGCGGAGCTGATCGGGCAATTTTTGTTTGTAGTCTTCAATTGATCGATACACCGAACGTGTCGTCTGGCCAATCCAATCAAGTCGGCTGGAAAACTGATTTCCGGTGCCAAAGATGGTCGAAAAATTCGACAGGCCGACATCCAATGGATGCCGCGACATAAATATAAACTTGGCATTTGGCAGCAGCATATGCGCTAAACCCAGGTGCAGGGAATTACCCGGCATTTTGTCGACAATGACATCATTGGATACGGTCGTGCCCTGCGAAAGAAACCCATAATAACTCTGCCGAAATATGGCGATCTCCTGCTCGGACAACTGACCAAACCAATCCCAGACATCTGCCCCTCGCTGGGTGTCCTTTATGTGCTGGCGAACAACTTGAAGCGTTTTCGACAAAGCGGTGCTTTCGCCGGCAGTCCCGACTATTGAGTGTCGAGCGAGAATAGTCTCGACTAAGGTCGTTCCGGATCTTGGCATCCCCATGACAAACACGATACGCGGGCCATCGCGATGACACTCTGTCGTGGTGTTTTTCCTGAATTTCTCAATCTGACCGTCTACCAGTTGCTCCATCACTTCAGGAGAATAGTCCGCTTTTTGGGCGGCCTTAGCCTTGGCAAAGAACCGAAACGCAGAGTTCGGGCGGTTGGAGGCGTGTTCGATTTGCCCAAGTGCACTAAAAACTGCGGAGCGTTCTGCGTTTGACAACTTTGGTGACTTTGGTGACTTTGATAGCTTTCGCAATCTAGATGCTTTTTGACCATCGCGCCTAAAAGGGTCTAAACGATTCAAAGCAGCCAATGCAAAAACAGAATTTTTATCTTCCTTCAATACCTTACGGTATCCTTCAATTGCACCCTGTTTATCACCAAGCGAGTGCTTCATAGCAGCCAATTTCCCCCACCCAGCCGTCAGGTCTGGCCTGAGTTGGATTAGGACCTCAACCAGGGAAATGGCTGCTTGACAATCACCTAACTGAAAGTAACAGCTGGCTGTTCTGTCCAGTACAGCGACATCAAGGCTGCTCTCTTGCATCAGCGGTAGTAGTCCAGCCAGGGCCATTCTGTACTGACGTCTCTCCATGAGATGATCAGCGGTCTTTAGAATCTGGCGGCTGGACTGTGCGGCCATGTCACGGTCCGAAATGTCGAGTTGAGCTGAATTTGACATGTGTTGTCCCACAAGGTCGAAAAGATCACTCACATTAGCGAACCAAAATGAATACGACGTAAACGCATGCCTCGGTGAGTTTACGGACTGCCAAATTCCAGCTCGACCTGACCGGGTTCGGTCCATCAACAACAGCGTGCCAAGATCGCGTGATGAACTGACGGTTCGGCGGCGACAGCCTCTCATATGGCAGACAATGCATTGATTATATGTCGTTTTGCATTCATCCCTCACAAGGGTTGCCATGGCCTGCAAGCGCCTGAAACAGGCCCTTTGGCGCTGTTTGAATCAGCTTAACAAGATCACCACGATCATCAGCAGGTTCATCGCCGACACGGGCAGAAGCCAAGGTCTGCGCTGATGCCAGACCGCCCCCAAAGCTGCCATCGGCAGGGACAATACAAAGCCGGCAATGCACATCGTTCCAACCAGAACTCCAAGCAGACCACTGCTGGGCCCCCACAATGTTCCCGGCATCACCATGCCCTTGAGACCAACACCAATCAGAATGCCCAAGATCGCGCCAAGCAGGGTCAATCCAACACCGCGCAGATCGACAGCGGGACGTTGCCCCAGAATTCCATCTACGATTTCACGGGTCGGCACCGCAGTGGGGTGCCACTGCATACGATCAAGACGTTGGTTAAAGCTCTTGGCAATCAAGACATGTCCTCCAAAACTTAAGTCAAAATTAACCAAGATTAAGGCAAATTAATGCCCCGAGAAGGGCGTTAACGCGGCATTAAGCCAGCCTTAAGGTCGCGTTAACGCCGACGCGGGAAACAGGCTGTAAATCAGCTGCCCCAGATTTTTTTCACGTAGTTTTGGGTCTCTCGGTACGGCGGGATTCCGCCATGCTTTTCAACCGCTTGTGGTCCTGCGTTATAGGCCGCCAGAGCCAGTTTCCAGGTGCCGAATTTGCGGTATTGCCTGGCCAGATACCGGGCGCCACCTTCTAGGTTTTGCTGGGGTTTTTGAGGGTCAACGCCCAAAGACCGGGCAGTGGCGGGCATCAGCTGCGCAAGCCCCAACGCGCCCTTGTGAGACTTTGCATTGGGGTTCCAGTTGCTTTCCTGCTGCACCAATCGCAGAAACAGATCTTCGGGTACCCCGTGCTGTCGCGCGGCAGAGCGAGCCATATCAAGGTATTCCCCCCGATAGTTACCGCTATAGGGTAAGTGGCCCCATTTACTGGGCGTATAGATACTGGGTGGCTTTAAACGGACCGAGTTATTGTACTGTCCCGCCGCCCGACCATCCAGAACGCGGGTATGCGATGCAAACAGGCTCCGCTGGCTCTTTGTGCCAAAAATATCCGCCGCAGCAACCGGGCCAGCCGATAAACCTGCAATAACCATGCCAATAGCCAGCTTGCGCATATCAAATTACCCTGCCCTGTCCCCTAACCTCGGCGCAATATATAGACTCTGACTTAAAATGAAAGCATACCAGCAGAACCTTGCCGGTGTCAGGATCATGACCAACAGGCGCCAGTGAACAAACACCCATTTCATCCACAGATGCCTGCTTTTATCAGCCGGGCTCGGACTGTACGGTGTCATATCAAGAGGTGCCGTCAGATTCGCACCACCACAAATATAGACAGCAATAAGGACACGCCCCATGGCCGGCTCAGTCAACAAAGTCATTCTCATCGGCAACCTGGGCCGCGACCCCGAGGTGCGCAGCTTTCAGAACGGCGGCAAGGTGTGCAACCTGCGCATTGCCACCTCGGAAAACTGGAAAGACCGCAGCACCGGAGAGCGGCGCGAAAAAACCGAATGGCACTCGGTCGCCATCTTCAGCGAAGGTCTGGTTCGGGTCGCCGAGCAATATCTGCGCAAAGGCTCCAAGGTCTACATCGAAGGTGCGCTGCAAACGCGCAAATGGCAGGACCAATCCGGTGCTGACCGCTATTCAACCGAGGTCGTGCTGCAGGGCTTTGGCTCAACGCTGACCATGTTGGATGGTCGCGGTGAAGGCGGCGATCAAGGTGGAGGCGGCGGCAACTACGGTGGTGGTGGCGGCGGTGGCAACTATGGCGGCGGCGGCGGTGGCAGTTCGTATGACAGCGGCTCGCAAGGCGGCGGATCGCAAGGCGGCGGCGGCAACTTTGGCGGCGGCGGCGCGCAAAGCGGTGCGTCCCATAACATTGATGACGACGAAATCCCGTTCTAAGATTGACCATATTTCATTGGTAAACTTTTATCGGTTTCACCAATCACAACAAAGGGCTGGCATTTGTCGGCCCTTTTTTGCTGCGCAAGTCTCTAACCTGACCACCAAGCCGGCCCCCATGAAATTATTGTCGCAAATTTCATCTTGGTCGCAAACAGAACAGTTTCCGATTCTGACCGGGGCATTCTGATGTCAACGGGAGAGGAGAGACCATGCAAAGGGAACAATGTTTTGTCAGCCTAATCTGCCGCACTATTGGTGCGGCGCGTGGGCTTGCTGCCAGGGGCCGTCCTGTTTGGATCTGACACCCCTTCAGATCCATTTGAAATAACAGGCTTTACCATGAACAAACCAACCAACCCCACCGCCCGCGTCGCCCGCAGCGGAGGTCGCGCCGCGCGTCGCGCCGCCCGTGCAGCACCGGTTCCCGAGCATCTTCGCTCCATACATCCAGGCATGGAAGGCGGCACACTCAAGCCGCTCACCCAGCAAGATATGGAACGCATCCATAGTTCTGTCTTGGACGCACTGGAAAATATCGGTCTTGCCGATGCGCCGCAAAGCGGCATTGACTACTTGGTCGGCGCAGGCTGCATCCTGGGAGATGACGGCCGCATCCGCTTTCCGCGGGCTTTGGTCGAAGACACCATCGCCAAGGCCAATCGCTCGATCACCCTGTTCAGCCGCGATGGCAAAACTGATCTGGAGCTGTCGGGCAACCGGGTCCACTACGGCACCGCAGGCGCCGCCGTGAGCATGGTCGATGTCCACGGCCGTGAATACCGCCATTCTACGGTGCAAGACCTGCATGACGCGGCACGCATTGCAGACCAGTTGAACAATATTCACTTTCTCCAGCGGCCAATGGTCTGCCGTGACATCGCCGACAATCGTGAGATGGACCTGAATTCCATCTATGCCAGCGCAGCCGGCACCACCAAACACATAGGCGTTTCATTCAGCGAACCCGATTTTGTCGATGACGGCCTTGAAATGCTGCACATGATGGCCGGAGGCGAAGACAAATGGCGTGAACGGCCCTTTGTGTCGAACAGCAATTGTTTTGTAGTGCCGCCGATGAAGTTCGCCACCGAAAGCTGCGAAGTCATGGAGAAATGCATCCTTGGTGGTATGCCTGTTCTGTTGCTTTCGGCGGGCATGGCAGGCGCTACCGCACCGTCAACCATTGCCGGCGCTATTGTGCAGGCCTGCGCCGAATGTCTGGCCGGTCTGGTCTATGTCAACGCCGTCAAACCCGGTGCCCCGGCAATTTTTGGAACCTGGCCATTTGGGCTCGACCTGCGAACAGGCGCTATGTCCGTCGGCTCGGGCGAACAGGCGCTGCTGACGGCAGGCTGTGCTCAGATGCACTCATTCTATGGCGTGCCGGGAGGTGCTGCGGCAGGGGCCGCCGATTCCAAACTGCCGGATATGCAGGCCGGATGGGAGCAGATGTGCTCGGCGGTGATGGCGGGGCTGTCCGGTCTGAACATGGTCTATGAAGCTGGCGGCATGCATGCGTCCTTGCTGGGCTTTTGTCATGAATCACTGATCCTCAGTGATGATCTGCTTGGACAGGCGCTGCGCTGTGTTCGCGGCATCGAAGTCACGGACGAAACAATGGCGCTGGATCAGATCCGCGACACCTGCATTGGCGGCCCCGGTCACTATCTTGGCACCAGCCAAACACTCAGCCGGATGGAGAGCGACTATGTCTACCCCAGCCTTGGCGACCGCACCTCGCCCAAGGAATGGGCGGAAATGGGCAAACCGGACCTGTTGCAAAATGCCACCGCCCGCAAAGAAGAAATTCTGGGTGTGCGCTCGGCAGCCCGGTTTGATGCCGAAACGGATAAGGCTCTGCGAGGCCGTTTCAATATCCACCTGCCGAGTTAAGACAGCCAGTTAAGATAGAATTCCGGTTTGCACCCAACTGATGGCGCCGTTTGGAAGACGCCTCCAAACGGCGGGTGCTTGGGGATGGGACATGGCCCCATCCCCAGATCACTTGGCCAGAGCATCTTTCAGAACGCTCAAAACCGCCTCAGCCGGAACATCGCCCGTCACAAAGGCATCGCCAATGCTTCGGGCCAGGATGAATTTCAGCTGGCCATCCACCACCTTTTTATCCTGCCCCATCAGATCAACCAGGGCCTCGGCAGAGGGCAGATCACCGGCGATATCGGCGAGGTCGGTTTTCATGCCCATGTCTTTTAGATGCGCCCGAACCCGGCTTGGGTCTTCCTGACTGCACAGGCCCAAACGCGCTGACAGCTCAAAGGCCAGCACGCAGCCGATGGCCACGCCTTCTCCGTGCAGCAACCGGTCCGAATAGCCTGTTGCCGCCTCCAGAGCGTGACCGAAGGTATGGCCCAGGTTCAACAGCGCCCGGTCGCCCTGCTCGGTCTCGTCCCGCGCCACAATGTCAGCTTTCATCTGCACCGAGCGTGTCACCGCCTCGACCCGCGCCGCCATATCGCCGCCCGCCAGACGTGGACCGTTGGCCTCTAGCCAGCTGAAAAACCCGGCGTCCCCCAGCATCCCGTATTTCACCACCTCGCCGTAACCGGCCAGAAAATCGCGCGCCGTCAATGTGCCCAAGACCGCAGTGTCCGCCAGTACCAGTGACGGCTGATGAAAGGCTCCGATCAGGTTTTTCCCCTGCGGCGCATTGATACCCGTTTTGCCACCAACCGAACTGTCGACCTGTGCCAGCAGCGAGGTGGGGATTTGCACGAACCGCACCCCACGGCGCAGCACCGCAGCGGCAAATCCAACCAGATCGCCGATCACCCCGCCGCCAAATGCAACAACGATATCGCCGCGCTCGACCTTTTGATCCAACAGCCATTCTACAGTGCGGCTGAACTGGGGCCAGGCTTTGGTGGATTCTCCCGGCGGCAGGGCCAGTGCGACCATTTCGATACCTGCCGTCGCCAATCCAGCCCGCAATGTGTCCAGATGCAGCGCCGCGACAGTTTCATCACTGACCACCACCACCCGGCGCCTCGTCAACAAAGGGGCGATCCGGCTGCCGGCCTGCGCCAGCAATCCCGGGCCAATCACCACATCATAAGAGCGATCACCAAGATCGACGTGTACAGTATTTTCCATTATGTCCATTCCAATACATCAGGGCGGGTCTTCAGCGCCTGCAGCGCCCGGTCAACCATTCCCTCAATCGAAACCTGTCCGTCTGAGGGCACATGCAAATCTGCCTTGGCATACATTGGCACCCGGACCTCATACAAAGCACTTAACGTTTCACGCGGGTTTTCGGTCTGCAGCAGCGGCCGGGTATTGCGGTGTTTGACCCGGTTCCAGGTCACCTCAAGATCGGCCTGCAGCCAAAGCGACACGCCGTTTTCCTTAATTATTTCCCGGTTTTCCCCGGAAAGAAAGGCGCCGCCGCCGGTGGAGAGCACCCCGCATTGTTCGCTCAGCAGGCGTGAAATCACCTGACGCTCTTTTTGACGGAAATAGGCAACCCCATCGCGGGCGAAAATCTCCGGAATCGTCAGGTTGGCAGCGGCTTCGATCTCGTGGTCGCTGTCCAGAAACGGAACATTGAGGCGCGCCGCCAAAGCGCGACCTACAGCAGTCTTGCCTGCCCCCATCATCCCCACCATCACAATGGTCTTTTTCAACCGTGCGGGCAGTGAGACTGCGACTTCAACATCAGGTTTTTGCTCATTTTCGCTCATTCTTGTGTGAATGACGTGATCTTGTCGAAAAGGCTATATATAACTTGTGCAAAACACCAAGAAGAAGAGCAGAGGACACTCCATGGGGCGCATTTTCAAGTACTTGATTTTCGTTGTAATTCTGGGCGTTATAGGACTGACTGCATATGCCTATGTCGGTCCGTGGTTTGGAGCAGATTTCAGCGCCCCAACCACCGAAGTGAGAAAGCCGGTGGTATTGGATGCCAATTAAGCAGGTCTTCCTGTCCCTGGCCGCATGGGGATGTCTGTCTGGCATCGCCGATGCCGCCGATCCCTTGTCGGCCATCAGCTGGCTGCGGCAGGGGGCACCCAGCTCCTCTTTGCCGGGCACTGTTTTGCTGGAACCACCGGTGGCAGGATCGACGCTGCGGCCACAAATAGTGGTGACGCCGCTGGAAAAACTATTGCCCCCTGTTGGCTTAGTCCCGGCCTCGGCCACCGGATTGCCGGTTGACCTGTGGAAGGGGAGCAGCTCAGCAACACTGTCGCGGCTGATCAGCCAGGTTGTGGTGTTGGACAGCCCGGCAATGCAATCTTTGCTGTTTACCTTGCTATTGTCCGAAACCCGCCCCCCGAGCGGCTCCAATGATGCGTTTCTTCTGGCCCGGCTGGACCGGCTGATGCAGCTTGGCGCTACCGATCCGGCGCAGGCGCTGGTCGAGCAGGCAGGCCCCACCAAAAATCAACAGCGATTTCAGCGTTGGTTTGACGCCACTCTGCTGACCGGAGACGAGGGTCGCTCTTGTGCGGCGCTGACCGCAAAACCCTATCTGTCGCCAGAATATGCCGCCCGGATATTCTGCGCCGCCCGCCGCGGCGACTGGCAAACAGCAGCGCTGACACTTGAGGCCACCCATGCGCTGGAGCTGATGCCCAAGCCGCAGCTGGACCTGATGGATCGCTTTCTCAGCCCGGATGTCTTTGAATTCGCGCCGCCGCTGCCCCGGCCTCAGGATCCAGACCCGCTGACCTTTCGACTGTTTGAAACAATCGGCGAGCGCCTGTCCACGGCGCCGCTGCCACGGGCCTTTGCCTCGGCCGACCTGAGAGACATCGCAGGCTGGAAGGCGCAGCTGGAGGCGGCCGAACGTCTGACCCGCATTGGTGCCCTCAACCCCAATCAGCTTTTAGGCCTGTATACCGACCGGCTTCCCGCCGCCTCGGGCGGCATCTGGGACCGTGTCGCAGCCCTTCAGCGGTTTGAAACCGCGTTGAACAGCGCCAGCGCGGATGCTGTTGGCAAAACGCTGCCAACCGTCTGGCAGGCGATGAGCGAAGCCCGCATTGAGGTGGCCTTTGCCGACCTGTTTTCAGAGCAGATCGGCCATATTCCGTTGACCGGAGACATGGCCGAGCTGGCTTGGCACATTCGATTATTGTCGCCCACATATGCCTCGACGGCGCTTTCAATCCCCAAAGACAGCCGGAAAAACCGGTTTCTGGCGGCGCTGGCGCAGGGAACCCCACATCACGTTGCAGCCACCAGTGAACTGGAACAGGCAATCGGCGATGGGTTTGACAGTGAGGCGCAGCCGCCCAAAGACATGCAGATCCTGCTGGACAGTGGTCAGTTGGGCGAAGCCATCTTGCGCAGCATGCAAATGTTCGAACAGGGGGCCACCGGCAATCTCTCCGACCTGAGTGCCGCCCTGACAACATTTCGCGCTGTCGGACTAGAGGATACAGCGCGGCGCGCGGCGCTGCAGTTGATGTTGCTGGAGCGAACCTAAGATGGCCCCGCATGACGCCCTACAATGGATCTCGACCTTTCTCGACGCACAGGCTGCGGAACTGGGGGCCTCGCGCAATACGCTGCTGGCCTATGGCCGTGATCTCAAAGACTTTACCAGCTGGCTGCAACGCAACGGCATCGACATATTAACGGCCACACGCGAAGACATCGAAAACTACCTGATCTTCTGTGACGCGCAGGGATTGGCCAAATCCACCCGCGCACGCAGGCTGTCGGCGGTCAAGCAGATCTACCGGTTTGCATTCGAAGAAAGCTGGCGTGCCGACAATCCGGCCATTCAGATCCGCGGACCGGGGCGGGCCAAAACACTGCCCAAAACGCTAGAGGTGATCGAGGTTGACCGGTTGTTGGATGCCGCCCGTCAAACCGGCCGCAACCCATCCGACAAGCTGCGCAATACCTGCCTGATGGAATTGCTCTATGCTACCGGCATGCGGGTGAGCGAACTGGTCTCGCTCCCGGTTTCGGCAGGGCGCGGTGATCCCCGCATGTTGCTGATCCGTGGCAAGGGCGGCAAAGAGCGCATGGTGCCGCTGTCGCCGCCTGCCCGGCTGGCGCTGGCAACATGGCTCACCACACGCGATGAGATTGAGGAAGACCGAAGCTCCAAAGGCCAGCCTGGCTCGTTGTTTCTGTTCCCGTCACGGGGAAAAGCCGGGCATCTGACCCGTCACTGGTTCTATCAGTTGATCAAGGATCTTGCGGCCAGCGGCGGGCTGGACCCCGCCAAGGTAACGCCCCATACCCTGCGACATGCCTTTGCCACTCATCTGCTGGCCAATGGCGCCGACCTGCGCGCCATTCAGACCTTGCTGGGTCATTCAGATATTTCTACCACGGAAATCTATACCCATGTTCTGGATGCCCGGCTCAGCGAATTGGTTCTGCAGCATCATCCTTTGGCACAAGACGCAGACGACCCCGAACCGTAAGGCTTGAACCGGACCCCAACGCATCCCATAAGCTTACCTTGTATCGCAATTTTTGGACTTTTCATGGAAACCTATCCGACCGTTCTCGACAGTGCTTTTTGGATCACCGCTGGTGTCATTGTCCTGTTGTTGGTGCTCTCTGCCTTTTTCTCAGGATCAGAAACCGCGCTGACAGCCGCCTCCCGCGGCAAGTTGCGCACCCAGGCGGACAAAGGATCACGCGGGGCCATGCGGGCGCTGGCGGTCACCGAGGACAGCGAGCGGTTGATCGGCTCGGTCCTGCTGGGTAACAATCTGGTCAATATCATGGCCGCCTCCCTGGCAACCGCCATGTTCACCCGCGTGTTTGGCGAAAGCGGCGTGGCCTTGTCAACGCTGGTAATGACCCTGCTGGTGCTGGTCTTTGCCGAAGTTCTGCCCAAGACCTACGCCATTTCCAACCCCGAAAAAGCCGCGGCAACAGTGGCGCCAATCATCGGCGTTCTGGTCAGGATACTGGCTCCGTTTGTGGCCGCAGTAAGCCTGCTGGTGCGCGCGGTCCTGCGTGTTTTTGGAGTGCAGATCGACCCCAACAGCAATATTCTGGCCTTTCGGGAGGGCATTGCAGGCGCGATGCAACTTGGCCATTCCGAAGGGATCGTGGAAAAAGAAGACCGGGACCGCATTCTTGGAGCCCTGGACCTGTCAGAGCGGACCGTGGACGAAATCATGCTGCACCGCTCGAAAATCGAAATGATAAACCTCGCCGACGATCCTCAGGTGATTCTGGAACAATGCCTGAACTCCCCTTACACCCGCCTGCCGCTCTATCGAGATGAGCCAGAGAACATTATTGGCTTGATCCATGCCAAAGATTTGTTGCGTGAGATGTATTCCCAGATTGGTGGCCCCGAAGGCAATGCAACGGCGCTCCGTGATTTCCGCATCACCGAGGTTGCAAAACCACCCTACTTCATTCCTGAAACCACCCCTCTGGACGATCAGATGCGGCAGTTTCTGCGACAGAGGGCGCATTTTGCCCTGGTGGTCGATGAATATGGCTCATTGCAGGGCTTGATCACCCTCGAAGATATCCTGGAAGAAATTGTCGGCGAGATCACCGATGAGTTTGACCCGGCAGCCGAAACCCCGATCGAGATGGCCTCCGACGGGAATTATCTGGTTGATGGCGCCATGACCATCCGGGATTTAAACCGCGCAACCGAGTGGACGCTGCCGGACGACGAGGCCAATACGGTTGCCGGTCTGGTCATTCACGAGGCGCAGATAATCCCCACCAAGGGGCAGGTATTCTCGTTCCATGGCTTTCGCTTTGAAGTGACAGAACGGTCGGGTAATCGCCTCACTGCTTTGAAAATTCGCCCTTTGGAATGATGGCTTTAGCCGCCTGGATTGATCGCGTCATAGTCGATCTGCTGCGGCAAATGCGGCGATCGTTCCTGCCACCGCTGATGAAATATTTAGCGGTCGGCGCGCCGGATCTGTCCTGATCTGGCGGTGGAAATGCTGGCTCATTTGCTGGGTATCGGGCTGCTGGCACCGGGCTGCTGGCGGCACTGTCCTGGCCGCCGCCGATCAGTCACAACCGGGCTAGCTGCTGATCACTGACGCGGCAATTTTGCTGGTGCCGCTGCGGCCGACCATTGTCCTGCTGCAAGACAGCCGCCACCCCGTTCCAGTCCAGAGCCGACATCCATGGTCGCTTTTTGACTGGACTACTGTTCACATATGTCCAGAATGTCAGTCAAGGATGCTTTGGGAGATATGAAATGAAAACCACTACGCGCGTGGCCGTCATTGGCGGCGGAGTTGTCGGCTGCTCGGTTCTGTACCACCTGACCAAACTGGGGTGGTCGGATGTCATGCTGCTTGAACGCTCCGAGCTGACGTCCGGCTCGACCTGGCACGCGGCTGGCGGCTTTCACACCCTGAACGGTGACACCAATATGGCGGCGCTGCAGGGCTATACCATCAAACTGTACCGCGAATTGGAAGAGATCACCGGCATGTCCTGCGGGCTGCATCATGTGGGTGGCATTACTCTGGCAGACAACCAGGAGCGGTTTGACATGCTCAAGGCTGAGCGCGCCAAACATCGGTTCATGGGGCTGGAAACCGAGATCCTCTCCCCCGAAGAAATCAAGAAATTTGCACCGGTGACCAATATCGACGGTATTCTGGGCGGTCTCTATGATCCGCTCGACGGCCACCTGGATCCTTCGGGCACCACCCATGCCTATGCCAAGGCCGCCCGCATCGGCGGCGCCACAATTGAGACCCACTGCAAAGTGCTGGAAACCAACCAGCGCCCCGACGGCAGCTGGGACGTGGTCACCAACAAGGGCACCATTCACGCCGAGCACGTGGTCAACGCAGGCGGGCTCTGGGCCCGCGAAGTGGGGGCCATGGCCGGCGTCTACTTCCCGCTGCACCCGATGGAGCACCAGTATATCGTCACCGACGAGGTGCCGCTGATCGCCGAGATCATCGACAGCGGCGGCGAACATCCGCATGTGATGGACCCGGCCGGCGAAAGCTACCTGCGCCAGGAGGGGCGCGGCTTGTGCATTGGTTTCTACGAGCAGCCCTGCAAACCTTGGGCGGTGGACGGCACCCCTTGGGATTTTGGCCATGAACTTTTGCAAGACAACTTTGACAAGATCGAAGACTCGATAGCCTTCGCCTACAAACGGTTCCCGGCGCTGGAAATTGCCGGGGTGAAATCTGTCATCCACGGGCCCTTTACCTTTGCCCCAGACGGCAACCCGCTGGTTGGGCCGGTGCCGGGAATGCGCAACTACTGGTCAGCCTGTGCGGTGATGGCCGGGTTCAGTCAGGGTGGCGGCGTTGGTCTGATGCTGGCGCAATGGATGATCAACGGCGAAACCGAACGCGATACATTCGCCATGGATTGCGCCCGCTTTGGCACTTGGATCACTCCGGGCTATACCCGCCCCAAGGTGATCGAAAACTACCAGAAACGGTTTTCCGTCTCCTACCCAAACGAGGAGCTGCCAGCCGCGCGCCCCTTCCGCACCACGCCGATGTACGACATATTTGACGGCATGGGCGCCGTCTGGGGCGCGCAATACGGGCTGGAAGTGGCCAATTACTTTGCCGCCGAGGGCGAGCCGCGCTTTGAAACGCCCAGTTTCCGCCGCTCCAACGCCTTCGGTGCCGCCGCGCGTGAGGTCGCTGCCGTGCGCAGCGCAGTGGGCATCAACGAGCTGCATAATTTTGGCAAATACCGGGTGACCGGTGCTGGTGCGCGCGCCTGGCTGGACCGCATCATGGCAGGTCGGGTGCCAAATATGGGCCGCCTGTCCCTTACTCCGATGCTGTCGCCCAAGGGCCGCCTGATCGGTGACTTCACCATTTCCTGCCTCAGCGAGGAAGAATATCAGCTGACAGCCTCTTATGGGTCGCAAGCCTACCACTGGCGCTGGTTCCTGCAGAATCTGGATGAAGGTGTTGATATCGAGAATATCTCGGACAGCCGCAGCGGCTTCCAGATAGCGGGACCACTGGCCCGCAAGGTGCTGCAGGCCTGCACCCGCCGCGACATCTCGGACATGAGGTTCATGGATGTCCGCCGGATGAGCGTTGGCATGGCCGACTGCATCGTGCAGCGGGTCAGCTACACCGGAGACCTCGGCTACGAGATCTACTGTGACCTGCCCAGCCTGCGCGCCCTGTGGTCGGTATTGTGGCAGGCCGGCCAACCACTGGGTATGAAACCCTTTGGCATGCGGGCGATGATGAGCCTGCGCCTGGACAAATTCTTTGGCTCCTGGCTGAGCGAGTATTCCCCCGACTACACCGCCGCGGAGACCGGGCTTGATCGCTTCATTTCCTTCAAGAAGGACACTCAGTTTATTGGCCGCGCAGCCGCCGAGGCTGAGCGGGATGCTGGCCCTGCCCGCAAGCTCTGCGCCTTTGAGGTCGAGGCCGAAGATGCCGATGTGGTGGCCTACGAGCCAATCTGGCTGGATGGAAGTGTTGTTGGATTCTGCACATCAGGGGGCTATTCACACCATGCATCAAAATCCATAGCCTTGGGATTTCTACCAACGGAGCGGGCACAGGAGGGACTGTCCGTCGAGATTGAGATTCTGGGAAAAATGCACCAGGCCCGGCTGATCACCACCGTGTTGTTTGACGGCGACGGCGCCCGCATGCGCGGCTGACCTCACCAACAAAATAGGTCAAACGCCGCGGCTCTGGCAGCGGCGCTTGACCTATTCCAGCACCTAACCCCAATACTCTCTGGCCCCCGGGCATCTTTTTGCCCAAAATACTCCCGCCGGAGGCTCCCTGTCCCAGCGCCTGGCCCAAACCGGAGACAGTCCATGCCGCCCCTCGCCATTCTGCTCCTCGCCGCCGGATCCTCCCGTCGCATGGCCCCCAAGGACAAGCTGTTAGAGATGGTGGCAGGTCAGCCGCTGCTCTCCCTGATCAGTCGTCGCGCCGCGGTGACCGGGTTGCCCTGCTATGTCACCCTGCCCGACCTGAACCACCCGCGCGCGGATTGGATCGGCACGGCCACCCCGGTTCTGGTGCCCGGAGCCGCCGAAGGCATGGCGGCCTCCATTCGCGCTGGGATTTCGGCGCTCCCAGACCATATCGAGGCGGTGATGATATTGCCGACGGATATGCCCGAGATCGAAAGCCAGGATCTGACCCATATGGCCGCGCAGTATAAGGGCCGCGACGGGCCCATCCTGCGCGCCTGCGCGTCGGACGGAACGCCCGGTCATCCGGTGCTGTTCCCACGGCGCTATTTTGACAGCTTGCTTGCGTTAAAGGGGGACCATGGCGCCCGGGCCATATTGGCCGGCACGCCCGTTCAATATGTTGCCCTGCCCGGTCAGCGCGCCACAACAGATCTCGATACGGCCGAGGCCTGGGCAAAATGGCGCGCGCGCGCAAATTGAACCGCTGTTCACTCTGACACAAAAACGGCAGGGCCAAATAGCCCTGCCGTTTTTGTGTCTTAAATCTGATTTAAATCAATGCACTAACAGGCGTGCCTCATGCTTCTTCAGCGAACGCCGCGCCGAGGGATAGGCTGCCTGGCCTTTCTGCGTCTTCAGCTCGGGGAACAGTTCAAGCAGCTCACTGCGTTGCGCATGATCCAAACCGCGCAGGGTCTGATCACCCGGCTGGAAGCTTTCGGTCCAGGCGCCATCCGACAGCACCACTTCGTGCTGATCGAACATGAAGTGGATGTAGCTCACCGAAGAGATCTCGACCATATCGATACCCGTCAATCCGGTCAGGTGTTTGGCGGCCACTAGAACCTCACGGTCCTCAAAGTACAACGCCGTCTTGTCATTGGCGACCAGGATCCGGTGATTGGGGCTGACCATGATATCGCGCTCGGGCAGACCATTGCCCAATGCGCCCTGACGGATCAGAACCGGCTGCAGGTGCGGCGAGCCGCTCAGATCTTGGCTTGTCATATCGCGGCGGCCCAACCAGCGGATGACCTGAATGCCATTGTCACGGGTAATCACCCGGTCCCCAGCCTTCAAGTTCTCAACCTTACGCTCGCCCAAAGGGGTTGCGATCAGGGTGCCCGGCGTAAAGCAGGGCACAACGTGCTCGATCTCAGAGAACTCAGTGGTGCCGGTAACATTGCCGACGGCATCGTAGAAGGTCACAACACCGGCTTCCGGGTCGCCAGCATCATAGGTGACTTTCAGAGACCCACCGGCATTTGCAGCCTCGGCCGCCCCCAACAGATCGAGAACATCCTCGTCCTGCCCATCGTCGTCTTCACCGCCAACGATGACATCGCCTTGGCCGATATTGACAAAGCTGTCGTCGCCGTCCTGACCAAATAACAGATCGCCGCCATCCGCCGCGTCGTCGTTGCCGCCTGAAATGGTGTCGTCGCCGTCGCCACCAGCCAGAATATCGCGGCCCGCGCCACCATCCAGAACATCGTCGCCGGTGCCGCCGTCTATGGCGTCGTTGCCATCATTCCCATACAGCTCATCGTTGCCTGAGCCACCAAAGATCACATCCGTTCCATACTGACCCTCAACGGTGTCATTGCCGGCCCCAGCAACAATAACATCCTGCGAGCCCACCAATGGTAGAACGGCATCGTCATAGTCGACACGGTCCCCGTCTGGGTCGCCGGTATAATCCAAATTGATCAGATCGTCGCCGCTGGTCCCTTCGACGATGCCATCAACGCTCTGCGCACCCGGAACCGTTGAGGGATCTTCGAGAACCGCACTGGTGCTTGCGGTGCCGACAACATAGGTGTTTTCGATCTCCGAAAACTCAGCGGTGCCGGTCTCGTTCAGGTCATCATCATAATAGGTAATGGTCCCGGCTTCCGAGGAGGGATCATTCCCGTCATAGGTCACGGTTGCCAGGCCAGAAACAACAATTGTGTCATTGTCGTCACCACCTTCGCCGCCAACAATCGTGTCGCCGATGCCCGCACCAATGATATCGGCATCGTCGCCGCCCGATACATAGTCGGCCCCCTGACCGCCCAGCAAGATATCATTGCCGGTGCCGCCGGACAGGCTGTCCTCGTCGATGCCGCCAAACAGAGTATCGTCACCCGATCCGCCGCTTAGAGTATCATCGTCGTCCTGACCGTAGATCAGATCATTGCCGGCCCCGCCATCAATCACATCCTGACCATTGGTGGGATCCGGATCAACCGGATCGCCGCCAGAGCCATCGTCAATGATGTTCAGAACATCCGGGTACACGGGATCAAGACCACCATAAATGGTGTCATCACCGCCATCACCCTGAATACTGTCGGCACCTTCACCGCCAACAATGTAATCGTTGTTCGCCCCGCCCGAGATTGTGTCGTCGTCAACGCCGCCGTCAATGCTGTCGTCACCGCTGCCCCCAAGGATGACGTCGGCATCATCGCCAGTGGTAATGGTATCATTGCCGGCACCGCCATCGACAACATCCATATCATCGGTGGTGTCGCTATCTGCTGGGACCGGTGGGATCGTCACCGAGGAATTGGAGTAGCCCGGGAACCCACGATCAGGCAGCGCAATGCCGTCGCCCGAGGTGTCAATGAGATCATTACCAGCACCGCCTTCCACCGTATCTGAACCGGCTCCGCCAGTGACATCGTCGTTGCCACCACCAGCGAGAATAAGATCATCGCCGTCACCGCCATCAATGGTGTCATCTCCCGGAACGATATCCGCCGCCCCATCTGGAACGTCAAAATATACGTCAGAGACATAAATGCCGGTGTTGCCACTGCCATCCTGCTCATGTTCGATCACCAGCCGGGAAATCGGACCTTCGATGGTCACCAACAAAGAGACATTGGGATCATCTGCGTTTGCATAACTGCCATCCGCTGTTGCCGTGTCATCACCCGCAACCGCGTCTTCGTCGGACAGGGTAAGAGAGGAGCCGCCCACCAGATTGACAACAACCGGATTGCCGTCGGCATCATAGGCTGTCACCTGAACGATACCGTCTCCGTCAAGATCATTGATCCGGAAAGACACGTTTTCAACCGGGTCGGAGAACTCAAGCTGGTAACTGGCATCGTTGCCATCGCCATTGGTCAGTGACGCCATACCGCTGTTGTCTTCAACCGGGTTTCCGTCACTGTCGATACCACCAATATATTGAGTGGCCTCCGAGAACGTCGTGTCGACGCCTGAATCTTCGTGCAGCACAGTGTAATTGACGGTGACTGCGCCGGTGTCCTGGCTAAAGCCGCCGCTCAGATCATCGCCACTGTCAATGGAGCCGCTGCTGTCTGGATCCGGCGCCTTGTCCCATTCAAAGACCTGACGGTCAACGGTGCTGCCGCTGGCTGAATTTGTATCGCCCTCGATCACATCATTGCCGGCCCCGCCATTCAGAACATCGTCGCCGGCCCCGCCATGAATGGTGTCATCGCCCGCTCCGGCCTCGACGGTATCATTGCCGGCGCCCGCATGTACCAGATCATCATCTGGACCATCGGCCGGGTTGATCGCATCGCCATTGTCGATCATGTCGCCTTCGGGATCGCCGGTGTAAGCCAGGTCAATCAGGTCATCGCCACTGCTGCCCTCAACAATGCCGTCGCCAGCCGCCATCGGCGGGACGATAGACGACCCATCAACGCTTTGGCTGGTCTCCCAACCGGTCAGGCTATCTTCGGTAATTTCGACGATCTCGATGGCTGAAATCTGAAGATTGTCGAGGGTCCCGTTGTTATTAAGATCGGTGATAAATAGATCGCCGTTTTCGGTCTGAATAATCTCCGCTGTTACGGTGATCTGCGAGCCGTCCTGCAAGGTCACCAGAACTTTGCCTTCCAGCGTTGCATCCGTCTCTTGCGTTACCGCGCCGTTGCCCACGTCATAGGTGATGGTATCAGCACCGTCACCGGCATCATCATCATCGTCGTCATCATCGTTGTCATCGTCGTCGTCAAAATCATCATCCACCACGAAGCTGTCATAGGTTGTGGCCTGAACAATTTGCAGTGTTTCATAGTCTACCGTCAGCCCCTCAAGGAGAGCCGCGTCTTCGGCAATCGAATTGTTCTCAACTGGATCAACGATCAAGGGATTGGACGCCGAGGGACCGTAATTCCCAAGATAAATCAAATTCAGTGTATTAACGTCAGACGTCATATCATTCTCCTTTGCGGCACGGGCACGCAACTAACCCGCAAAAAACAGCGGATAAATAATTCTGGATCTTGCAGACCAAACCCTGACACGGTCGATGACCGGCACCTGCGTCATGAACAATAGAAAGAACGACCAGCCAAATATACGTAAAGGCACACAGGCAGAGCCTGCATACGTCTCGTTTTGGCATTTCGCGCAGCGGCAGCTACCCTGTAACCAAACAGGTCTTTGACATCGTCCTGATGCAAAAAGTGCAGTCGCCCCCACGACCAGCAGACTTCCCCCCCAAGATGGGCTGATTGATCAATACCCTATACAGGCCACCCAACAATAAAAAAATTTAGCCAATTCACCTTCGGGTCATTGAAAATATGTGGTTCTGAGGGGGCCAGGCCAGAAGGTAGCCGCCAGATTGTTTCCTGAAATACCAGAGAAAATCCACCAACATACTGATTTAGCGAATTTAAAATCCAAATTCAGTCCAACTTCTTCTGCCGGGCATTGATATTGTTTCTTGGCTTGCAACAGTCCCGCGCCCCCCGGATCAAGATATGGGTATAATGGCCAGATCCCAATTCCCCGGCAATTGTGGCCAAAACCGGAACCAATTGACGTCAATGCTGCCGATTGTAGCAGCCAAAGCTCCATCAGCTTGTCGTTTCCCGCTCGAATCAACTGTTCCGGAATTACAATATGACAAAACTATGCCGTATCGGTGGCGTCTTTCATGTTATTTGAACCGCCATTGCAGACTGACTGCGCCCCGTCATATGTCTGGTGCATCACCGTGGATGTCATCAGAGGAGAGGCCACAAACAGCCCGATCTCTCGCGGAAAAGAATATAGAACAGTTATTTGGCGGCTATTCCGGCTGATAACTTAAAAGTTTCAGTAACAATAATTGTGGTTTTCTACTTTCTTAACTCATCTCCGCCATTCTCCCGAACACATCCGAAAACTTGGAGACTTTGATGTATAGTGGCAAATCGGTACTCGCAGCAGCCCTACTGGGCCTGTTGCCCTCTCTTAGTGGCGCTGGGCAGGGCGTCACTGACGTGCAGGTCACGTTTGCCCAAGTTGCAGCACTTGACGGCCCGGCAGGCGCACTTGGCCAGGGCATGCGTCTGGGCATGCGGGCTGCCTTTGAAGAGGCCAACGCAAATGGTGGCGTGCATGGACGCTTGATTGTTCTCGACAGTTTGGATGACGGTTATGAGCCGAACCGATCCGTTGGCCACGTCCGGGCCGTGATCGAAGCGGACAATCACCTTGGCCTGATCGGAGCAGTCGGCACTGCGACCACTGCCGCGACCCAGCCTGCGACCACTGCGGCGAATATGCCGTTTGTTGGCCCCTTTACCGGGGCTGAATTTCTGCGGGACGCAAGCCACGGCAATGTCTTCAATGTACGCGCCAGCTATTTCGCCGAAACCGAAGCCTGGATCGAATATCTGGTAGATCAGCAGGGCATGCAGTCGATTGCGCTGCTCTATCAGGACGGTCGATTTGGCCGTGTTGGGCTGGCTGGTGTGACAGCAGCGCTGGAAAAGCGGGGCATGACATTGTCCGCTCAGGGCAGCTACACCCGCAACACTACCGCTGTTAAAAAGGCCTTGCTGAACATCCGCAAAGCCAAACCAGATGCCGTGGTCATGGTTGGCGCTTATAAACCGGTGGCACAATTCATCCGGCTGGCGCGCAGGATCAAGTTCAACCCGACCTTCGTGAATATCTCCTTTGTCGGCTCTGATGCATTGGCGCAAGAACTGGGTGAGGCTGGTGAAGACGTGATCATCAGCCAGGTGGTTCCCTTCCCGTGGGATGACTCGGTGCCTGTGGTTGCACGATACCAGGCCGCACTGACAGCCGTCGACGCCGCCGCCAACCCTGGCTTTGTAACTCTTGAGGGGTACCTGACCGGTCGCCTGGCTCTCAAAGCATTGGACGACGCCGGCGCCGACCTCACCCGGGAGAGCTTTCTGGCAGCACTTGCCGGGCTGCGTACGGTGGATTTCGGCGGCGTCACCATGCGCTTTGGCCCCGGTGACAACCAGGGCTTGGATGAGGTATTTCTGACCCGCATCACTTCAGACGGTGGCTTTCAAGCCGTCGCCGCCGCGGGCGGCTCATAACCAACCCCCATTTTCAATAGCAAACGGTCTGCCTGTCCCTTGTGGGCAGACCAGAAGAATACTCAGCAAGATCAGGTGGCATCATGACAGCACAAGATTCTCCTCCGCAGAAACGGGGCTACAGACCATTTTCCAGTATTGGGGCCAAAATCACCCTAATCCTTCTCGCCATGGGCGCCGCATCAGCCGTGGTTGCTGTCTTGGTCTCGATGGTGTTTGCACGCGTCTCTCAGGACATGTCGACGCTGACCCGCGATATGCTGCCTCAGTTGGAAAACAGTGCGGTGCTGACCGAGGCCGCCGGTCTCACACGAGGATCGATGACGGAAATACTTTTGGCTGGCGACAGTGCCGGTTTGAAACAGGGCCGGATGATGGCCGAGGACGCCGCCAACCGTTTGCAACAGGGCATCGGAAATCTACCGGACACTCTGCAGCCCGAGTTCGAAACCCTGGCAACCAACGCAGCGCAGTCCCTGACAGAATTGCTGAAAGCGCGTGAATCGGTCTTTGTAAGCGATGCGCAAATCAATGCGCAGATCATCGCGCTGCAAACCCATAGCCGCAAGCTGCAATTTCATCTGTTAGACGCCGCCGACATTGCCTACTTCAATCTAACAGTCGGTGGAGAGGACACCATTGCATCCATTGAAAACACCCTCACCAGCTTGGTCGATGTACAATTCAGCGCGTTGCAGAGCCTGCTAGAAGCGCAGGCTGATATCAATCTATTGGCGGGCATGTCTCTCGGTCTTGGCCAGGTACGCGACGTGCCAACGAAAAAAAGCATGACAGCGGCCGCGACCGGTTCAGCCGAACGGCTGGTGCCATTTCTTGAAAACCTCGAGCCTCTGGGCGTCAGTGCCGAGGGGGCCAAGACGATCCGGGCTGCATTCAAAGTGTTTGAGCAAATGCTGGTTGCGAGCCGGTCTGAGCAAAAGGCACTGCGCAAGGAAGTGTTGATCGCCCGCGACGCCAGTGCCAACGCGCTCATCGTCGCGATTGATGATACCATATTCGAGCTGACGATGGCCGCCGAGGAAAGCAGCAGCACCAACAGTGATACCGTGCAAAGCCTGCTGGACAATGAGGTTGGCGTTCTCAACCAATTGCTGGAAATGAACACGCTGATCAACAGCCTGCAGGTCGCGGCACTTCGCGTGGTCTCGGCAGACGGGGTGGAACAGGTTCAGATTGCTGCTGATCCCCTGACAACCGCTGCCAAATCCCTAGGGGAATATGTCAGTTTTCAGCACGGGCTGCTAACCGAGTCCATTCACGGAATTACGGCTCAGGCGGATTTCGACACTGGCCTGGCCGCCTCGCGGATTGCGACGATCCGGGCGCAGGCCAAAACGGTTGAGACCTCACAGGCTGCGGCACAAGCCGTGTCACAAATCGCGCAGCGGTCCGCCAGTCTCAACGGCGACAGCCAGTCAGCCATCTCTGATATGGCTGGAGCCGTGACCGCCGACGTGCTTGGGGCCAAACAGCAAATGGAAATTCTCCTCGGGGTGTCCGCTGCGGTGCTGGTCCTGTCATTATTGCTAACCAAGCTGCTGATCACTCGGCCACTTGCCAAAATCAGCGAAACCACCGAACATCTGGCCGCAGGAGATCTAAGCCCGGTCACCGGCTTCGACCGCGCCAGCGATGAAATCTATCGCATTGCGCAGGCGCTGTCCGTTTTCCGCAACGGGCTTGTCGAAAAAGATGAGATGTCCAAAGCTGTCGAAATTGAACGCCAAGCCCGCCAGGAGGAGCAGACCGCCGCCGTCACAGCCATCGGCGATGGTCTGGAACGGTTGTCAAAAGGCGACCTGACGGTGCGGATTCATGACGATATGAGCGATGGCTATGTCAAATTGCGCGATGACTTCAATCAGACTCTGGAAAGTCTGAAAACAACCGTTCATGAAGTTGTCGGATCCTCTGAAAGCATCCGCAATGGGGCCACCGAGATCAGCCAGTCTTCAGATGATCTGTCCCGTCGCACCGAAAGCCAGGCGGCAACTCTGGAGCAGACCGCCGCCGCATTGGAAGAAATGACCACCAGCGTCAAATCGGCGGCCGAGGGGGCCCGAAGCGTTGAATCCATCGTCAACGAAGCCAAACAGGAGGCAGAAGAAAGCGGCAAAGTCGTGCAAGATGCGGTGTCCGCCATGACCGAGATCGAAGGGTCGGCCCGCTATATTTCACAGATTATTGGCGTGATTGATGATATTTCCTTTCAGACGAACCTGTTGGCCTTGAACGCCGGTGTCGAAGCTGCGCGCGCCGGTGACGCCGGTCGGGGCTTTGCTGTGGTGGCCTCGGAAGTCCGCATTCTGGCGCAGCGATCGTCTGATGCGGCCACAGAGATCAAGGCGCTGATAGACGACAGCTCCAAGCAGGTTGAGCGCGGCGTTGTTCTGGTCAGCAAGGCAGGCGTGGCGCTGAATACGATCGTCGATCGCGTGGGCACGATTTCTCATCTGGTTTCTGAAATGGCGGTCGGCTCTGTGAACCAATCCACCGGCTTGGCTGAGATCAACATCGGGGTGACCCAACTGGATCAAGTGACCCAGCAGAATGCTGCAATGGTAGAACAAGCGACCGCAGCCAGCCATATCCTCAATTCCGACGCCAGCAAACTGTCCAGGCTGGTGGCTCATTTCAAAATTGATGACGGCGACACCAGGGTGGCCAATGCCTTTGCTGCCAACACTGGCTATGCCAGCCCCGACCATGCCAGCCCAGTGTCGCCAGCCATCGATCCAGAAGACGACTGGGCCCTGGAGGAGAGCCCCTCCCAGCCCCGCAAGGTCGCCAATGCGGCAGGCAACATGTGGGAGAATTTCTAGCCCCAGGGCAGCCGGTCGGGCAAATCGGGCGCTGCGCCCAACCGGCTGAGGGTTCGCGACTATACATATGTGTCGACCGCATCGAAGGCCGGCGCGGTCGACCGTGGCGCTTTGGTTTATTTTCTAATCGGGTTGGCCCGCAGAGTGGTCCGGATTGGGTCAATTTCACCAAAAGGGCGGGGTTTGATCCCTGCCCTTTTTCCATTCACTCACCGAGACCGCGCGGTGATCCCCTCATTTTCAACGCGGTGCGGTTGCAGACCGCATAGGGTGGTTTTAGTATCTGGGCGACTGTGATGCGGTCCTTGCCGATATTTGGGCGGCCGCGCAATGGCCAGCCCCCCCATCAACCAGCCCTCCCCCATCAACCAGCCCAGCGCCCGCTGTCCGGTGCCCGGCTCGATGAGCTGCGGCAGCTCATCGGCATACATCCTGGCACTCTGGGCGGCACTTGGTGCTGCCCCATTGGTGTAACGGAGCGTTGCGAATGTGGTTCCGCTGGCGATGGTCAATATGCCGGCGCCTTCAGATACGCCAACCCAGCCGCTGCCCGGCCGGAAATGCAAGATGCCTGCGATCTCCTCCCAGCCATATATGACACTGCCAGTCGTAATCGGGGCGGTAATGGGTCCGCCAGATGCAGTGATTTTCTTTTGTTCACCGCCCGCAGCAATCACCGTGATAATAGCCACTTCATCGTCTGTGACTGCTGTGTCCGTCCCGCTGCGATCTGTCAGGCCGTCGCAGAGCGCCAACTCACAATTCCCCACCATCCAGCCAGTGTTTTGGGTGTTGGAAATATGGGCAACCATACCCGCCGTGGGGGTCGCGGAGTACCGGTCAATCAGTGACAACCCGCCGGGAGCTGCGTGAGCCAGAATGCGGGATCGTTTACACCACCGCTTTCGTACACCGCGATACTACGGCCCGCGATGGGTTCTGCAAATGTGTATTTGCCATATTTATTGACGTGTTCTACGCGGTCGCCCGGAAAGTCGAACAGGGCCAGCCGCCTGTAGCCGCCTGTACCAACTGCCCACCGCGATCATCAAATGCCGGTGGCAGCAGGAGCGCGCGGCAAAGGCGCCGATTCCTCGTCAAAAAATGATTTTCTACCATCAAAAATTTTAGACATTCAGTGGTCAAAGCCTGCGAGGTTTCTAAACGATTTCATAAGGGTCTTCCTGCAAGGGTCCTCTGTGGAGGGAATGAGATGTCAAATGTAACTCTAATCATAGCGGCTGGCGTTATCGTAATGATCTCACCGATCCTGATGCTAACTTCGCAAGGCAGACCCAAGGCCGGGCAAGTCGCATTGGTGATTTCGGCACCCTGGGGGCCGAATGCGGCTCAGATCGCCGAAAAATCCGGTGTGCAGGAAATTGCCCCCGAGCGGGCCCCACTTGGTGTGCTTGTTGCATTGGACAGTGATCAAAGTGTTGACCGCCTTTACTCAAATGGCGCTTGGCTGGTTATCAACGGAAAAGAGGTTCTAGAATTATGCTCAATCTGACGGCTCCCATGGGGCAAGAGAGCGACCCGACGACGAATTTTGCCAGCGAACGCAGAATTCAGCAATTTACAAGCTGGCTGTTAATGCCGGCCCCGGCGCTGGCGGCGTTTTACATAAATGACGCGGCAAATTTTTGGTTGCTTGCGTTTCTGAGCGCAACCCTTGGCGTGCTGGCCTATCTGTCAAAGATGATGCCGCATTCAACCAGAGACTACGTGTTAAGTTTCTGTTTTGTCGGCCACTGCATTCTGTTTACAGCCGCACTGCAAGGTCATGCTTGGCAGCTTGATTCACATATGATGTTCTTTGCAATCCTCGCCATCGTGTCAACGCTGTCCAATCCACGGGCGCTGATCTTTGCCACGGTCCTGGTTGCCTTGCACCACATTTCCTTCAGCCTCCTGCTGCCCAAACTGGTCTACCCAAGTGGCGATCTGATGCAAAATTTGCTGCGGACTGCCTTGCATGCCACCATTGTTCTGCTGGAATCAGGGGTGCTTTTGATGAGCCTGTTGAAAAGCGAGGCTGGCTCTGCTGAGTTGATACGCCAACAGGAAACGACGCGGGCCCAGGCGGCCGCCGCCGAACACGCCGAGGCACGGGCAATTCAAAGCCAAAAGGACGCGGAACATGTGGTGGCCATTGTCGGAGAGCATCTGCGTGAAATGGCTCAAGGCAGTTTGGATTGCACCATCGAAAAGAGCTTTCCTGAGGACTATGATCAGTTGCGCGTCAACTTCAACGTCACTGTGGACGCCCTTCGCGAGACCATTGAGCAGGTAATGGAAGCCACCAGCAGCATCAACAATGGTGCCACTGAAGTCAGCCGGGCCTCGGATGATCTGTCCAGCCGCACAGAAAGTCAGGCGGCAACGCTTGAGGAAACGGCCGCTGCTTTGGAAGAATTGACAGTCTCCGTCACCTCGGCAGCTGAAGGGGCACGCAGCGTAGAAAACGCGATGGGTGAAGCGCGTCATGAAGCCGAAAACTCCGGTGAAATCGTGAAGAGTGCGGTGTCAGCGATGACGGCCATCGAGTCCTCCTCGGCACAGATATCTCAAATCATCGGCCTGATCGACGATATTGCCTTTCAAACCAATTTGCTGGCCTTGAATGCCGGCGTAGAGGCGGCGCGCGCCGGTGAAGCGGGGAGAGGGTTTGCCGTGGTTGCCTCGGAGGTCAGAGGGCTTGCACAGCGCTCGTCCGATGCCGCTACTGAGATCAAATCTCTGATCACAGAGAGTTCCCGACAGGTCGATCATGGGGTCAATTTGGTGGGAAAAGCGGGTGAATCCATTGACAGTATTGTGCAGCGGGTCAACCACATCTCAAACCTGATTTCCGATATCGCGGAAGGGGCTGCTGAGCAATCGACGGGTCTTGGCGAAATCAATACGGGTGTCGCGCAGTTGGATCAAGTGACCCAGCAGAATGCCGCCATGGTAGAACAGGCCACTGCTGCTGGTTATTTGCTGCACTCGGACTCCGTGAAACTGTCAGACCTGATGGCCCGTTTTCGCCGGGAAAAACCCAGCCACAACAGGATCTCTAAGGCGGCCTGACATCTACGCCTATTGAAAACGCTCTCGCGGACATCCGGCCTTTGTGGCCGGATGTCCGTTTGCTGCACCGAGGCAGAGTGTCAATTATCACCGATCACAACTGACTAAATCCGAACCCCATTTTCATCAAAATAATGCAACTGAGATTTATCCAATACCAGCCCCACAGGTTGGTCACTCTGTAAATCAAGCTTGCCATTGGCACGAACATTGAGAGAGCCGATGCCCGGAACTGAAACAAAGACATTGTTGTCCGCACCATGAAATTCGTTGTGCGTGACGGTTGCCGATAGTTCGGCCTCACCGAGCGGGCAAAGGCTTATGTCTTCGGGTCTGACGCCGACGATAGACGGGGTTCCATCCATGGGACCAATATCAATTTTGACACCGTCCCCGTAGTGCATTGCGGCCCCATCGTAGCTGGCGCGCGGCAGCAGGTTCATTTTGGGGCTGCCAATGAACTGCGCGACAAACGTGTTTTTGGGAGCGTTATACAGCTCTTTCGGCGATCCGATCTGCATCACCTCGCCATCGTTCAGCACCACGATCTTATCGGCAAGAGTCATCGCCTCGATTTGATCATGTGTCACATAGACCATCGTTGCGCCCAGCTCTTTGTGCAGATTGGCGATCTCGATCCGGGTTTGGGTGCGCAGCGCGGCATCCAGATTGGACAGCGGCTCATCAAACAGAAATCCCTTTGGTTGCCGAACAATGGCCCGCCCAATGGCCACCCGTTGCCGTTGGCCGCCCGACAGGTCCTTTGGCTTTCTGTCCAGGTAGGGTGTCAGTTTCAACGTCTCGGCGGCGGCCCGAACCTTGCGGTCAATTTCGAGCTTGGCGATCCCGGCCGTTTTCAGCGCAAACGCAATGTTTCCGTATACAGTCATATGCGGGTAAAGCGCGTAGGACTGAAACACCATCGACAGACCGCGGTGATAGGGATCCAGCTCGGTGACGTCTTTTCCATCAATGTGGATGCTGCCGCCAGAGGTCTCTTCCAGACCGGCGATGAGACGCAGCAATGTGGATTTTCCGCAACCGGACGGGCCGACGAAAACGACAAATTCGCCCTCTTCGGCGGTCAGACTGACGCCCTTGATGACCGCGACCGGTCCAAAGCTTTTGGTGACGTTCTTTAGTTCAATCGTACCCATTAGAGGCCTCCAGATTGTTCGATTTCAGCAGGCTCAACTGCGGGTTCGTCGTTTTGGTAATAATGCCCGTCCACCACCACGCCAGCGGCGTTCAATGCCTGGTCCAGCAGCGTAAAGCTTGCCCGGTAGCCGGGTTTGATCTTGCCAAGTTCGCCAGCCAGACCCAAAGCGCCTGCCGGCGCAGCCGAGGCCATCTTGATTGCATCGCCGGTGTCGATGCCCAGAAAATTCACCATGTTTTGGACCGCCTGATCCATTGCAAGATGCGCCCCCGCCAAGGTTCCATTTTTATCGACAAGCCGTCCTTCACGAAGGGAGATCTTGTTGCCAGCAATCTCAAACCGCTCGGCCTGCCCGGCAAGGGTTGGCATCGCGTCGGTCACCAGGATCAGACGCTCGGGCCCCATCATGTCAAAGGCCATCTTGATGTTCAGCCGGTGGACATGGTGCCCATCCGCAATGATCCCCGCAACCGCCGTTGGACTGTTGATAATGGCCCCGGCGACACCGGGTTCGCGAACCGTGATCTGAGACATCGCATTGAACAGATGCGTCGCCCCGGAGAGCCCCTGCTCTTGCGCCTGATGCATTTGATCTGCAGTGGCATTGCTATGGCCCGCAAAGACCACCCAGCCCGCACTTGCCAGCGCCTTTACGGCGCCTATTTTGTCTTCTTCCGGTGCCAGGGTAATAAGTCTGATGCCGGTGGTTGCCTGCCGCAGCAGCGCAACATCACCGGCTTCCAGCGGGCGGATAAATTCTGGCGGGTGAATTCCCGGTTTCTCAGGGCTTAGAAACGGGCCTTCGAGGTGGAGGCCCAAGACCCCGGGAACCGCATCGCTCAGGGCGTCCCGGACCGCGTCGATCGCCTTGGAAAAGCTCTGGTTGCTGGCCGTTGTAAAGGTTGGAAGCAGATAGGCCGTCCCGCCTTTTCTGGCCGCATGACACATGGTTCTTATTGTCCGGAGCGACGGGGCGTCGTTGAACATCACATCGCCAGCCCCATTGATCTGGATGTCGATGAACCCGGGCGCAAGTATCTTAGTCGCAAGCAGATCCGGGCTGCGCGCCATATCCGGCTCCGCCTTCTCAACCCTGCAGATGCGGTCACCGTCAAGGTGAACAACGCGGTTGTGCAAGGCGGAACTACTCTCACCATCGTATAGGGTTTCTGCGAATATCTGGCGGATGCGGCTCATGGGTGGCCAATCTTGCCGCCGGGGTGAACGGCTTCGTAATAGTCCCGCAACGACAGCTCTGCTGCGGCCTCCGCATCTATATAAACTTCGGTTTTTTGGTGCAGCTGAAGCGCACTGGCCGGGCACATGGCGCTCAACGGGCCTTCGATCAGATCCCTTACCGCTTTGGCCTTGTTTGAGCCGGTTGCCAGCAGCGCAATTTCATCAGCCTGCAGGATCGTGGCAATGCCCATGGTGATGGACACCTGCGGAACATCCGATTGGTGCTCAAAGTAACGGCTGTTGGCCCGCACGGTCTCTGGAGCAAGTGTTTTCAACCGGGTGACCGACGACAGGCTAGAGGTCGGTTCATTGAACCCGATATGGCCGTTTTCGCCAACCCCCAGAAGCTGCAGATCTATGCCACCCCGACCCTTGATCAGCCGCTCATAGTGATCCGCCTCGGCTGCAGGGTCGGCTGCGTTTCCATGAGGAATGTGGGTGTTGCAGGCGCGAAAATCGGTGCGGTCAAACAAATGCCGGGCCATATAGCTGTGGTAGGACATCGGGTGCGTCGGCTCCAGCCCGACATATTCGTCGAGGTTAAAGGTATGGGTTTGGTCGAAACGAACTCGGCCTGCCTCATATCTGGCGACCAGCGCCTCATAAACCGGTTCCACGGTGCCGCCGGTCGCAAGACCCAAAACGCAGTCTGGCTTACCGGCGACCTTGCCAGCCAGCCTATCCGCCACCGCCTCGACGGCGGATGTAACCGTATCAAAAATCAGGACTTTCATGTCTTATCCTTTTACCGCGCCTGCAGTCATCGAGCGACTGATGTGCTTGTACATCAAAATACCGAGCACCACCGGTGGCAGGGACGCGACAATGATCACCGCCGCCGCGACCCCCCACTGAACACCGCCGCCGCCGGACGAAAAGAAGAACGAGGCGCCAACTGTCATCGGAACAGCCTCGGAGGTGGTCAGCATCAGGCCAAACAGAAACTCGTTCCAGGCGGTAATGAAGCTGAAGATGAAAACCGTCGCCAGCGCCGGCAGGCAGATCGGGAAGACGATTTTGACCAGGATGGTAAATATGCGGGCGCCGTCCATCCGCGCGGCCTCATCAAGTTCATAGGGAACATCGTTGATCGCATTGATCAGCAGCAACAGCGCCAGCGGCAGATTGACCACCGCCAGGATAAGCCCCAACCCCAGCCTTGTATCCAGCAATCCAACCGTCTGATACATCATATAGAGCGGGATCGCGAAGATGATCAACGGCATCGCCCGCAGGTTCACCACAGTTGGAAAGATCACATTGGTGCCATAGCCGCGACGGGCCACCGCATAGGCCATCGGAAAACAGACCATGATCGGCAAAATCGAACCAATAAGCGAGGCAACCAGACTATTGTGCAGATAGCTGAAAATATTCAGCCGTTCGGTGACTTCCAGCACCACGGCAAAGTTTTCGAGCGTCGGGGCGTTCACCCAGAGACCGGGGTTTCTGCTGATCTCTGCATTAGTCTTGAGGGCGGCAGAGAGCGTTGAAATAACCGGGAAGTTCATCACAAAAGCGGCTATTGCAAAGACGGCCCAGCGCGGCAGATCCTTGTATTTGTTTTTCATGCCCGGTCCCTCCGCAGAACCCGTCCGGCGAAGAACAGGATGACAAAGGCGACGCAGAACAGAATGACCGAGGCCGCCAGCGCTTTGCCGATGTCTCCTGATCTGAAGAAGGACAAGTAGATATAGATCGAGAGCGAGGTCGTCGATCCGCCCGCACCGGCACCCGTGAGCACGAAGATATTGTCAAACACCCGGAACCCGTCGATGAAGCGAATAAAGAACGCCACCGCCAGGGTGGGCGCCATCTGTGGCACTTCGATGAACCAGAACATGCGCCACGGGCGGGTGCCGTCAACTGCGGCTGCCTCGCGCATCTCGCTTGGGATGGCCTCATAGGCCATGTAAAACAGCAGGAAGGCAAAGGGGGTCCATTGCAGCGTTTCGATTGTAAACACCGTCAGAAATACGTTTTCACGGCTGAGAAAGGCAGGGCTGTCACCAAGCCACAGGTACAGATAATGCGGCAGCGAGCCGACGAATTCATGTAAAACAAGGCGATACATCAGCCCCATCATCGCAGGCGCAATAATCATCGGCATGATCAACACCGCAATCATCCAATTGTTCTTGCGGATGATCGGTGCCAGATAGACCGCCAGAACCAGGCCCAGGATGCATTCGCTCAGCGCCGTTGCGACGCCAAATTTGAGCGAGAACCAAGAGGCTGCCCAAAACTCGGGGTCATTGACAACCTTGACGAAATTCTTGCCGCCATTCAGTGTCGGGGCTCTGAGATTCTCAAATGAAACTTCGGAAAAGCTGTACAGGATGTCGAGCACAGCCGGAAATCCAAGCATCACCAGCAGGAACAGAACGATGGGGGTCGCCAGAATGCGATTTTCGATTTTTGGAGACATGATCCATTCCTAATCAGGAGAGTTTGCAGCCAGTCTGCCCTCAGACCAGCTGCAATAATGGCTTACTTCAGGAGTTCGGCCATGCCAGTGGCTGTTTTCGCCAGAGCCTCATCCAAAGATTGACCGCCGGACAGAAACCCGGTGAATTCTTTGGCTTGGAGTTCATATACCGACAGGGCTTTTGCCGAGGTTCCGCCATTCATAACAAAGCCATAATTGGACGCGAACTGTCCCAATGGCACCAGATCAGGCCGTTCGCTGGCGATACCGGCGACAACATTAGCCGACAGGCCCGGTGCGCCTCCGTTCAGCGCATATGTCGTTGCCGCTTCGGCCGTTGACAGCCATTGAACGAACGCCTCTGCACCGGCTACATTTTTGCCGCTGGCATTCACGCCAAGACCCAGCCCATGCACATGCGTAAAGCGACCTTCGGGTCCTGTCGGCGGTGCAATTGTTGCGGTTACTGTGGCGGTTACCGGCGTTTTGTCCGCATCCGTCAGATCTGCGGCAGCCGCATTCCATTGCATCATGGCTGCAACTTGACCGGCACCAAACGCCGCATTTGCTTCGGCATATTCGTAGGAGAACGAGTCTTTTGGAGTAGCACCGGCATCGACCAGGATCTTGAACAGGCCAAGCGCCTCTCGGAAGGCTTCGGAGTCAACGGTGATATTGCCATCCCCGTCCATCCAATCCGCCCCATAAGCACGTGGCAGCGAATGGAATACCATCATGTTGAACAGCAGGTTTTTCAACTGAAGCACGGTGCCGTAACGGGTTGGGCTGTCCGAATTGACCGATTTGGTGAAATACAATGCGTTGGCGGCAAAATCCTGCCAGGTCCAGTTGTCGGGATCTTTGGGCGACAGCCGAACCCCCAGATATTCCTCAGAGATATCGCCATATTTTTCGTGTTGAGACGCATCCTCCAACAGTTCCTGGATCAGGTCGGTGCGATAGTACAGGAAATGCAGCGAAAGATCCGTCGGCACCCCGAACTGCTGGCCCTCAAACTGCATAGTTTTCAGCACCGCATCGCCAAACACTTCAGCCGCATTGTCCGACAATGTGACCGGCTTGAGGTAAGGGGCGTAGCGGCCGATCGAATAGGTGGCCAGAAGATTGGCATCAAAGGCGTCGGTGCCCGCCGCAAGATCCGCTTGCAGCTTGTCGTAAAAACCGTCGCGGCTAAAGAAGATCAACTCGACCTTGTTGTCTTCGCTGACATCCGCCTTGCTGTTATACAGCTTGCTCGCCGCACGAAGCGCCACTTCTTCCGGGCCGCCTGGCCATCCGAGCACCGTCACCTCGGCGCTTGCCAAAGAGGGCAGTACCGTCAGAAGCGCCGCCGCAGCAGTCGCCAGGTATTTGTTAGATTTTCTCATCGTTTCCTCCACGTTGCAAATGAGATTGTGCCGCTAGCGCGGCGATGCCGACTATTCCCGCCCGGTCTTTGAATGCGGACGTGCGAATGGTCATTGCCTGAGACGGATCGGTCGATAACAAGGCGTTTTGAACGTCGTCGATGTAGCCTGTCGCCAAACCAATTCCCCCGCCAATTACGATCACCTCGGGGTCTAGGGTATATTGGATATCGCGGCATAGGTTTGCCACACGCCGGGCCGAGGTCACGATGATCTGTCTCGACCATGCGTCACCGGCTACCATGTTCTCGAATATATCTTTGGCCGATATATCCAGACCCTGTTTGGCGGCCTCATGGGCCATCCAGCGCCCGGTTGCGGATTTTTCAAACGGCTCGTCTGAGCCATTGATGTCAGCGAGTGCCGGCGAGATCTGGCCAAAATGCCCCGCCAGCCCCCGGTGGCCCCGCAACAATTTGCCGTTACAAACAATGCCGCCGCCCAATCCGGTGGAAATTGTAAGATAGACAAGATCAAGGCCTTTACCCGCGCCATAGATATGTTCCGCCCAAGCCGCCGCCTGGGCGTCATTCCTGGCAATCACGTGGTCGCAAATCTCCGACAAAGCAGAGACCAGTGGAAAGGCCCCCCCCACAGACAGAACCTGCGGATTGACGCTCTTCCACATGGTGCCGTCGATCTGGCCGGTGACCGCGACACCGAGACATTCAAAGCGCCCTGCCCAGTCCTGTGCCGCCTGACGAATATGCTGCAGCCAGCCCTCGGGGCCGATCTCCTGCTCCGTCGGCAACAGGCGTGTGTCCAGCTCTTCTTCTCCACGCACCAGTGAAACACGGATTTTGGTGCCCCCAATGTCGGCCGCAAGAGCGGTCACATTTCTGATAGCCTGGTGGTCGATCATCAGAGCTTTGCCCCCGCCTTCACGGCGCTGGCGAACCAGCCGGTGACAACTTCTGTCCGGGTAAT